>CAYRPF010000035.1:0-12469 GCA_964426185.1 uncultured archaeon | reverse complement strand
ATGAGGCTTTTCGTAAAAGTGTTCAAACCGGAAATTTAGATATTGTGAAATTTTTAATTGAGAATGGCGCTGACATACATTTAGATAACGACTTTGCAATAAGAAAAAGTGCAGAACTTGGAAATTTGGAGTTGCTTGAAATTCTGATAAAGCAAGGGACAAGTTTTGAAAATATTGACCCCAAATTTTATAATAATATTGCCGAATTCTTTCTATCAAATAAGGGAATTGAAATTTTCTTAGCAAACTCTAAAAGAATCATTAAACATATTTATAATAAAAAAGTATTGTCATATTTGAGATCCATAATTGAGAATTTCTTCAATCCAGATAAAATCTCAAATTATAATAACATTCTCACTGCCATCAATCTTAAATTGCAGTTAGAATTATCAAACAATCTTAAAATTATTATGTAGAGAAACTATTATGGACCAAAGGAATGAAATTGAGCGTTTTGGGAATAAAAAATTAATAAAAGATAGCTTACCAAGGCACATCTTTTTTATTTATAAGATAACCTATCCAATTGGCTAATGCTGTTACCAATGGGGTAATTAAAAGGAGAAAAATCCAATAATACCAAGTTAAGGGATACCAAATCATAGCTATTAGGGCTGAAATAATAATGAAATCATTTTGATCCCAAAATAGAAAAGGCTCGCCGCGCTTACGTTTCCTTCGACGCTTGAAGAAACTTCCTAGAGCATCACCCACAGGACTTCCTAAAGCAATGAAAATTTGACTAATAATAAAGGTTTTGAATGAAATTCCTGCTTGGATGAAATTGGCAATATATTCTGGAGTAATAAATGTAAGCATGCTGTAGTCTTCTGCCATTGAAATCAATTGAAATATCCACCAGCAAATGAGAGCACTTATTAAAGATCCCAAGATCCATCCACCGATAAATCCATTCCATGATTTTCCATCCCCAAAAATTCGCTCTCCATCCGAAAAACATTTACCTCCATCTAAAGGATATCGGGGAATTCCTTTAATCTTACCAACTAGAACCATCATCCCATTGGTAATAAAAGCTGGAACCAGAATAAAAAAAGCTAAACCCATTATAATTAGTGCGTCTAACAATGTAAACAAAACAGCCCAAATTATGAAATATGCTATCAATAAAATTCCAAATATCAATATAAATTGTTTTTCTTTCTTCCATTCATGTAAATCAATATTGGGGTCGTCCTTCACGCGCTTCATAGTTCTGTCAACAAATTTGCAAAGTTTAATTCTTTTATTATTTTATTAATGCTTTTATTAGTTAAAAAGATATTTGACTAAATGAACTTAAATGAGAATTCTATTTCATGGAAATAGGTTGAAGTACCAAAGAAGGATCCAATTCTTTCACTAATTTCCAAAAGTACTGATCCGTCATTCCAGCGATAAAGTCTCGCACGATTATTTCGTCTGGATTTTTCAAATAGGAATATGAATTGTAATTATTAACTTCTGGATATCTAGTTTTGATCTGGTTCAAATTCAAAATTATGTGATCTGTGTATATTTTTGAATCTTCTTTTTGTTGTTGAAACTCGGATAAGTAATGATCCCATAACAGCCGAAATGCTTCCTTAAGTTGCGGAAGGCATCGTTCTTTGTCGGGATGAAGATAAAGATGTTTTAAATTAAATTGATATAATCGTTCAAGTGCTTGAAAAATTTCTTTTGAATAACCGATCATGGGTTTATCCTTTGATTCTAAGATTAAATCAGAAACCAACGTGTTAATTATCTTTCGATTCGAATTTCCTAACACTGATCGAACAGATTCCGGTATATCTTTAAAAGAAAGTATTCCCAAGTGCTCCGCATCCAGTATATCTCGAGAAATATAACTCACTACATCGATAAACCTGACCAGAATTCCTTCTAGAGTTTTCGGTTGTAAATTAAAAGAACGATTAAACCGTAAATCTTCCCGTTCTTGATAAAATCTTTCCCACGAAAGTAACTCATGAGATGGTAGAGTGATTTTTTGGAGATGTTTTTCTCCATTATGTCCTAAAATTCCATCTATCACAGGAAGCGATAAATTCTGTTTTTCAATTTCTTGTAAGAACCACACACTTCCATAATTATGAAAATAAGAACCAATTCCATTCTTCTTGCATAATTCAGAGAGGATAATTTCTCCATCATGTCCAAATGGAGTGTGGCCAATATCATGTCCTAAAGCAATAGCTTCAACCAAATCTACGTTTAATCCCAATATTCTGGCCACCACACGCGCTAGTTTTGAAACTAGCTGCACATGTAACATTCGGTGCTGATGCATATCACTTTCGATCCAGAAAAACACTTGGGTTTTATCAAAATATCTGGCATATGATAGGCTATGGATGATCCGATCACTATCGTGGATGAAAATCGGTCTGTAGCCGAATGGTTCGGATTTTTCTCGCTTAGCTTTCGAACTAAAGAATCCGTACTTACCCAGAATTATTTTTTCATTACGCTGAAAATCATTCAGAATTTGATTGACTAGCTTAGGTGAAAATGGCATAAATGATTTGTTCAATGTCTGTATCCTAAATAATTCTTCTGCTTAAATCATCGGGAGTTAAAAAGAATCATAAACGCGCGCATAATGATAGATGAATTCTTGAGCATAGCCCGCCCATTTTCCAAATAATTCTTGACCTTTCTTTCTAATCTCCTTCGGTGATTTTTTCTCGTCTGAAAAATAGTGTTTTTGCATAAATTTACGCATCCAAGTATCTACTGGGAAATATGAAAGATCGCCAAATCCAAAAAGCTGAACACAATCTGCAACTTTTGCTCCTACTCCATGGATTTGCTGTAGTTCGTTATTCAACGCATCTCTTGTTAGGAAGTTATCAAAAAAAAACTTAGGGGGTTGTTGGTTAAAATTGTACAAATATTTCGCACGATAACCCAACCCCAACTCTCTGTATTGCTCTTCAGTCACCGAAAATAATTCTTGATGGGATGGGAAAAGAAAAAATTCATGTTCCTCAAAAATAACGCGCTTGCCAAAGCAATTTGCTAAATTATTCAAGTTTTGGGTAATTCGCGGGATATTAGAAAATTGAGATATTATAAATGAATTCATACATTCAAATGGATCTTGTTTTAACAAGTGTAGGCTCTCGGTTTTTCCAATTATTTCATCCATTAAGCTATCTATTCGAAGATTTTGTATTATAGCAAGGTAATCATCATTTACTCGAAAAAATTCATTTACCAGTTCTTCCAAACCTTCCCTTTTATTAGAGGAGATCTCCAAAGTATGTTGATTTTTTTCTTCTACTTTTATAATTCTATCTTTTAGTGGTATGAAATAAATTGGAGATTGTTCAAATTTAAAAAAACGAAAAATTTGTCCGCATTCCACAGTTAGTGATAGATCATACTTTTCTGGAAATTTTAATTGAAGCATCTTCGATAAATAAAGCAAAATACGATTGTTCTTAAAAAATAGGATTATTTTTGATAATTTGGGATTCATTAGAGTTGATTTAAGCTGATTTAAAATATTTTAATCAGGGTGTTCCAAAGGATGAAATTTTGAATAAGAAGTTTTCAGATGCGATATATCGTTTTTAGCATAAATTCGGGTGGTATTTGGATTAGAATGCCCCAATATATCTTGCAGTTCACTCAAATCCATCCCATTTTGACGAAGATGGGTCGCTCCGGTATGACGTAAAATATGCGGCGTGAATTTTTTATTTTGTAGAAAACTTAGTGTTTGTTTGATTTTTTGTAAATCTTTTTGAACAACTCTGGGTTTGAGCTGTTTATTATATACATTAACAAAAAGGGGAGAGGTTTTTTCAGCTCCTTCTAAAAACCGATTTTCTAAAAATTCTGATAATAAATGAGTGGTATCTTGATCTAAAGGGAGAAATCTTTCTTTATTTCCCTTTCCCCGAACTTTTATTGTCTTTTGCTTCAGATTTATATCTTGAATTTGTAGACTGCAGATTTCACTAATCCGCGCCATCGTAGCATACATTAAGCGTACTAATATCCTTAGGCGCGTTCGGGGGTCGTATGAAGTATGAAAAGGTCCTGCTAAATAATCTAGTAGATCTTGAATTTCTTCTTGTGAGAGGTATTTTGGTAATGCCTCTTCGGCGCGTATTTTTGGATTTTTGATGGATTTCATCGGATTTTTTTCGCATATATCATTTTCTTCACAAAATCTGAAAAAGGATTTTAAACAAGCAATTTTGCGGGCTAAACCAGATTTGGTATAATTTTTTTGATGTAGTTTGCTTAAAAACTTTCGAATGTGAAATCTCTGGATTTTCTCTATTGGTTGATCCTCAATGCATTTCATCAATAGTGAGAGATCATGCTTATATCCCTTAATAGTATTCAAAGAGCAACCTTCTTCCACTTCTTTTGCAAGTAAAAATTCGGGGATTATTTCTGATAGCAACATTGGTAATGTGAAATTTTACTACTTTTTGTCATTTAAAACTAATTTGTACTGAGATGACATGACCATATCATTTAAAAGAATTCGTTTCATAAAATAAATGATAAAATTGCGTGAACCTAACAAAAATCAAATCTGCCTAGATAGATATGAAGAATTAAAGAAGTTTCCACGGATGTTTGATTGGATAGATAGATGGTCGAGAGAAATTCCCAAAAATATATCCATCATCGAATATAATACAGGTGAAAAAATTAACTGGAAATCATTTGCTACTGCTACAAAAGCATTTGCTGCTAAATTGCTTGCAATGGGATTGAAGAAAGGAGATGTCGTTGCGACCTCATTACCACTTTTGAAAGAACATATTTATTTAATGTATGCGTGTTTCCGAATTGGTGCAATTATTGCTCCTTTGGATTTACGATTAAAAGTAGATGAAGTGGATCAGTGTTTTGAAAAAATGCAGCCAAGGGCGTATTTCACTTTAGGAAAAACGGATGTGGCGGATTTTCGCCCAATTATTACTCATATTTATGAAAAATATAGTGTTAAAAATGGTGGTCCATGCAGATTTATCGTGCAATTTCAAAAAGAATTGGATTTAATTGTCTCTGGTGCAATTGGAATTAGTGAATTTGCCAAGGGGATAAAAAAAAATTACGTACTTAATGGCATTCTTAAAGGAACTGTTCGAAAGGCACAAAAAAAAGTAAGTCGTCGCGATCCTATTCTTATTATTTTTACTACGGGTTCAACCGGATACCCAAAACCGGCGTTGTTATGCAGTGAGAACATCCTCATTCAAAATATTGGACTGGCTGTTGCCTTTGATTTAACCCACAAAGATATAATGCTGGTCAACCTTCCTCCTTCTCATGTTGGATGTACCACCGAACAATTGGCGACTACTCTTTACGGTGGCGGGACTGCACTTATATTACATATATTCAATGCAGAACACAGTTTGGATGCTATCCAAAAGTATAAAGCAACCGCTATGGGTCAAATTCCCGCCTTATTTGCAATGGAATGGCGTCTTCCAAATTATAACCAATATGATCTATCATCCTTACGATTCGCTCTTTATGGGGGGCAAGCGGTAACACGAAAATTTTTGGAGCAGCTCTCTCATATGGCACCCGAATTTGGAACGGGTTTAGGATTAACTGAAACGGCAGGTTTTGTTACATACACTCCTTTGGACGGCACTGTGGATGATATTTTAAATTCTGTTGGGTTTGATATGCCTCTTTGCCCCATTAGTATTCGTGAACCGATGAAACTTGATGGCTATGCAGGTGAAGAAAAAAAACCAGGTGAAGTGGGAGAAATTTGTTTTTCAGGTCCCCAAATATTTCTCGGTTATTTAAATGATGAAGAAAACACCCAAAAGACAATTTCTAAAGATGGAATACTTTATACAGGTGATTTAGGTTACTATGATGAATTAGGGTTACATTTTTCTGGACGAGCTAAATTATTGATTAAACCCAAGGGATATAACGTATTTCCTAGTGAAGTGGAAGAATTCATTCAAAGGCGATTTCCCAAGAAGGTAGGAAATGTTTCAGTAGTCGGAGTTCCTCATGAAATTTTTACCGAAGCTATAATGGCGTTTGTAGAAAAATCTGATCCTGGGATAGAACTGACCGTGGAAGAAATTCAAAATGAATTAAAAGAATTGGCTGCGTACAAACGACCCAGTCACATTGAAATTCTTAATCCAGGTGAAATTCCACTAAATCGTGTTGCTAAAACGGACTACATGGATTTAAAGAAATGTGCTTTGGAAATCATCGAAAAACTACGTGCTGAGAAGAAATGGGATGCAATTTAAGGCAATTTATACCACATTAAAGTAAAAATCTTTTTTCTTCAATATGCATTCTTCTTTCGCAAAATTTTATCTCCCAAGGAACTGCATATTCTTCCAACCACTGATGGCATAATTCTAATAACTCTTCTTTTGTGATCCAATCGAGTCTATCTTCTTTTTTCTCAATTATCCCCCTTTTTAGGAATTTTTCGAAGAAATGAAAGTTGCCTAGGAATTTCTGGCAACGGTGGAATTCTCAGAGTTTCAAGATATTCTTTCCACCAAAGTATCTGTGATTTTATGTCTTTTTTTGAAATGGAAGTCACGAAAATCAAAAACGATGGTTAACATTTGAAATTTAGACCCAATAGAATTATTAAAATCTTGCTGATATGAAAATTATGAAGGTTTAAATTCTTATAATTTCTGCATTGATATAATGACCAGAAAAAAGCGGGCTGCTATTCTACGTCCTCCAAATATGCCTTTAGAATTTGAGTTTCACGGAAGACGCTATCGGTGGTATAGAAATTTAGCCCGTTCACGAAAGCGCTATTTAATTCGACTTTTTCATCAACATTCTCAAGAAATTAATCCTATTCTTATCGATACTAAAAAGGAGAAACCATTAATTTTGGGGATCAGCTTCATTTTCTGGGATGAGCGAGCCGGGCCGAAAATTTTAGGCAAATGGCCTTCTACAGTAGAGATCTCCAAAGCAACGATAATGCAAATATATGCAAATTATATTGGGCTTAATATTGATGGATTTCTCTTGTTAGAAAATGAAAAGAGTCAATTTTGTGCATTTCAAATAATTACTTGTGAAGAAAATCGATTTTTCTTAATTCTGGTTACTCAAAATATTTCATTTACAGAAAAATTAGAAGTTTCTTTGCAAAAGATTGCCGACTTGATTTTGAAGAATCCTCATTACTTACTTCTTACTGGAAAAAACGATAATCAAAGAATTGACCAAATTTCACTAGATTGCATCATTGAACTTGGAGAAATCTCTCCAGAATTCTTAGAATTAATGTTAAAAAACTTAAATCGCTCGGTTTCTAAACATCTTTGATTTATCGGTTAAAAGCCTTGAATTTTCTTCAAAAATTTTCCATACTAATTTTCCAAATTTCCCTTGTGAAGAGTGTAAATTGAGTGAGAAATTAATATGTCGATTTAAGGCAGATTTTGCTTGGAAATTTACTGTTTTAAATTTAATTTATCGTTAGATTGCCCGTTATTTTATATATAGTTTCAAATATTTTGAATTTTTTATTTATTGAACCATGGTTACTGTGCTCAAATTTCCCTTATTATGAAAAAGAGGGTAAATTTTTGAAATGTTGTGCTCTTCGTGGCATGCCAAAGATTCGAAAATATCAACCAGGACCAATGACAAATATAGAAAAAATTTTAATGATTCTTATCGGTGCTTTTATAGATTTATTTAGTTTTGGGATGCTTATTTTTTATATAGTATGGTATTTTGTTAAAGTGGAAAGGTAAAATGTCCTTCTTGTTGGACTTATCATTTTAGGCGTAGTGTTTTTAGGATTTATATACTATTTAAATAAACTACTTCATGATATTTTTAGCCAAAGAAAAGAACTATTTAATAAGAAAAACATGGGAAGAAGGAAGCAAGAATTCGATGAATTCTGAATTAAATTAACTTAGATGAAAACAAGAAAAATTCAAAATAAGAGACGAACGATAATAATAATAATGGAAAAACTAAATCCAGATGATAATAGAAATCTAAATAAAGCTAAAATTGGTTGGATCGGAACAGGAGTAATGGGTGCTCCAATGGCCCAGCATTTGATTGAATCAAATTTTTCATTGAATGTTTTTACTCGTTCAAAATATAAAGCGCAATCATTGATTGAAGCTGGCGCTAGATGGTGTGAATCTCCTCAAAAGGTAGCCCAACAAAGTGAAATTATTTTTACTATGGTTGGATTTCCCCATGATGTGGAAGATGTTTATTTTTCCAATAGTGGTATTTTTCAAGGTATCAAAAAAGGTAGTATTGTGGTGGATATGACCACTTCTGAACCTCAATTAGCTCAGAAAATTTCAGAATCAGCACATCAAAATGCTAGTCTTTCGTTAGATGCTCCGGTTTCTGGAGGTGATATTGGAGCACGTAATGCTACTTTAGCAATAATGGTTGGTGGAGATCGCGATGCATTTGATCGAATTTTACCTATTTTTCAAATAATAGGTCAAAATATTAAATATATGGGAGCAGCTGGTGCAGGACAACACACGAAAATGAGTAATCAAATCTTAATCGCCTCTACTATGGTTGGTGTGGTTGAATCTTTACTGTATGCATATAAAGCTGGTAATGATTTAGGAGAAGTGATTGAAGTGATTGGAAAAGGAGCAGCAGCATCTTGGTCTATTAATAATTTAGGACGTAGAATCGTAAAAGATGATTTTGATCCTGGATTCTTTATCAAGCATTTTGTAAAAGATATGGGGATCGCCTTAAAAGAAGCACAACATATGAAACTATCATTGCCTAGTCTTGCATTAGCTTACCAGTTCTATATGAGTGCAATGGCACTTGGTTGGGAAAATCTCGGAACTCAAGCTCTTTACAAAGTTTTTCAAAAAATGAACGATATAGAATAAAATGAGAATTTAATCACTTTTTTATTCAAAATTTTCCAATCAGCCGCAAAGAATGGAAATTCACCAATATCTATCCAATTACATATCTAATAAACAAAATCTTCACAAATAATCTTAAAAGATAGTTCTATCAAAGTAAAATTCCATCGTTCTTTTGTACACCATAATATAATTGAGATGATACCTAAATACATGATATTCCAATTGATCTATGTAGAAATATTCCAATCTATAGGATTTCCATGGGTATACAAAATATTATACTCCTGAATGCCATAAATATTGGAATAGCAAAATGCTATCCAAAAACGTGTCTTCCTAAATAGATCTAAATCAGTCGTAGTTGAAACCATTTTTTGTAAGATTAGAAGAAATTGAATAATATTTAATAGATCTTAAATAATCTCAGAAATCTAACCAAAATATAATATTAATAAAAAAGATCTCAAAAATTCTCAATTTTCAAAGATGTAAAAGACATGATTTGTGATAATTACAAGAAAAGAATCAATTTACATTTCTGTTATTACTGAAATTGGTTGGTTGGAGTCAGAAATTCTTGACGTAAATCTTAAATTTGATGATTCTTCGCACGAATTCCGCATCGTTCTATTTAAATTTTGCCTAAACTCGAAAATAAAGGTTAAATAGGAGTATAACCTTAGATAGTTTGTGCAAAGTCATCTTGACTTAGCACTTTACCAACTCAATACCCTCTAATATTGGATAATGCTTTGACAATCATTGCCGAAAGCATCATATCTGAAACATCTGGGTATTTGGGTAAAACATATGAACGATTCATGCATTTGCTCTTTTGAGCACTAATCGAAAGATTAGAATGTCTGAATAGTGTCCAATTGCTTTACTCAACATGCTTATGCATGTGCATTGGTCCCATGGCAAAATTTTGTTCAATTGATTCTTTTGAGTCAATTTGAATAATGTAGTATGATTTCAATAGCTCTTCCCTATTAATATATAATTTTATACCAAAAAACCGTAATTTTATGGAAGATAACGCGTAATGGAGTAGTTAGAGACATTTCGTCTCTGATAAGCAATCAGGGCTCGTTCCTGATTAAGGTCCATACGCCTACGCTGCATAGTGGATGTCTCGGCTTAGTATCCGAAGAAGGGCGTGACAAGCTGCGATAAGCTCCGGGTAGGTGCACGTAACCGTTGATCCGGAGATTCCCGAATGTGACATCATGGTTAGGGTAATGCCTTTCCATCCCCGTCAGGGGAGGGGAACGCGCTGAAGCGAAGCATCATAATAAGCGCAGGAAAAGAAAGCAATAGCGATTCCGTGAGTAGCGGCGAGCGAAAACGGAAGAGGCCAAACCGAATTCTCCGATGAAAGTCGGCGGAGATGTGGAGTGTGGACTCGTGTCGAGCCTCCGTGAAGAAGTTGAACCTTTCTGGAATGTTAGACCATAGAGGGTGACAGTCCCGTAAACGTAAATCACAAGGCTTATGGCGAGTATCCCGAGTAGCGCGGGATGGTTGTTCCGTGTGAATGTGCCTGGTACCGACAGGCAAGCCTAAATATAACCTAAGACCGATAGCGCATTAGTACTGTGAAGGAAAGATGAAAAGCACCCAGGAATGGTTGTGAAAAGTGCCTGAAACTATGCAGTGAAGAGTGAAGCAGTCTGAAAGAAATAATGCTTATCGAAGTTCGTACACGTGAGTGTGGTAACGAGATGAGCGGATCAGGATTGCTTCTTTATTCTCGAAACATTAGCCAGGGAGCTTATGTTAGTGGCGAGATTAAGGGGATCACCCCCGGAGTCGCAGGGAAACCGATACATTCGCAACTTCTTTTGAAGTGAGGAATGCGGTGTGAAAGCGCCTATAGTCACTGATGTAATGCCCGAAGTCGGACGATCTAGGCCTGGTCAGGGCGAAGTGCGGGGAAACCCGCATGGAGGTCCGATATCGTTCTGACGTGCAATTCGTTGAGTTGAACTGGGTCTAGGCGGAAAAGCCAAATCTAGTCCGAGGATGGCTGGTTCCCCTCGAAGCTGCTCAAAGGCAGGCCTCATACGAGAGTGATTGTGGTGTAGAGCACTAATTCGCTTGGTACGGGGAGTAAAATCCTCGCCGGCTTCTTAAACTCCGAAGCTGCAATCCTTGTAGACTATGGGAGACGGCTTACCCGCGGTAAGCGTGGGTAGCGAGAGAGAAACAACTCAGACCTCGGTTAAGGTCCCAAAGTGTAGACTAAGTGTTAAACCGAATGGCGTCATTTTTCGAAGACAGCAAAAAGGTAGGCTCAGAAACAGCCACCCTACAATGAGTACGTAACAGTTCATTTGCTAAGAAAAATGGCCCAGAAAATGGACGGGGCTCAAGTCTACCACCGATACCGGGGGGCATACTCAGTAAAGAGTATGATCCGGTAGAGGGGCGTGGGGCATGAGATAAAGTCCGGTTGTGAAATCGGATGAATCGTGCTCCAGTGCAGATCCTGGCAGTAGTAACAGCTGAGATACGTGAAAATCGTATCCGCCGAAAGGCCAAGGGTTTCTTGGCAATACGTCGTTAGCCAAGAGTTAGTCGTTCCTAAGGTCATTCTTAACCGTCTTGACCGAAAGGGAAACAGATTTATATTTCTGTACTTGGAAGTTAGGTATTCGGCGACGAACGGGGGATTGGTGACAGAAGTGGATAGTTCGAGCGGGATTGTCGGTCCCGTTTAAATGTATACCTCTGGGGTGTGCCTTTGCGGCGAGAACCAGACAAAAGCATGAATAGCCGCCTTATTGTGGGCGGTTCGAGACGACTCCAATTCTCAATGAAAAGCCAATCTTCAACGAACTTCTAAGACGTACCCAGAACCGACACAGGTGTGCCCAAGGTGAGAAGCCTCAGGCGTGTGGAATTACGGGTTGTTAGGGAAATCGGCAAAATGGAGCGGAACCTTCGGAAGAACGCTTGCTTGGAGCCTTTGCGAAAGCGGGGGGCTCTAAGTTGCAATAACTAGTATCACCCGACTGTTAAATACAAACATAGCTTTCTGCAAGACCGAAAGGTTGTGTACAGAAAGTGAATCCTGCCCAGTGCAAGTCAGTCAAAACCGGGTCCAACCGGAATAAGCTCTTGTAAACGGCGGGAGTAACTATAACTCTCTTAAGGTAGCCAAATGCCTTGTCGTATAAGTAACGACGTGCATGAACGGACCAACGCGGTGGTAACTGTCCCAACATCCTACTCCGTGAACCTACAGGACGGCGAACGGTCCGTCACGCACCGTTGGGAAGAGAAGACCCCATGGAGTTTTACTGCAGCTTGTTCTTGACATACTCTGATACATGCAGAGTGTAGCTGGGAGCGTCGATGCTATGCTTTCGGGTATAGCGGAGCGACAATGGAACACCAGCCTTGTATTGGGGCATGTCTAACTTGCAAGTCGCTTGCGAGGACAGGTGCAGGTGGGCAGTTTCGGTGGGGCGCCAGAGCTTGGAAAAGATATCCAAGCTACCCTAAGGTCAACTCAACCGGGACAGAAATCCGGTGAAGAGTGGAAAGGCAAAAGTTGGCCTGATGGGACCCTTGACAGCAAGGGGTCC
>CAYRPF010000034.1:0-31873 GCA_964426185.1 uncultured archaeon | reverse complement strand
GAAGGTGGCCAATTTGTAGCTGGAACCTATACATATCTAATAACTGCCCAACTAAGCCAGTATCAGACTCAGACTATTTCAATTTCGGTTAATATTGCAGTAATTAACACTACATTGACAACATCGAGTGATACGATTTCAGTGGCATGGAATGACAACTTTTCGATATCGGTGGTTTATTTCGATGAAGATAACGGGCTCAACATCACGGATGGTTCGGTTACGTATACGGTTACTGGACACCCTGAATATAGTGGATCTATTGAAAATTCGATCACAAGCGATGCCTATGTTATTGAATTCAACACTACCTATTTTGGCACGAATGGAACCTATTCATTTGTAATCACCGCCACTAAAAATCAGTATGAGACTCAATC
The DNA here is from genome assembly GCA_964426185.1 of uncultured archaeon. Lineage (GTDB taxonomy): Archaea > Asgardarchaeota > Lokiarchaeia > Sigyniarchaeales > Promethearchaeaceae > Harpocratesius. The sequence continues at coordinate 31,493 of CAYRPF010000034.1, read as the reverse complement.
TCTGGTAATCAATATCGATATAGGTATCCGACCGGTTAATTTTACCTCAAATGCATCCAAAGTTACTATTTACTGGGAAATGAATTTCACATTAGCGGTGGATTATTTCGATGTTTACGATTCGCAAAATCCTGTAGCCATAGATTCAGGTGCCATTATCAGTTATGTGGTTAGCGGTACCGGGGATTATTCAGATTCTGGAGTTTTCAGCAATTTAAACAACGGTACATATGTATTACCTCAAGAATCGTTAAATTTCGGCCAAGCCGGCACCTATACCTTTGAAGTTTCGGCATCTAAACCCCAATATGCTTCCCGAACCTTGGTGATAACGGTAACCATTTTGAAGATTCCCACCCAGCTTACTTCGGATTATACAAATGATACGATTACACTTTATTGGGAAGAAACAATAAACCTGACCGTTTCGTTCGAAAATATCATTGGTTCTCCAGTGGGAATCGGAACTGCAACGCTTTCCTACTATTCTGCTTCTCTGGCGGTATCTTCCGGCTATCTTACCAGTCAAAACAATGGATTATATACCTTTGATCTGAAGTCGCTTGATTTCGGTCAAGCCGGTACCTATAATTTCAGAATTTCTGCCACGAAGAATCAGTATGAAACCCAGCAGTTGGTATTGACCATTCAAGTTTTGGTGATACCTACCAGTTTCTCCACCACTCAGACCAACTATACTATCAATTGGCGGGATACTCTGGACCTATCAGTCCAGTTTACAGACACCTATCGTACACTAGGAATTACCGATGGTTTAGTTTCATTTACGGTAGGACAGCAGGCTGGCTTAGAAGGAACATTATCACATGTTACAACTGGTCAATATACCATAACTTTGAATTCTACTGATTTCTTGGGTGTGGGTAGCTACACTATTTATGTCACAGCTGAGAAATATCAATACATATCTCAAACGATTACCTTCTATCTTGTAATTTTACCGGTGCAGACTCGGATCAACAACACGATTTTCCTAAGGGAAGATGTGGAGATTAATGTCAGTACCAGCCATTTCTTCTATATTTCCTATAATGAAGTGGATACAACAGCAATTACTGGGGCAAATACTAAATACTATGAATGGGAAGATGATTCAGGTACTCATTCGGGATTGCTGACAGACATGAATAATGGACTTTATCGGTTAGATTTTAATACCGTTAGCAAACCGGTGGGAACGTATTTAATTGCGATTTACATCGGTAAAACCAACTTTGTCACCCGATCTGCTACCATAACACTCATCATCAAAGAACGACCGGTGGTTGTGGAATTAGGGGATCAAATTTCTTCTAAGGTGGCTGAAACGCCGGAAGGAAACTTAATTGTAATCGAATTTAACTTGACCGACCCGGTCGATAATGCTCCGCTCACTGGTGCTACTGTTACAATGCATTACCGAGGAAAGGATATTTCAATTCCGGAAACTAACACTTCGGGAGTCTATCGTTATGTTATTGATACCAATTCCGAAGAATATAATGCGTTAGTGGCTGCAATTACCGATACTGCCACCATTACTGTGACTAAAGCCAATTACACGATTGCACCTTTTGATATTACTATATCAGTAACTCCTCCAGAATTTACTATCGGAAATGTTGGAGTACCCAAAATTTTTGTCTACATCGGAGGCAGTGTGGCTTTGATTGCGGTGGCAATTGCGGGAACAACCCGATACATTCGCTATGCGAGAATTCCATTGATTATTAAGCAGATTGACCGCACTAAGAAGTTGATCTCCGGTGATAAACCGATTTCTGATGAGGATCTCACATTATCTATCAGCGATGAAATCATCGAAAGGTTGGGAGATGCTTGGGAAATGTTGGATATTGATCCTTCTTCCATCTTAGGTGGAAAATCAAGCAAAGAAGTTTCTTCTGAAGAAGAATTAGGAGGTGTCTAAAATGCCTACTGGAATAGTGTTAATGCACTGGGATGAACGGATGGGTGTGGAAATTCTGGGGACATATCCCAGCGAAGTAACCATCCAGGAAAAAACTTTGATGCAGCTGTATTCTCAGCATGAATTCACCGGCGAACCTGGGTTGGTTTCTATTACTGCGGGCGCCATCAACTTAGCTTCTTATTACACAGGCCCTGAATCGGCGGTTTATATTATATTACTTCTAACTGCCGAAGAAGATGGAGATGTTTACGAAGAGATGCTGGTTGAAGTATCGCGACAGATTGTTGCAAATTTGGATTCGGGAAATTTTGACGCTTTACTTCCTCCCCTCTTTCAACGACTGTCTGTTTTCCCCACTCTTACCGAAGAACAGCGACTTTGCATGCAATACGAAAGTGAAATCAAACGGATGATTCTACAGCGTCTACGAGAGGAAGCTACCGTCAGTAAATCTGAAATTGCAATCTGGTTGAAGGATCAATACCGGGATGGCTTTGTGGATGTCGAAAATGTTCTCACGAGTATGATTCAAGTAGGATTGATTCAAATTTCATCCGTAAAGGGGCTTTCTTCTGATATGATCTTTTTGGGTCAAGATATAATGATGTTACGCTATCCTCCGAAGAATCTTATCAAAGATCCCGAAGATCGGCATTTGCCTTCCTCTCTCAAGGATTCTTATCTCAAGGAAGTTCGAAATTTCTTCCTGAACTACGTTCCCTCCGATAAGGATAATTTAGAAATAATCCAAAATATTATGCTGGATCCGCAGTGCTATGAAATTCTTAAACTCCTCAGAGAAGCCATGGTAACTCGTAACGATTTGGAGAAGCTCAGGAAAAAAGGAGTAGAAGATTTAGATCAGTCTTTGAAGAAATTCTGGGAGAATCGGATGATTGCAGTTTTTCAAGATGATAAAGGGAATGAATATTACTGTTTGGTAAGTGATTTCTATATCGAGAAATTCTACCCCCGCTATATGCTGGATGTGATTAGAAAGCAGTATCGTACCCGTGCTCAAAATCCCACTGCATTGGTGAAAGCTTTGGATTTGATGAAGGATGAATATTATGCATTGCAGAAAGCCAAGAAAGTAGCCGAAAAAACATCTACAACGACCTAAGTATGATTAGAAGTATAGAAAAATCATCTGAAAATCATCAATTTTTTCTTTTCTTTTTACCCTAAATATTACTTTCATCATTATCTAAAAGTATTGTGGGATTTGCAATACAACCATGCACCAAAGGGGTGACCACAGAATCATATTACAATGTAATAGTGGAATGTCATCCCACTAATGACTTAGGAAAGTACAATTTTGGGTGAAAAAAAATTAAAAGAGAATAAATATAAAGAATCTAATCTAATTATATATAACACGATGCAGATTACCGGAATCGATTATTCTAAATGTATTAATTGTAAAAAATGTGTGGTTGATTGTCCTTCTCAACTGTTTTCGCATATTATTCAAGATGGGTCTACTCAGATTAATTTCGCGGATCCTAATCAATTATGCATCCAATGCGGTCATTGTTTAGCAATTTGTCCTGTAAACTGTATTATATATCAAGGAGATTTTAAATCATCTCCGATTCCTCCCAATTTTCTTGAAATGAAGCCTTCATATAATTCTTTAGATAATTTCCTTCGGAACAAGCGCTCGATTCGGCATTTTTCATCTAAAAAAGTACCTTATGGCCTTATTGAAAAGATTTTAAGCACCATGCGCTATGCTCCCAGCGCAAGAAATGCTCGTAATTGGAAATTATTGGTAATCACAGATAAAAAAGAAATACAACTTCTATCTAAGCAAATTATTTATGCGATTGCAATCACTCAGAAAATCACCCAAAATTGGCTTATCCGAAAATTACTCCTTCTCACACCTCTTAGGCGCACATTATACGATCATCGGATTTCGTATTCTATAAATCGTCTTCTGACCAATTCTAAAGCTGGATTAGATCCAATTTTCTTTGATGCACCGTGTGTTGTTATTATTTATTCTCCTAAATACGGTAATTTAGCCGGCTGTGATAGTGGGATTATTACCACCTACGGAATGTTAGCGGCCGAAAGCTTAGGATTGGGAACATGTTGGATTGGTATTGCACAAGAAGTCATGATGAGACTTCGAAAAATCAGAAAATTTTGTGGTATTCCTAAAGGCTATTTTCCGTGGAGTGTTTTTGTTGTAGGTTATCCAAAATATAAATATAATCGGATTCCGCCGAGAGATCCCTTAGAAGTGACATGGAGGGAATTCAAAGAAGAAAAAGTTGAAAAATATTCTGATAAAAAGATTGAGAATGTATGAGAACCAGTAGAAAAAGAAAATTAAGATATATTGAATTGAAAAAAAGAATTTATGCACAATTCAAGCACTATTCATTATTCAGACAATATTCTTGCTCCATTTAGACACTATTTAGGCACTACTCAAGCTGGTAATCAAAAAATAAAATTCTTGCTGTAATAAATTCATAAATCCACGCTGTTGTGCTTCGAATTCTTTAAATTGCGTTAATCTGGGATAATACTCCTCAATTCGAGGTAATAATTCTTCTACTTTTTTAACTGCGATAGATAGCGGTCCTTGATAAATGAAACATCCAATAATTTCTTTTATCTTGAAAAAGTGAAGTTTTACACCTTCATAACTGGTGATGTCAATTCCCTTTGCAACAAAATCTTGCAGAAATCCCATTAGATTGATTTGAAAAATACTGAAATACAGTGAATCTGCTTCCCATTTAGAATGAAAAGGTGTTTGAAGAATAACCCGGCCTTGTGGACTAATTAAAAGGAAGCATTCGGGTTTGATGGATTCTCTATTTATGCCAGATAATGAAGATAATGAATTTAAATTCGTGGAAGCTGAATTTCCTGATTGATCTGGAGCAAAAATAGACTTAATTTGTTCTTTCAAAGTATTATATTGGTTGGAAGAGATCTTGCTGTTAGGATTTTGATCTCCAGTTATTAGTTCGACTTGCCAAAATGCACTTTTTTCTAAGAACTCATCTAATTCTTGAATAATTTTTACGTGAATTCGTTCCAAATCATGTTCTTCTGCAAGACGAATTGCTTTCTGAAGTAGTTCATGAGCATGTCCTATTTCACCTTGCAAGAAAATCAGTTTAGCTTTCAACAATAAGACTTCTGCAGTCATGGAATACGAATGATTATGCAGGGCTAAGGTGATCATTTGTTCCAAAACACGACTTAAGGAAGATGGCATTTTACTTGTGCTATCTTTTTTCATTTTTTCTAAATATAAATCGGTTAATTCCACCATAGCCATGGCGGTGATGTCAAAATAACGCATTTCATCCTGTATAATTTGAGTTAGATAGTATTCTGCTTTTATCCTTGATTGATGAGTGTCCAGATATTTAAAAAACATTCCCTTTCCCAGCCAATAACGTTGTGCAATCACTTTATTGGGATTATTAAAATAAATTCTATATAATTTGGTCAAACATTGATAGGCTGCAGATTCATTATTCTGTTCAATATGGATTGCAATTAACGGGATATAAACTTCACTCATCTCAAAATGTTGGTCTTTTTCTTCCACCATCGACATACATTTTGTTAACAGTTCTAGTGCCCTATCATACTGACCTTTATGCCAGTAAACTTCTCCCATATTTTGCAAAGCGACACGAATTCCCTCATGATAATTATCTTTTTCATCTATTTGTAGGGATTTACGCATATATTCCAAACTCTCATCCAATTCTCCCATTTGAATTAGAATTGCTCCGATATTGTAGCCCGTTTTTGATATTCCGCGCGTTGATTTTATTTTTTCATATTCCGTGTAAGCTTCCTTCAAATAAGTCAATGCTTTAGAAAGATTACCAATTGCATTATAAATTACTCCTACGTTATTTAGTGCATGAGCCAAATCGAGAAGATGGTTGTATTTTCGACGAAGCTCCAAGTTAAATTTGAAGAAAAACAAAGCATTTTCAAGTTCCCCTTGTTGCCATTCATATCCTCCCCTTAAGAGGACTAATTCCGCCATTTTCTGCTCTAATTCTTCAGTTTCTATGGATTTATTATGATAGAGTAATTCCTCGGCACGCTGGATGGTTCGAATCACCAACTTAATTTGACCACTTGAAAAATACAATTTGGTTAACTCAATCAATATGTCTGTTCGATATAGAGAATTTTTTAGCACAGGTGGAGTTTTCAAGAGATCATGGGCACTATTTATTCCCTCTTCATAATATTCCAGTTTTTCTAAAAATCGTAGCTTGAAGATGGCGACTTTTTGTTTGACCGCTGAAGAAAGAAGTTGATCTTGCAACATTTCTTGGCAGAGTTTTAACCCTTCATGAAATTGACTGGTCTGAAATAACCTCTCAAGCAATTTAACCTCATTGCCCTCTTGAATTTCTCGCATTTTCTTCTTATCTCTGTTGTTATGTTTGTTGTGGCGATTAAAATAAAAACATAACGAATCCTAATAAATTTTACTTAATAGTAAAAAAAGATTAGTTTTTGTAATAATGTATAAAATATTTTACAAATTTAAATTCATAAAATATTTTCTACTATAATTTGTCTAGAATTCAACGTATTTAAAACATTTGATTTTGTAGTTATATTTGAATTTAGATTTTAAAATCAAATTATTAAGTTCAATATAAATATGGGATAAATATTAGGATGCTTTTCGCATCAAGCCGAATCGCACGATGCCAAAAATTTTAAAATTTCAAAATGAAAATAAATTAAAAGATGAATGTGAAACTGAAATTTCTGCTCAAAAAGGAAAGGAAAAAAAACTCCCAAACCTAATAGGTCGGGCTTATTCCGCTCTTTAAATTTTATAAATTCTCTATTGCTAATTCCATATCGCCTTTCGAAACTTTCTTCCGTTTCGAATGCTTCGCAAAAACTATAGCCGATTCAGTCAACATCTTCGCTCTCTTCTCTAAATAATCTAAAAGAACCTCCACTGCATCTCTGCTGACTATCTCAGCCCCAGCACTCGCCATAAGAGCACGCAAAGGTGACCAGGCGAATAAACGTTTCTTCTTTGCCATTATTGTTCACTTCTTATTTAAGATTGAAAAAAAGGGTTTTTCTCCTATACGACGTTTAGTGGTAGTACTCGATGGCTAAACCCATATCGTCTTTCGTGATTTTCTTTCGCTTTGCGTGTTTCGCGAATTTCAAGGACATTTCGGTTAATTTTTTCGCTCGATCTTCTAAGTAGAAGAGCAAGGATTCGACAGCTTCACGAGATACAATTTCGGCTCCAGCGCTTTTCATCAAGGCGCGCAAAGGAGACCATGCAAAAATTCTTCTTTTCTTTGCCATAATAATCTTTCTCCGCATTTAATTATTCATTTGATTGTGGGACTCATCGTGTGTAATTTGTATAACGGTGTGGATGAGTAAGGGATCACAATCTAAATAATATATGGTAGAGTAAGTATATAAAGCTTTGGGGGGAATGGGGCAAAGATTGAATCAGATTTGGTTGGATCTATAATGATTGCGACAAAAAGGAGAATCTGACAGAATGCAGATCTTATAATTTCCTGGGCGGCGGGAGATAAAATTGGGGGAAAAATCGAAGATTCGAAGGTAGTATAGGTATTTAGTGGGCGACATTATTAAGTAGTTAGCTTTAGAGTCGAATTGGGAGAAACATGTGTACTTGCTGGTTATTTAAGTTAAGGATTGGATTATTGGCAGTCAATACATTCTTCGTCGCAATTAAATTTTTTTATTTTAATTTTCATTTGATTTTCTAAATTCTAAATCCGTTAATTTGTAGTATTATTGGTGGTTTACAATAACACCAAGCACCAAAGGATCAACAATTGCTTGGATATACAACGTAATGGTTGAACAAGTTGAATATTGGGAAGTTATATTCTTCATAATTCAACAAAATGCTGTTTTGGGTATATTTGCTTTATTTTGAAATATTTTGCCATGGAAAGTTGCCCCGCAAAATAGTTTTATTAAGCTAAATTCCTTTATTATCTTAAGGTGTATCTCTCAATAAAAAAGTGTGGGATGAATTTTGATGTCAAGTTTTAAAGAATTTCATGATTTGGATATTAAACTGGGTAAAGTTCTTGAATGCCATGAAATATCGGATTCAGAGTCTTTGTTGGAATTAAAAGTAGATGTGGGTGAGGAAAAGCCCCGGAAAATCATATCTGCAATCAAGGAATGGTATAAACCTGAAGATTTAATAGGGGAATTCGTGTTGATTGCTACGAATTTGAAGTTAGATAGTTTAAATTCTGAGGGCTTTTTGTTAGCGGTGGATGCTGATAATTCAGCTGTGTTATTGAAGCCAGATCCAATATATAAGGCAAAAATTAAACCCGGAATGAAATTAGCTTGATCTGCTGAATTTTCGTTTTCTTTAAATCAAGATTTTATTTTTTATGCTTTTTTTGAAGTTAAGCGTTAGGAAATCTATAAATCCGTATAGAATAAAAGAAAATGGAGATAACTAAGTAAGAAAAGAGAGAGATAGGTTGGAAAAGAGAAAAATAGGAAGAAATAGGTATGAAAAGGAAGAAAAAATATTGTGTTCACATATTTGAGTAATATTCGTTTAACACCCGTTCAATTTCAGTGAGTGAGTGATCTTTGAAATTTTCTTTCATAATATCAAGAATACGTGTTTTATTTCTCGGAATCCATTCGAGCACTTCACCTTGATAATCATAAACGTTTCTGCGATAATAAGAAATGACTTCTTTTCTGAATTTTGTTTGATCTTCAGCCAAATGAATCACCATCGGATTAGATAATATCAATAATATTCATAATTTGTAGTGTTGATATTTAATGGGGAATAACTTAAGAGAACCTAGATTACATCATCTATTGTATTTATGAAAGTTAATGATAAAAAAGATTCCGCTAGATGAATTGTTGAATAAACCAATGGATGAATAAGTTGCTTTAAAGTTACTTATCAAGAGAGAAAGTAAATTAAGGAAGAAAATCAAAAATAGGAGAGATCATAAGGTTAAAATAAATAAATAAAAAAGAAAGGTATTTAAACCTGTCTAGCGTAATGCATTTCCACAAACGCCGCAAAATTTAGCATCTTTTGATGGAATAAGCGCACCACAATACGGACATCTTAATTCTAAAGGAGCTCCGTTGGTTTGTGGAAGGGAAGTGGAGGGTATAGTAGTTCCAGAAGCATTTGGCCCACTAGGGGTTCCTGATGTTCCCAAGGTTCCTGGAGCAGGTGAGGTATACGAAGCGAATTCTGATCCACTTGAAAAACCACCACCGGCAAAAGTATTTTCAATGGCTTTTCCAGCCTTTGTAAATCCTATTAGAGTTACTATAGTAGAAACCGAGCTAGCAATAGGAATGATGGCAATTATCACTCCCCATTTAATCAAATTGGTGCCTTCTTTGATCTCAGCCATATTAGGTCCGTATTGAGCCAATAATTCCGAGGCCCAATCATCCAAGCGAAGTACACTCAACACTCGGAAAACGAAAAGAAGGATTCCAAAGATTAAAAGAATTATTAAGATGAGAATCATTATGCCTAAAAATGAGGTATAAGACGCTTGAGTAACTGAAGCATTTACCGCTAAAAATAGCTGGAAAACCGGATTTATCGATATATATGTAGAATTTAATACCAAAGGAACGAATAAGCCTAAAACTGCAATCACTGCAATAATCGGCAGAACAATGCTTAAAATCAACGACCAAATTTCAAATTTATAGTGCTGTTGTAGATTTGTTGATTGAGAGATATCTGTCGCCTCTTTTAACCGAAGTAGATATTGAATATATCTTACCAATACCAAAATTCCAATTCCCAGCATTACAATTGATAATACCCAACTAAAGACTGAAAATCCACCAATAGGGGATATCATTCCAAAAGTAGAGTAATAAGAGTAGTCTTCCATGTCAATAAAACTACTCATCATTGCAAATATTCCAACATATGTAATAATTACGTAAATAATTCCGACACCCAAGGAAATCCATTGAGCAATCGCATACTTTTTCATAGCTTGACCGAATCGATAGTATGCATCTGAAGGATTAACGGTAGTTTGAAATGAGATTTTCTTCACCTCTAAAGTAGTAATTATTTAATCACTTAACCTTATTTAACTGTTTTGTGGGATTTAAAAACAAGTATGGAAATGAAGGCATAAGTTAGCGAAACTTAGTTTTTTTTTAACTTCATTTTACTTAAAATCGCATCACTACACCCGAGCTATTGATTCAGTAAAGTATATCTTCCGGTTTACAAAGTAATTGTGTTGTTGCATTGTCTTTAACCCATCAGTGCTCGATATTGCTGCAGTTCACTGTAGTTAGGGCATAGCTTTAGAAAAGGTTTTAGATTTAACATTTCTAAGAAATTAAACTCTTTTAACAACTTAGGTGCTTATATATTTATGATCCAAAGTGTTATAAATTGGTTACTCAATTCGGATCCAGCAGTTGTTTATCAAACTAAACGAGATCTACTGAATCTCGACGAAAGGGATCTTAGGGCCGAACGCAATGCAATGTTGAGATCGGGTTGGGTAAAAGAATTGCTAGCACTCCAAGATCCGGAAGGCACATGGAGACAAGGTTATTATGGTCCAAAATTTATCAGCACCCATTACACCTTAATGTTACTACGACGCTTTGAATCACCTGAAGATCCTAAAATTTCGAAAGGATGCGCAGAATTAGTTAAAATCGAATCAATAGGGAATACTGCGGATCCGAAGCAAGATATGACTCGAGTAGATGCTTGTATCACAGGAATGGGGTTATCTATTCTCGCATTTTTCAAGGAGCAAAAAAAAATAAAAAAGGATCTCTTCGAGTATATCAAGAGAAATCAGCTTCCAGATGGAGGATGGAATTGCCGTTTGGGTCGATATCCGAATAAAAAAGTCAAACACTCTTCGATGCATACGACTTTGCTTGTTTTAGAAGGATTACGTGAATTGGCTCTAAATTATCCTTCCTATCAATTGAAGGTGCATGATTTGATTCAACCGGCTCATGAATTTCTATTAATTCATGAACTGTATAAATCTCATCGTACGAAAAAGATTATTCATCAAGATTTCATCGAAATCTCCTTTCCACCACGATGGAAGTATAATATTTTAACTGCGCTCGATTATTTCCAGAGTGTTGAGGTACCCTATGATTCTAGAATGCAAGATGCGTTAAGGATTATCCAAAATAAAGGGCGGGATGGATTTTACTATCAAGGGAAACAAATGTCAGGAAAGAAATTTTTTCCTTTAGGAAAACCACGGGCATACAGTGCCTTTAATACTTTACGTGCACAAAGAGTTCTCAAAGCATACCAATCCCAATTTGATGAAGGTGGCAGATGAAAGCAGATGAAATCATCACTATACTTATTTTAAAGCATAGATAAATGCCAAAAATTAGAAATATTTGCTTCTTCCTTTAATACAATATCCAAATGAAATGACTGAGAAAGAAAAAATCTCGATTTTTTAAGATATTTTGTTGCAAGGCAACCAACTCTTATTTATAGATCTTTTATGATAACATTGATGATTTCTCTGGTAATATGGGTATTTTCTTTATTGTTTGAAGGCTGTGTCGAAAGAAAAATAAGAAAAAGTTCCTTTACAATTTTAAATTTAGCCGTCAATTCACTCAATTCGAAGAAGAATGGATTGCAAAGACAATATTTGACAAAAAAGATGTTGAAAAAAAATGGATTTTGTGGAAATTTGGTTTGATTATTTCCCTAAAATGGTCGAGAAGGGTCTAATTGTCTCGGTTTTTGTATATCTAAATATGAAGTTTTTGGATATGGATTGATAATTAATTTTTTTTTTTTCTCTTGCAAAATGGCTCGTGTGTTCTCCTTAAAGATCATTTTAAAATACTTATAGATCCTTAGGTGAAAATAGTGGATCATGAGCGGTTCTTTAATATGGTTGACAGTTTTGTTGGGGCTTATAAATACTCTTATCATACATCTTTCTAGGGCTATGCAAGATCATGGTATTCGCCTTTTTAAGAAAAATCGCGATAAAATCATTAACCAAGGTTCCACCTATCGTTTTACCCATGATCTACGAAAGATTTTTACGAAAAATACCAAAGTTTATATGTGGATTTACTTGGTTGGTGTTTTACTTAATCAAACACCTCTTATTTGGGGAACCATTGGCACACGATATGGTCGAGCTCCCTACTTCACCAGTGTTTTTCCAATCGGAATGCTAATTTTATTTTACTATTCTAAAAAGGTAATGCATGACAAAATTCCACGAATTCAAATGTATGGAATTAACGCAATTTTGGGAGGAACAATACTCATAGGCATTGAAAATATTCTCCGTGTGCCTCAAAAAAATGAATTAGACTTCACTGCGGCCTGGATCACCATTGCAGTTATTTTTATTCTTTCTGCAATGGGAGTTGTTATTGCATTAAAGGTTAAATCGTCAGCCCTAATCGGAATTGTTTTTGGTGCTGTAGCTGGAGTTATGGGTTCATTAGATCCAATATTTAAGGACATTGGACAAGAATATGGGGTGTCTAATGTATCATCCTTTTTACCAATGACTATTCCAGGCTGGATTTTATTCCTTCTTTCTCTTCTTATGGGGGGTCTTTCCTTTTTTCTAACCCAATGGGCATATAGTTTGGATGCAAAAGCACCCATAATGACTGGTTTTTACAACACTTTTTTCCTCTCATTCCCAATGGTATTATATCTGGTTATTGATTCTACTTTTCATTTAACGTTCTTATCTGTCTTTGGAGTTCTTTTAAATATAGCTGGGATAATTATACTAAGCAAGCATGTTGTCGCAGTTCATCGAGAGCGGAGGATTCAGGTTTTATCCATTCCTCTTGAAGTACCTAACATTGAATAATTGAAAAGTGATTGAAACAAAAGATTGATACAAAAGACAAAATAAGGGAAAAAATTTTTTTGCTAATGATTATGAAAAGCAAAATCTTTGTATGAATACAAGGTTCGGAATTCTAATTCTGAATTAAAATTTTTCCGCTGAATCAAGTTGCTCATTCTTTCTTGATTGTAGGCTGAATATTTTTTCTTAATCCAAGAATTGAAATTCTTAAAGATTTTTGGGATATTAAATGCTTTTTTCAACACATTTTCTTGGATTTTTGTTATTTCATACCCTACCTGATTAGTTAAGGTTGGTTGGGTGCTTCCACTCGATTTATTTTTTACTTGATAGATACTCATTTTTGTTCCTCCATTTGAACGTTCTATTTTAGAATATTTATTTGAACGTTAATTATTAAGATAGAATTGTTAATATTTAAATGTTCTGTATTGTATATAATTATTGAACGTTAATATTTTCATAAAAAATAAGTCTATAGTAAATTGCTAAAACACAATTAGAAAACAATTAGGGAACAAATTAAGAAACAATTGAGAAAAAATCAAGAAAAAATTAAGATAAGGAAAAATGAGATGAGTTAAAAATGCTGCAAAAAGGACAGAAGAAATATCAAGATAAAAAAAATACCGAGCAAAAAATCCTAAAAAAGACAAGTCTAAGCGAATTTTCGCATAATGAAGAAATTTCTACTACGGAAATTCTGAAAAATAAAACTAGATTTATGATTCACAGCCTCTTATCCATATATCCCGAATTAAGCCTGAAGCACATGGCGGATTTACTGGGAAAAAGTAAGAGTGCGGTATTTAATCATATTAAATTTATGACTAATGCGGGTATTGTGGAAAAATGTCGGGAAGAAGAAGTCCGGTCCGATAAAAATCGTTATCTCTATTCTCTAACACAAGATTCGGATGAAAAAACTAAATATGTCGGCAAACATTGCCCTGCAGATAAAAATCAAATGGATAATTTAAAAGAAAAATCCGATGTGGATAAGTTTATCGAAAAAATTGAAACATTTATGAGTTTTAACCAGAATAAAATTAAAATCATGAAATACTGGCAGGAATATCTCGAAGATACTAGAAATCAAATAATTCAGAATTCACATAATCAAGAACAAGTGCAGAAAATCATGGATTCGTTCAAGAATATGCAAAAAGAACGCCAAATTTTCACATCGGTTTCATATTATTCTTCGGCTTTAACTAAGGAAGTCTCTCAGAAATATTATGATATATATAATGAAATGGAAGATTTAGCTTCTCTAGAAGCGAAGAAAAGCCCCAGAAGGATCAGACCTAACTATGCCTCGATGACAATTATCCCGATTTTGGAAGTATTGGAGTTTATGCAAGAACAGCAAAAATTGAAAAAAGAGAAGGCACATAAAAGTAAAAATTGAAAAATGAGAACCTTTTCTGTTTTATCTTCTCTTTAACTTAAAAAATTCCCGAAAATCTGAATGTAGAGCCCAATCCATTTCATCCATAGTGCTTTCATCAAATTCTGCGAAGGTAATTGTAAATAAGGGGATTTTGTGCACATCCATCTCTCGACATTCTAATACATGGGAAAATTTGGTGCAAAATGATTGATAGTCAACTGATTCAACTTTTTCTAAGGGGAGATCCCGTGGAAGTGTTCCCAAAATCATAGCATATATTTTTCCTTCTTTTTCTGTTAATAAACGGTCCCAATCTGGTGCTTGCTGATTGAAAAATAACTCATAATTATTACTTCCATAAGCGAAATATGCTAAATCAGTAACACATAAGCCCGCAAACCGCATCGGATTGACTTCAATTATTCCAACTTCTCCACTTTTCGAGATCCGTAATTCTGTATGAAGGGGAAATCTTTTTACTTCTGAAATCTGGCCGATTTGTGTTAATATTTGAGTTAAAGGATCAAGCGTGTGCTCAATAATCTCTTTAGAAGTAATGTAAAGACGATCACTTGTATCTTTCGGTCCTGCAAAAATGTGTTGCATCACATTCAAAATTACCGGTTCAGATTTATCGTTAAAATAAACATCGACAGCATATTCATCTCCTTCGATGAAAGATTCTAAGATAAAATTGGAATTATCAAGAACAGTAGCAGGAAATACGTCTTGCATGTTATTAAATTCCGTGATTATATTTTCCACGGTTTCATTCCATTGATCTGCTGAATCAACCCGATAAACTGCTACACTGAAAAATCCGATATTTGGTTTGACAATAAGAGGAAAATCCCATGAACTTACATCATAAGTGGAGAGATCTGCCATTTTGACCTTTTCAAATCGAAAATTTGGAAAAACTGGCTTAAGTAAAGTTCGCAGCCTGAATTTATCTTTAAAGATATTTATTTGATTCGCTAATTCTGGTTTAATGCAGCCAAAATTGCGGATAATCCAATCTAATCCATTTTCCGATGGACAATATACTGGAACTTCAGTATTGTTTCGAAAAATTTCAATAAATTTATTTGCAGAAAGAAAATTAAGGTCTTTAGATAAATTCAAGTTATTAACTGCTTGATTTTTTAATACCGGAATTTTCAAGCGTTGGAGTGTTTTCTGCAGAAAATCAGATACATATGGTTCTTCTAAGATTATCATTTGTGTACACAATAATTTAGTTAATAAATTGGTAAATTTCGGAGAATATATCAAGATTATGCCTAAGGTATATATTATTTCAAAAGATGAACATTTATAAGGTTCGCCGAGAAAGGAGAAATAATTCATCATTTTTTAGAATTTAGTGAAAGAAGATGCTATGAATTTTACAACTGGTGCTACAAAACTCTTTTCCTTACTAAATTCTAAAAGCGATGTTTTTTAAGTAAAATCAGGGAAGTGTTAAAAAATGACAACTAAGTTCAAAGTCGATGAAAACCGACCTTTCTACGGAAAATTCTGGCCAAAAGGAGTCCCGCATCAGCTAGATTATGATTACTCTCTTACTCTAGGGAAAATGCTGGATGATGCGGTTGCCAAATATTCCAATGATCCTGCTATTTGGTTCTTGGATTCTTGGGTGAGTTATGCTGAATTAAAGGATATGGTAGATCGCTTTGCGACCTATTTAGATTCGATAGGCGTGAAAAAGGGCGATGTGGTGGCAGTTCATTTGCCAAACTGCATCCAATATGTAGTGACCTATTATGCCACTGTAAAGATCGGTGCAGCCATTACTGGGATTAACCCAACCTATCAATCTTTAGAAATTCTGCATCAGTTCAAAATGTGTAAACCTAAAGTGCTTATTGCATTAGACGCACTATATTTCCATTACATCACAAAAATTGAGGATCAGTACTCTTTTGATAAGATTATAATCACGAATTTAGTGGATCAAGCAACAGGGCTTTCTGGTTTTAAGAAATTCTTGGGAAAATTGATTAAAAAAATTCCATCGGCCAAAGTTGAGAGACCCAATGCTGTAAAATATATGGATTGCTTAAAAATAGCACCTAATCCTCCTAAAGTAGAAATTGATGCAGAAAATGACACAGCCACTTTGATTATGACTGGTGGAACCACAGGTGTGCCTAAAGCTGCAGATTTATCTCATCAAAATATTGTTTCTAATGCAATTCAATGCTTAGAAATCTTGACTAAACAACAACCCGAAGGAAGTACTGCTCCTCCTTTAGGACATAAAACTGGAATGGTAGGTGTGCTCCCATTATACCATAGTTTTGCTATGACAACTGTGATGAATACATCCATTGCTTGTGGAGGTTGGATGATGCTTTTCCCCAAACCACCCCCCACAGAAGAGTTGATTGAAACCATTACCACCTTACCTGATTATAATGGGTTTATTTATTGTGCTGCTGAAATACTCTTTCAACGAATTGCAGAACTTCCGCAAGAAGTATTGGATAAACATCCTCTCTCTGGTAAATTGAAATTGTGCATCAGCGGCGCCGGACCATTACACGAATATGTACGCAAACCCTTTGAAGAAAAAACTGGTGCAAAAATCACTGAAGGTTATGGTTTGTCTGAAGCTAGTCCTGTTGTTTCATGCAATAACTTCTACGGAATTCGGGAACCTGGTTATATAGGTGTCCCTACACCAGGAACAGATTGGATGATCTTTGATTCTGAAGATTTCTCAAAAGGACCTATTGATAAAATTGGCGAAGAAGGAACGGGCGAAATCTGCTGCTGTGGACCTCAAGTTATGAAAGGTTACTATCAGAATCCAGAACAAACAGCCACACACATTCGAGAGTGGGATGGTCGTAAATGGTTGTTGACAGGAGATATTGGCTTTATGGATGAACACGGCCGAATTGCTATCCGTGATCGGAAGAAACAACTCATTAAAATGGCGGGACATTCCGTATTTCCGAAGGAAGTAGAATCTTTATTAGGGGAGCATCCTAAAGTGCTAGAAGTTGCAGTAGCGGGATTACCAGATGAAAAAACCGGTGAAGCAGTAAAAGCGTGGGTTGCCTTGAAACCAAATGCCCGTGGAACGATTTCTGCCGAAGAACTCCGTCAATGGGCTTTGGAAAACATGACGAAGTGGAAAGCACCGAAATACGTAGAAATTATCGATGAAATTCCCAAGAGCAATGTTGGTAAAATAATGCGCCGAACTCTTCAAGAAGCAGATCCTTTATTTAAGAAGGGTAAGGAATAGTTGTAATCCTTTAAGAAAATAAATTTCTGCTGTTTTTTTTCTTATTTCATTTCTGTTTTTTTTAATTTCATTGCCAAAACTGCACTTTGCTGAATTGTAGGCATGATTGCATCCCTTTCAATACTACTATAAATTAACGAAAAAGGTTTTTTAGGTAATGCGAATAATCAAATAAAAGCACTCACTTTCTTCATTATGCCTCAAATTTTCGATTTTCGCTCTGATACAGTTACTAAACCTTCTTCTGAAATGTGGGAAGCGATTAAATCGCTGAAAAATGATGACTTAGGAGATGATGTCGAAAGAGAAGATCCCACAGTTAACAAATTGGAAGAAAAATGTGCCAAATTGGTTGGGAAAGAAGCGGCTTTATTTGTAACTTCTGGAACACAAGGAAATTTAACTTCGTTGCTCACTCATACGCACCCTGGAGAAGAAATACTAATCGAGGAATACGCTCATATATACAAATATGAAGTTGGAGGCGCTGCTCGTTTAGGTGGATTGGTAATGAGAACTTATCCTTCTCAAAAGGGGATCTTTGATCCTTTCAACCTACAACCCTTAATTCACTATGCAGAGGATATTCATGAAATTCCTACAACGATGATTTGCTTAGAAAATACTCACAATTATCACGGCGGGGTTATATTACCAGTAGATTTATTCCAAAATATACGTAAATTCGCAGATTCAAATAATTTGAAGGTTCATTTGGATGGTGCAAGAATATTTAATGCGGCAGTTGCTAAAGGAATTCCCGCTTCCGAATTCACACAATATGTTGATTCAGTTCAATTTTGCCTTTCTAAGGGGCTCTCTTGTCCAGTGGGCTCGATTATTGCGGGGTCGGAGGAATTCATTACAAAAGCGCGGAAAATACGTAAAATGCTGGGAGGCGGGTGGCGTCAGGCAGGAATTCTTGCTGCAATGGGTTTGGTTGCCATTGAAGACAATTGGATTCATCGACTTCAAGAGGATCATCAGAATGCTCAACTATTGGCCAGGGGAATACAAGATGCTTTTCCAGATTTTCACATTGAGATGCCTGAAACAAATATCGTGATGTTACCTGTTCCAGAAAATATTAATGCCTATGAGTTATCACAGCAATTACAAAAAGAAGGAATTTACCAATTCGATATGGGCCCTAGAATCAGATTTGTCACTCATTACGGTATAACTGCAGATGATATCGAAAATAGCATTCTTGTTATTGAAAAAGTTATTCTTAATGCATTAAAATAGAATTTTAATCCTTTTTTTTATTATGTTTCAGTGCTCGTTGGTATTTATCTTGATTTTGATAAGGATTTTTTGATTTATTTTTTTCGGAATGGATTTTTTCTCTTCTCTTTTTAAAATATAGTAAGTTTTCGTAAAGGCGAATCCATTTTCGTTGTTCGAATTTAGTATATGAAATAGCAATAACTCCTATTATTGCAGCAATGGCAGTATAAATTCGCAAATTTACAAAAAGAAAGAATGCAACTGTACAGAGTATTGCCCACACTACCGCTCCGATTGTATACCATCGATATTTTTTAATTCGTTTGAGATGGTAGGCTTTCATTTCATCAAGAGGAATTTTCTGCAATTTATCTCCGATTTCGTAGGGAGAGAAAGGACCTATTTTCGACATGTTACCAAATCAAGAATTAAAAGGAAAAAAAACATAAAAAAGTAAGGAAAAGGAAAAAACATAAAAAAACTATAAAAAATTGTCACTACATTACACTATAAAAAATTGTCACTACATTGCTAATTGTTTTCGGCGTGTAATTAAGAAAGCGGCTATTCCTACCAACGATACACTTCCTACCACCAAAATTACTGCCCAAAGTCCGGGATTTTCCGAAACAATAAAGATCGAAAAGGTTGGGTCATGAACAATTTCATCTCCTGATGAAGAGAACACATCATATGAAACTGCATAAACCAGAAGGGAGAAATCGAAATTTATAGTAGAATTAAGCCGAGCGGTGGAATTATCTTCTTGAACATATGTTTGGCTATTTTTGCCTTCCCATTCGGCGTAAGCTGCTGGAATTGTGGTTGTTTTTGCGTGATGAGTAGTAGTGACATCATCGGCTGTGGTTTTCTCATAATCTGGGCCAGCAATATCGATTTCTGCTAAAGGTAGATCTTTCTCAACATTTCCGACCTTTACTTTCGATGTTTCTCGGTTATAGTTACTCTCATTAAGGAGTGCTTGACTGGGTTGCTCTGCTCCTTCGGTTATTTGTTTGTTTTCAATCCAGAGTTTGAAATGAAAGATAGTACTCATAAATACTGTGGATAATTGATATTCATGGGTTTTTAATGCAGGTGTAAAGGGTTTTCCATCAGTATCTCGCTCCCATAATCCAAAAGACTGGAGTAGTTTTACTTTAGCAGATCCCATGGTGGTTTCACCTTTTGCATTAATATAATCAAATCCTGATGTATCAACTTTTTCACGTTTATTCGGTTTGAATGTAAACCCAAGTTCCAAATAATCCATTTTTTCAATAGGTGCTACGCTTTCATCCACTTGATCATCTTGCATCCCAACAGGTAGCACGCGAAATTCAAGATCATCAACATGTATTCCCCATTCAACTGATCCTTCTGCGGTGTTAAAAGTCGGTTCAATAAAAGTCCAGTCTGCTGCATTTTTAAGTAGTAAATAGTATTCTATTTCAGAATCAGTTATACGCTCAATCATATCTCCTTCATATTCGGTGACATTTTCCCAGATAACATTAGGAACCCCATTATTTGCCTTTGCTTGGTCTTCTGTGGAGTAAATTGGAGAATCGAATTTTTGATCATCAAATAAATAGTAATTCTGAAAGTGATGGGTGAAGATGTAGAATTCCAATTTTAATTCTTGAAAGATATCTGTAGCAGTTTTATCATTGAAGTATTCATGACCTTCTTCTCCAGCAATAGCACCGAGAATTGCCTCCGCATCGATAGAAACTTGAAATTCTTTCAACCATAGTTCTATTAAATCGAAAGAAAATGCAGTATATTCTTGATTACTGTTAGTCATGTTATAATCTTCATTTAAAAGATATTGCATGTATTCATCGTCATATAATTGGGCTAGCAGACTAAAATCACTGAACCAATCAGGATAGGCTTCGTCTAAGGTGCGATTATTGTTAGGAACTCCGTTTTCAGTGATATACCAAGTTCCATCGACAGTTCCATTAAAAGACATTTGATAGTTGGTAAATCCAATGATATTTAAGATAATTACTTCATCTCCAGTGATAATGTCATTGATATGGATCAAGAAATAAGACACTGCCTCAACCAAAGCGGATAAAGCACGAGATTGTGCCTGTTGATCAGTGATTGTACCTTCTTCTACACCACGTTCGATTTCTATAAACGATTTTGCTGTGTTGATTACATTATCAAGGGCTTTAATAAAAGAGCCATCATCATCCCAAATAATAAAGGTTAGAGAAGCACCTTCAGTTTTGTTAATAACTAATTGGCCATTTCTTTCCAGAACAAAATATGGATATTCATCTTGATCATCAGGATTAGTTGCGTTTTCTAAATCATATATTCGCCATGGAAAATATGTTGAAACATCATCATCGCCGTAATCAACTTCTGTGCTGCTTTTTTCTGAAATAATTGAAGCGTTTAAAACATACATTCCCTTTACATCTGATTCAGTATTGGACATATTTTCAAAATTAGAGAACATTAATTCAAAAACCTGAGCGAATAATTCTCCCGAAGCACCAAATTCTCGAAATGTGGAAAACATATCACCTAAAATAAAAGCTAATTCTTTCCCTTCTTGGGGAGTATCTATTTCATTTCCATAGTTAGAATCCCCATTAGCTTTCACAAAATCTGTGATGGGAACCGAAACCATTGAGAGAAGAAAGATACTAACAATTGCTATGGTTTTCATTGATTTCATATGCTCACCTTAAATCGGGAAAAAATGTTTGATTTCCCTTGTAGGTATGGTATTAATGGCAATTGAATTATATAATAATTTGGTTTGACTAAAACCGAAACATGAAATATAATTGCTTAAATCAAAAAAACATATTAAAATAGAAAGATTTATCACAACTAAGCGAAATTGTATAGAGGGTTCCTAATTAACTTCATAAATTTTCTAATTTAAGAAATTTCACGGTCTAAAAATAGAATCAAAATTTAAGATAAGTATTTAAGCTCCATTTCATAATTTTATACAGAGGATCCAAATGGTTGCCAAAAAAGTTCGCTTTTATTGTTATTATTGCCAGAAAACAATTACTATAAATCTGGACGATGCCTTTCAAGCTAAATTTCGCGAAACAGCTGATTATTGGCCTTATCCATTAGTTGTACCCCACGAAAACCATTTTGCGATAATTTTTTTGGATGAAGATTTTGTGGAAAGAGGGGTTTCTGTTACAAAATTAGAGTATAAAATCGAATAAAAATTGAAAAAAGGATCAATTTTTGAGTGTATCTCGAATTTCGTTTAATCTTGACTTCGTTTCTTCCACATCTTGATCTAATTTTTTAATTTGTTTTTGATAGCGCTTTTCTGATAGATTTCCCGAAGCAAATTTTTTTTCTACGAATTCTCTTAAATTTTTGATGCTGTTTAGTTTATTCTCCAAAGTAATAATTTCATCTTCTAGCTCTTTCTTGGTTTTATGAACCGATACATTATCTGGTTTTAAAGAAGTTTTGGCAGAGGGAGATGATAAGGTTGATTTAATTGGTTTCTGTCGCAATTTAACTTCTGCAGGTGTTTCAATTGCTGTTTCAATCTCTGGGGAAGAGTTAGATGTTTTAATAAAATCTTTCTTCAAATCTGCAAAAACTTCATCGGGAGTAGGGCTTGTTGAAGTCATTCCGCTGAGATCGTTTGTGGTTGTTTTTGATGAAGATTCTTGTGATTTAGTTGATTTATTAAATGTTGAAGATTCACTTGAATTTGATTCTAATGCTTGCTGTTGTTTGAAGGCGATTATATCTTTTTCAGAAGCAAGCACTGCTTTCATGAGCAACGCGAGATTGGTCTCAAATTTGTTTAAGTCTTCTAAAACACGTTGTTTGAAAGTGAAGAATTCATTCAAGGTTGATTCAAAGGCATTTAACAAATCTTCTCCTGCTAAAATTTTAACATTTGATTCATAGGTCTTTGCACCAATATAAGGTTGAAATTGTACATCGGTTGATGCGTTTGGGAATTGTGGTGTTATTTGGGGATTCGTAGTAGATGTTTTATCCGCGGAAAATGAATTAGAAAGTGAAATATTTGGAGTAATACCCTCTTTAATTTGTTCTCTACGCGTAGTTTTTAACCAATTAAAAATATTTAAACCTAATTGTCGATGGTCATCTTGGTTAATTCCCCCTGTGATCTTATCTCGAAACATTTCATATGAACCTATTGCCACCGCTCTTCCTTCTCCATCTTCACATGCAAGTATCAAAGGAGATTCAAATGGATCTGCTTTTGGACCAGAAGAAATAACTGGAGTAACGTTAATTCCAGTTGTTGAAAGACTACAACCTGCTCGAAAAACAATTCTGTGAAGATTTTCATTAATAGGATGGGGAACTGAAAAATTTTCAATAATCGGGAGATTTTCAACACCTTGATTATGAAATTTATCAAGTACTTGATTATTTTCAAAAACCATCCCAAATTGTTCTGAAAGTTCTGATAAATTAGTACGGCGGCCTTTATCGCCTCCCGCATGACTAAGCATAAATATTCCTCCTCCATCTTCAGCAACCCAACTTTTTATCGCTTGGATTTCAGTTTTATTGAATTTATGATTATCTGGGCAAGGAATGACTAATATGTCAATTGTTGCTAAATTATGGCGGGATATCGGAAATTCTGTAAATTTAATTGGTTCAAATCCACTATTTTGCAATAATTGAGCGAGAGTTTTATAGTTACTATCTATTTTTCCACGAGATTTTATTGTATAAAATCCAACTGTAAAAGGTTTTGATGGCATTTTTCTCTATAATTTATTCACTCTGAAAATAAATAAAATTTTGGGGAAAGAGCTATAATTCCAGCAAGTAACTGTTATCCCCCAAAGTAATCTTATTTTTTATTACAGAATCGATTTTTACCTCATCTCCAATAATTGACTCTGCAGTAATGATGTTTTTTAGGTAGCAGTGGTCTCCAATCACAACATTTTGTAAATTACAGTCTTCTATCACACAACTCTTCCCGATACTGACGTATGGACCAATTACAGATCGAGTTATTTTAGTTCCTGCTCCAATCGCACAAGGATTTTCTATATAAGAATTTTCGATTTTGGCAATTTCACCTTCCACTCTGGCTTGATGGGCTTCTAATAAAATTCGATTGCTCTCTAATAATGCTTCTGGTCTGCCAAAATCTAAAATTCCATCAGAAAATGGGGCACTGAGTATGCAAAATCCTTCTTCAACTAACTGTTGAAGGGCTGGAGTAAATTGAAATTCCATTCGTTGTCTAATTCCCTGCTGAATTTCAGATTCATGTTGGCTGAATTGCTGATCCAAAATCTCATATAATCTCCGTATTGTTTTTGCTTTAAATGCATAAACTCCCGATATCGCTTGAGTAGAATTTGTCTGTTTTGGCTTTTCAACCATATTGGTTATGATATTTTCTTCATCAGTTTCTAATATTCCATAAAACTGTGTTTTTTCAGGAGGTACAATCATGGAGCCAATTACCCCATCATATTTCACATTTCCTAAAGCGTCTACAATGAATTTATAATCTCGTACAGGAATCATATCACTTAGAAATATTAGAGTTTCATCAGGTTCTCGCCCTGGAACAACAACATCAGAAGTATTATAAAACCAATCTTTAGTTAACAAAATTGCATGCCCCAATCCAGAGAAATAAGGTATGTCCGCTTGATATCCAACTGGTGTCTGTTCGATATAATCAATTGCGAATTTTTCCTTGTATGTTTTATTCATATATTGCATAATTTGTAGGCTTTTATATCCTGTAATCATGCATAATGGTGTTTCTTTAGGGAGATTGGCTCCAATTTTGGTAAGGATATGATCTACACCACGGGATCCTGCAATGGTAACAAATCCTTTAGGTTTACTAAATGTAAATGGGCGTAATCGCTGCCCTACTCCAGCTATCGGAAGGATTAATTTCATTCTAATTTAATCTTAGATGCACTTTATTAAAATTCTTATAGGGGAACGTGCTAATAAAAAAATATGGTAGATATTCATTTCGGAAAAAAAACGTTACGCTTCAGATTTATTGATATTTTTACTTTAGTTATTTTGATCATTATCTATACTCTTGTTGTGGTTGTACGAGAAGGCACTCCATTATACACGACAATTGAGAATATTTCTCAATGGTCTCGCGATATCGGCACAAATTCAACAAATTATCTACTAATATCCTTTCTTATTTCCATTATCGGCAACAGTTCAGTCATGATCATAATCCCTTACGTCTTGGTAATTTATACATTAACCATCGAAAATCCCCATGCATGGATTTGGATTGGATTACTTAGCGGTTTGGGGGCTGCTTTAGGTGAATTTATCAGTTATTACATAGGGAGATTAATTGGGTCTGTAAAATCTGTGAAAGAATCTGAAGTAGGAGAGAAATTTCACCGAATGAAAGAACAATTTGAAAGAAATCCTCGAGTTGTTCCTTTAATTGTGTTTGTATTTGCCGCTTCTCCATTACCGGATGACATGATCTTAGTTCCCATGGGTTTAATGAAATATCCTTATTACAAGACATTTCTACCTTGTGTTATTGGAAAAACTATTTTAACCGGTATCACTTGTTTTTTAGGTTATGTTGTAGGGAGTATCGATCCAAATTTCTTTGAAGATGTTGCCAACTATTATTGGTGGGGGAAAATTCTCTTTTTATTCCGACCATCGGAAACCGTCAATCCACAAACCGATCTCATTAGCTTTAGTTCAGTGTTTATTTTCATATGGATATTCCTAAGCATAAATTTTGATAAAATGATGAGACGACGGAGTAAAGAGCGAAAAGAATTTGAGAAAATACTTCTTCAAGGTGGAATTTTTACATTCGATGAATTTATAGAAAAATTTAAAATAATAAATCGAGAGAAATTTAAAGGATTTATGACAGAATTAGTGGAAAAATTACCCCATTTATCTCAAAAGGAAGATAAATACAAAATTGAACCGACAATTTCTAAAAAAGAAGCATACAAACGAAGTTTTGAATTTGCAGAATATTTTTTCTCAACTGAAAGTAAAAAAGATGAGAAAAAGAAAGAGAAAAGAAAGAGAGAAAAGAAAAGGAAAAAAGGTATTAGTGACGGCGGGAGCGAATAATTGCTTTTAATATTTCAACAAATAGTAGGAAAACTAAAGACAACCCCACCGAAATAATCCAATCCATTTGATTTAGAGGAAGAATATTAAGATAAGCCCTTGCAACTGGATTTTGAGTTAAAAATATCAAAATTGCGATTGAAAACCATAGTAAGATGCTCATAACCAGATTAAATTGATTTTTCAAAAAGCTCTTCCAATATGAACGACATTCAATTGCAACCCAAATTTCACATAGGAATAAAGTTACTAAGGCCATAGATTGAGATTTAAAGATCCGAAAGAGTTGATCATTTACCCCCGGTTCATAGACAATATATTCTCCATTATATACGTATCCCACATGTCCAACTCTCGTTATTGGATTGGTAAATGAAATATCTGTTAAATTTTCGGGAGTTAAGGGAATTACTCCATTATACACTGCATGCCAAATACCGATTAGAAGCAATCCAATGAATATTATTTGAATCCCCATCATTACCTTAAAAGATCGAGTAATCATGGGCTCATTTTTCTTTTTTGGTGGCTCTTTCATGATATCAAGTGAGTAATTATCAAAAATTAACCCAATTGGAGGAAAGAAATGAATAGTGGCGTATAAAATAATTAATTGGAATGAGTTTAGGAATTCTTCACCAAATAGCAAAGAAATGGTGGTTAATACTGCCAATTCCATCAAATCGATTATTAATAAATAAACAATAGTAGATCGAATGTTATTAAATAAGCCTCGGCCGTGGTACAACGCATTTTCGATTGTTTTAAATGAATCATCCGTTAAAACAAGATCTGCCGCATTTTTTGCCACATCAGTTCCTTTCAAACCCATTGCTATTCCAACATCTGCGTTTTCCAGAGCTAGTGCATCATTTACTCCATCTCCAGTCATAGCAACTATTTGATCCTTACTTTGAAGAGATTTTACAATGATTTCTTTATCTTCAGGAGCAACTCTTGAGAAAATAGAGGTTTTAGCGATGGTATCTGCATCCATTTTTTTAATTTCTGCACCTGTTGCAACTAAATCCCCCTTTTTATAAATATTGGTTGCTTTGGCAATCGCAACTGCAGTCATCGGATGGTCTCCCGTTATCATGGTGACTTTTATGCCTGCATCTTGACATATTTTTACCGCTTCTGGGACTCCTTCCCGAGGCGGATCAAGAATTCCCATAAAACCTAAGAATATCAAATTCTTTTCTGCATCTGCTGACGAAATATTCTTAACATCTTCATTTTCATCTAACGAAATGTAGCCAAAACCCAAAGTTCGTAGACCTTTTTTGGCAAAACCTTGAGTAGAATCAAGAATTTTTTCCTTGATTTCATCAGTTAATGGTTGAATTTCTCCATTGATTATTGTGTGAGTACTCAGAGGTAAAAGAACTTCCACTGCCCCTTTAGTAATTGCTTGTAGAAGACCTTCACGTCGGACTATCTTAGTCATACGTTTTCGTTCAGAACTAAAGCTAAATTCCCTTAAGATCTCACAACTCGCTTTTTCGGCATCTGGATTTATGCCTGCTTTAAGAGCTAAAGTAAGTAAGGCTCCTTCTGTAGGCATTCCAAAAACTTTCATCCGCTTAATATTTCCTTTTTTAAGTTTGGCTGTTTCTTCTTGTAACTGGGCGTTATTATTTACCGCTCCGATGCTAATCATTTTCCATAGATAAAGTTCTTTCCTGAAATCGACTGGATGGTCGTTGAGAGTTATTTGTCCCTCGGGTTGATATCCGATTCCCTCAACAGTATAAATTTTATCATCGTGGTAAATTTTCTGGACCGTCATCTCGTTTTTAGTCAGTGTTCCCGTTTTATCGGTACAGATATATGTCAGTCTACCCATGGTTTCAACAGCATTCAAATTACGTACAATTGCTTGTTTTTTCGCCAATTGAATTACTCCAGAGAGTAAAATAAGGGTAGTAATAATGGGAAAATTCAGAGGGATTGCAGCTACTGCTAAATAAATCAGCCAACTAATTTGCTGAATTAAATCTGTTAGACCCGTTCTTAGATACTGGACAATAAAAAGAGCTATAATTACTCCCAACACTAAAAGACCTAAACCGGTAGCTAATCTATTCATTTGGTGTTGAAGTGGTATGCTACGAGTTTCTTTTAATGCGACTCCCTTTGAAATTTTCCCAATTTCTGTATATACCCCTGTGGCCGTGATAACGGCTTTTGCATTACCTGAAGCCACAAACGTTGAGCTAAAAACCATATTTATTCGATCTTGAAGAGGGAGTTCACGTTTATCAAGTTGTTCAACGATTTTAGACACTGGATTTGTTTCACCAGTTAAGACGGATTCATTTACAGAAAAATCATTTGCTTCAATTAAACGAGCATCTGCAGAAATATAATCTCCTTGAGAGAGAATCATAATATCCCCTGGGACAATTTTATCCGTAGGAATTTCTACTCTTTTTCCATCCCGAAGGACCTTTGCTTTAAATGCTGTTAATTTTTCCAAAGCGTCCAGCGTTTTTTCGGCTTTATATTGCTGACGCATCCCAATTATTAAATTTAAAATCAAAATTACAATAATTACAACAGGACCGAAAAGAGATCCCTCATGATATTTATAATAGAAGAAGATCTGAATTAATGCTGCAAAAAACAAAATCAGCATCATTAGATTTACTACAGGTTTAATATATCTTTGATAGAAGCTCCGTCGAGGTTTGGGGATTTCATTTGATCCTGCCTTTTTTAATCGGGTAGTTGCAATTTCAGTCGTTAAACCTTCCGGTGAACTATGAAATCGTTTGAGAATGCTCTCAATTGATTGCATGTGGGCGGGAGTTTCAACTTCATGGTCTAAATAATATGCGGTCGCCACGGTTTTCCCTCGTTATCCTAATAGTAACAATATCAATCCCTTACCCTTATAAGAATTATGTTCGATCAAATTCAAAATATTACCAAATTTTTTTTTATATCCAACATTAGCAATTATAGATTTATGTCTCTTCTTGATCTGAATTCAATTGACCCAATAAGCTTGTCAAGCATTGTTGGAGGTGCGTTGTTTTATATTCTCTATAAATTAATAGAACAAAGAATTCCCTCTAAAAAAGTAAAATTTGTAACATTTTCTCTGATTGGTCTGGCAGTGGTTACAACTCTTTTATCGGTTTTTGTTAATGGGCTGGGAAGCTTAATGGTAACCACATTTGTTTTATTAATTCTTGCTTTTTTGACCTTCAGAAAGCGTCTTCAAGATATCACTTTGAACAGAGGTCCCATTGCTGTTCCAATTAAAGAAGATGAAGAATTACAAGCAGATCTTAATTCCAAATATGAAAATGACATTATTCAAGGAAAATACTATCTCTCTCAAAAAGAATATTCTAAAGCACGCGATTTTTTTATTCATGCCTTAAAAATTAAAGAAGATGCATTGGAACCATGGTATAATATCGGTTTGATTAATATGGAATTAAACCGTTTTGAACAAGCAATTCTAGCTTTTAAAAGAATTCTCGACACCAATCCTTCTGACCAAAAAGCTCAAGAACAATTGGCCAAAGCCAAAGAATTATTCGAAAATGCCCGTCAATTACGAAAAAAAAAGCGGAAAAAGTAATTTTTTTTTTTTAAAATTCAAATTCCCACTTGTAATCTATACCTTGATCTTCAATTTTTATCCCATGTTTTGAGACCAATTCGCGAATCTGATCTGCGATCACCCATTGTTTTTCCTTTTTCATTTCCTTTCTCCAAGAGAGTAGATCTTCAATTAGATCATCTAACATCTTCTTCCATTTAGAATCTTTTTCTTGGCTTTCTTTGGAATCGGATGAAGGAACTATAAATTGAAAAACATTATCAATGTCTTCCAAGAAGTTAATCAAATCTTGCTTTACAGATTCAAAAAGTGCTGCATTGATATTCATTACCTTTTTCTGCATGAAATTAATTAAAGCAAATAAGAATCCCATGGCTTTAGCCGAATTAAAATCAAAATCCATTGCCTCTAAAAATCCATCTTGGAATTTTTTAACTTCAGCACGCTGTAGATCTAATAAATATTGCGAATCTGGAGATGAATCTGCTTTAACTGTAGGATATTCTTTCAATTGGATGTAAAATTTCTGGATTTTCTCCAAATTTTTTTTTGCTTCATCCAGTTTGTCCATACTAAAATCCATTGGTCTTTTATAATATGAAGTGGCAAAATAATAGCGAATCAAAGTACCGGATGCTTTTTCTAACAAATCCATTAACGGAATAAAGTTGCCTAACGATTTTGACATTTTTTCACTGTTTATATTCAGAAAGCCATTATGCATCCAGTAATTTACAAATTTATGTCCTGTGGCACATTCTGATTGAGCGATCTCATTTTGATGGTGGGGACGTTTCAAATCTTTCCCCCCGCCATGAATATCAATGGTAGGCCCTAAATACTTTTGAGCCATGACAGAGCATTCAATATGCCAGCCAGGGCGACCTTTTCCCCATGGTGAATCCCACGATGGTTCTCCGGGTTTCTCTTTTTTCCATAATACAAAATCCTCGATGTTTCTCTTTTCATCAGCAAATGCCGATTGAGTATATTCTGAACCCGAATCATCTTCATCATCACCGTTTATTTTTTCTTTCTTTTGGAATAAAGTTTTGTATCCTTCCATTCTAGAAGTATCGAAATAAACACTACCACCCGATTCATATGTATAGCCTTTTTCTTCTAAAATCTGAATCATTTTGATCATATCGGGAATTTCTTGTGTTGCACGCGGCTTAACTGTAGGGGGCTTTATCCTTAGTGCCTTTTGCATCTCTTCATATTCCTTGATATACTTTTCTGAAATCTCGTAAATAGTTGTCTCTTCTTCATTAGCCCGGGCGATCATTTTATCATCCACATCGGTGTAATTCATCACAAATTTCACTTCATAGCCGTGGAATTCTAAATAACGCCGAATTATATCAAATGAAACCGCTGACCGAGCATGTCCAATATGTGGTGAGTCGTAGGCTGTTATACCACAAACATACATGGAGACGAAACCTTCACGAATTGGTTTAAATTCTCGATATTCATTCAATAGATCATCGTAAATGGTTATCATAGGAAGGTGTAGTACGAAATATTAATTTAAGTTTGTGCTCTTATAATGAAATTCTCGCGAATTCAAAAAATTTTAATCTGAATTAACTTTGTAACATGATGTAAAAGGTATTTGTTTTAATTTCACAAGTGCCAGGTTAGCCAAGTAGTTAAGGCGGGGGACTGCAGATCCTCTTTACATGAGTGCAAATCTCATACCTGGCTTTACGTAATTTCTGTATTTTCTATTTTAGAACAGAATGGAGTAATTTTTTTTTTGGTAAAAATTCGCATTTTTTTCAAGTTTTCAGCCAAAATTAGCTTAATTCACGTTCTTTGCCGAGTTCTTCGGTGAGAAAGCGCTGAATTTCGGGGGGTAGCTGAGATGATTGGATGCTGGTTTTCCACAAATTTTAGCGGCAATTTCTGATCATTCTCATGTGAACAATAATTTGTTGATGATTAAAGAGTTGAACTGGATGAAAAACGTTTTATAGGATCATCGTCCATTTTGGGATTTCCGGATAATGGTTAAATCACTAAGCAAAAACTATGAAAAAAAATTTTACCCATTGAAA
>CAYRPF010000033.1:26934-33901 GCA_964426185.1 uncultured archaeon | reverse complement strand
TAAATCGCGATCTGCCGCTGTAATACCCTTTATCTATTGAAATTTGCGGTACATTTTGCACGCCAGAATCTTCAAATTCATGCTGAAAATATTCCGAATTATTGAATAGAACATTAGATAGCATTTATTAAATGGTTTTCACCGCCTTATTCGAAAATCCCAATATCTAAATGGTCAAATAGAAGTGGAAAATAAAAAAATTGAAATTTATCTCTAAAGAGGCACTACCCCTCAGGCTAAAATTTTTTTCTTTTTCTTTCTTCTCTCAGAATTCTCTTATTTAAATTTGAAGAATACGAACATTTTCAAGAGATAATTCATCAGTATTTAATTCTAAAATGGCGCATGTTGCCGTTCCAGTGAGATACCCGCATCCTTCTCCTGGATTAATAACCAAGGTTTTTCCTACTTCTTCAACTTTTGCTTGATGAGTATGCCCCGTTAATACAACATTATAGAAGTGTGAATGAATTAAATTTTCCAAAATCCGAAGATCTGTTCCATGATACATTGCAAATTTCCATTCTCCTTCTTGAAATTCATAAAATTCTCCTTTAAAACTGATTATGTCTCCTGCAATTTTTTTTAAACCAATTCTTTCCCCATCATTATTTCCATAAACGCCCCACACAGAAATGCCCGCTTCTTGGAGTGGTGTCATGGCTCTTTTCACAAATGGGGCAACATAATCGCCACAATGTGTAATTAGATCGACATTTTCAGCGATAAAAAGTTCAACCACTTTCTTGATTTTAGGTAAATTATCGTGTGTATCACTTAAGATTCCAATTTTTTTCATATTTAATATATTTCTTGCTGGGTTTAAATAATTCTTTTCTACTCCAGAAATACTGAAAATTCAAAATTTCTTCACAATTAGTATCATTGTGAACAACTCACTACACCGATTGCCGGATATTTTTTCTTACACTTTTCTTGAATTGAAAAATTTTATTACTGAAATCTTGCAGCAACCGAACTATCGAGCCAAACAAATTTTTCAATGGCTATACCGCGATATTCAATCATTCGAGCAAATGACAAATATTCCAAAATCTTTACGAACCGAATTGGTTCGAAATTTTTCCTTTTATAATCCCATCATTATCCAAACCTTAGAATCATCCGATCATACTGCAAAATATTTGATGGAACTTGAAGACGGGGCAGTTATTGAAGTAGTCAAGATGGAATATCATCACGGTATTTCTGCTTGCATTTCTACACAAGTTGGATGCAAAATGCATTGCGCCTTCTGTGCCTCTGGAAAAAATGGCTTTTTCCGCAATCTAACTGCAGGAGAAATGATCCAACAACTGTTATTAATCCAAAGACAAGTGGGAAAGCGGGTAGGGTCTGTAGTATTGATGGGATCGGGTGAACCTTTGGATAATTTTTCCGAATTGACCAAATTTCTTAATATTGTTCATAATGCAAATGGATTGAATTTGGGTTACCGACATATCACCATTTCCACTTGTGGAATTGCTCCGAAAATATATGAATTGGCAGATTTCAAGCTACCTATCACTCTTGCTATTTCTTTACATGCCCCTTCTGATGAACTTCGGAATCGTTTGGTCCCAATTAATAGAAAATACCCTCTGGCAGAAATCATTCAAGCATGTAAATATTATTTGAAAAAGACTAATCGGCGTATCACTTTTGAATACTCTTTAATTGCGGGTATTAATGATTCTCCTCTGCATGCTAAAGCCTTAGGAAGGTTGCTTTCAGGTTTGTTGTGCCATGTCAATTTAATTCCTGTGAATAGCGCAGAATTACCTCAAGAAGATAAATTCCAACCCTCATCTTCGAGAGAAGTTCTAAATTTTCAACACATATTAGAAAATTCACATATTCCTACCAGCATTAGGCGTACATTAGGTGACGATATTCAAGCAGCTTGTGGGCAATTGAAATGCAGATACAGTAAAAAAAGTTAACTTGGATACATTTTAGGTAAAATCAGTAAAAGAAGTTAACTTGGATACATTTTCGAAGATCATTTATTTATCGATGAGCTTTTATAATTATGGGTTTGGAACATTCCGAAATATTGAAAATGCTTAATAATCTCCCATTAATGATTTATCGGAGCCAGAATGATGAAAACTGGTCTAAATTATTTGTAAGTGAAGGATGTTTTTGTTTAACAGGTTATAAACCCTCAGATTTTTATGATTCCAAAGTTAGTTATACTGATATTATTCATCCAGACCATAGAGATATTGTTAGAAATCAAGTTCAATTCGCGATAGATAATAAAATAGCTTATCATTTGATTTACATGATTCGGACCGCTGGAGGAACGGAGAAATGGGTTATGGATGAAGGATATGGGATTTATTCGAAGGAGACACAAGAATTGGAATATATTGAGGGTTATATCGTAGATATCACCAAGCAGAAAAGTCATGAATTTGAGTTATTCGATCAGATTCAACAGTTGGAAAAGCAGTTAAAGCTATTGAATATCAAATAGATTTCAAAAAACTTTTTTTCCTTTGAAAATTAATTATTTTAGAATGTTACTTAGTCCATTTAACAAAGGATATTATAAGAAAAAACGAAAAAAGAATAAAAAGTCCAAAAAATCTGGTACTGTTCATCTTATCTTGTAAAATTATTTTAAATCAACGAATTTTCCACTTTTTAGCATTTCACAAGGTTTTAGATAGGGTTTATTAATTTTTTCGGCAATTTCTTCCAACATTTGTGCCCATTTTTCGTATTTTTCCACAGCTTCATGCATTACACCTGCTCGATTGAAGCCAGCCATCATAGTCTCATCTATAACATGCCATTGGTTAACCACACCTTCTTCCAATAAGCGACATCCTTCATTCGCTTCAATTGCATCTAATAACTCTGCAGAAACTAAATTTGCTTTTGGTTCAAGGGAAAGTTTTGG
The DNA here is from genome assembly GCA_964426185.1 of uncultured archaeon. Taxonomy (GTDB): domain Archaea; phylum Asgardarchaeota; class Lokiarchaeia; order Sigyniarchaeales; family Promethearchaeaceae; genus Harpocratesius. Next base: position 30,987 of record CAYRPF010000033.1, on the reverse strand, counting down.
GCGTCCTTGGCTCCAGTCAAAGAATCCCATACCAGTTTTTCTACCTAACTTCTTCTCTTCTACCATTTTCATATAAAAGGGTCCAGGTTTGAAATCTTCAGAAAGGGTTTGTGCATAGTAATTATTGATGTGTAAATAGGTATCGTGGCCCACATAATCTCCTAACTCTAAATAACCCATTGGAATTCCTTCTTTTAAGGTGTCAGCATTTAAAGCTTCCCAAGAAATTCCTCTCTTGACAGCTTCTTCGAAAGCCCAATTCATTAATATAAAACCTGGTGCGATCATTCTATTTGCAATAAACCCTGGTCGATCTTTCAAAACATATGGCACATACCTGGAACCTCTGCATGGTAAACTTTCTGCCCACTTTTTAGCCGCTTCCAAAGTTGAATCTGTGGTTTTTTCACCTTTGATGACTTCAACTAATTTCATCAACGGCACTGGATTAAAGAAATGAATCCCCAAACATTTTTCCGGTCGTTTGGTTGCTTCTGCGATTTTGGTGATACTCATTGATGAGGTATTTGATGCTAGTAGGCAATGTGCAGGTGCGTTGGCATCGCATTTTTGGAAGACATCCTGCTTGATTTTTAAGTTTTCTATCACGGCTTCTACAACGATATTCGCATCTTTTACGGCTTCAGCAATATCTGTGGTTTTTTTAATGGAATTCACCAAAACTTGAGCTGTAGTTCCTTCTTTGAGTTTTCCCTTTTCTTCTAACCTGGTAAGACCTTTGAGAATACCTTTAAGCCCTTTTTCGATAAATTCTTCCTTAATATCGACTAATGTGACGTGATATCCTGCTTGAATGGAGACTTGGGCAATTCCAGAGCCCATGAGCCCCGCGCCGATCACCACAACATTTTTTATTTCCGACATTTTTCTACCCCAATATTAGGTCGAGGAATTCACCTGCCTATTGTTTATCATTGAGAAAGCATACTTTATGAAGCTATGGGGAGCAATTTTGATGTATTTCTGGTGAAGTTACAAAAATATTTTTTCTACTACAAAAAAAAGAGAATAATTCTTAGAATGATTCCAATATAATTGATATAAATCAGTTCGCATGTAAGGTAACTTAGATTTAAAACATTATTGGTGTCCGCTCATGCCCAACATCGAAATTGATTTTGCGAAATTTATGCCTTCTCTCGGAACATTTTATTCATATTTTGAAATTCTGAAAGTTCACCAATTTATTCAAGATATTGAAGTAGTTCATCAAAATGGAAATGATCTCCTAAAAATATATAAAAGAATTACATAAAAATTTAAAAATCTCATAATCCCAACAATCCTTCATAACCAATCACATAAATCCCCAACCCCCCAGGAGGGAGAGGTTTGCTATTTTCCCTCTTCCTCCATTTTCTTCTTGTTTTCTTTTTGGAAAGTTATGTATCTATTTTTCCAAATAATCAACACGATTTTGCAAGAATATTTATTGGGGCGAGTGTTCTTCTACAGAATAGTACGAACTGGTAAATGGACGCATAAAATCATAAACAATTTCTTCAATTATCATTTCTTTAGGCACTCCGCTGTTTTCTATCTCCCGATAATATTTTCGCAAATCATCCAATGTCACAATCATGCCCTTTTTAGAATTCATTTCAAAACCCCGTAAATGTGAGAGATAAGCACAGCTGATAATCTCTTGGAATCGATGAGCCCAAGTTGGTTCTAATAAAGATTGACGCTTGGCTTGAATTCGGTTTAAGAAATCAATGATTTCTAATTGGTGGGAATCTCGAGCTTGGTTAGAGATAGAAATTTCTTCTTGTTGACCGTTCTCGTAATATATTGCAACTATTTCTTGTTTTTTAGAATTTCGATCCAGCCCACAGGTGCCCAAACTGCCGTGAATGGTGATATCTCGATAAGATTTTGCCCAAGACACCTCGATTATTACCGAAATTTCTTCTAATTCTTCTATTTTTTTTAATTCTTTTTTTTCTCCATTTGCAATCGTTTTTGCTTTTGCTTCTAGTTCTGTCCGTTGCATCTCTCCTTCGGGGTTTGTAATTTCGTTTGTCTGGGATTTCGATTCATTTGCTAAATCTGCTTCCGAAAATGCATTTGAATCTGTCACTGTTTTCTCAATTAAAGAGTTATTTATTGGGTCAGGGCGGAAAATGACTTTAATTTTTGCTTCATCTTCAACCATGAATGAAGAGAGATAGTATTCATTTGCACCGTCGAATTGGTGAAGTGTACGTTCTTTGGTCGTTCCTGCGTTCATTCGAATGGTTTGAACTGATTGTACCTTATAATTTGGTCCAAGAATCCCATATCCAAACCCTATTGCATGTACTCCCATATCTGAAAGTACTCCTCCTCCTGAAAGTGAAGGGTTCAGAAAATGATTCTGCCAACCCCATGATGGATGACCATGACCGAGTCTAATATTAATTTTATTTATTTTTCCAATTTTTTTCGAGGTTACGATTTCCCTCAGTTTCCTGAGAGATGAGTACCACAGAAAATTTTCGTTTAATTGGTAAAATCCCGTAGAAGATGCTGCCACACGGCATAGATGTTCTGTTTCATAAGAGCATCGGCCCGCAGGCTTTTCGCTCATTACAGACTTTCCTTTTTTTAGAGCCCAAATAGCATATGAAGCATGAACATGATTGGGGGCACAAATATCAATAACATCGACGTGGTTTAACATATCTTGAATAGAATCATATACTTTTGCTTCTTTGTCAAAAATTGTGCAACGTTGTAGGTGAATTTCATCTTCTGGGTCTAATTTTTCTTCAGCGGCTTTTCTCACTAAATGCATGTAACGCATCATTTTATCTTTCCAAGTTTCCGCTCGTCCTCGAATTCGGTCATAAAATCCAACCACTACGGCGTTTAGGTTGTCTGGATATGCTTGTGCATGGCTTTGCCAAATATCCCCCAGGCCGATAACACCAACTCTCAGAATTTTTTGTTCAGCTTTCTCAGTCACAATTCTTATAACTCCGATAAGCTTATATTTTTTTTTACTAAGGAGAAATGATTTATATTGTTTTCTTGGGATAATATTTTTAAAAATTCGCGATATTGAATAATTTAATAGATTTAATTATTTTCACTTACTTTACAAATGAAATTGTCAAGAAAGAGAGAAATTGAAATCTTCACGCCCTTAATTTGAGAGAATTAATTTTGAAATTCTTTTAAATAGAATAATATGAATTCTGTAATAATGAAATTAATTACTGAAAAGCAACAAAGTGATTCTATATCAGCAAAAAAATTAAAAAATGAAGAAAAAGGGGATTATTAACCGGTAGATACTGGATTTTCTTCCAAAATTCGTTGGATCACGTGAAATTTCGAGAAATCATGCGAAGTAATGAAACTCATTATATCTTCTCTTCCGAGCAGCTGATGTTGGATCTCCCGTGGTGATAAGCCTTGATTTCGAAGTTTTAAGGTATTTTCCTTTAAAGTTTCCATAAAGTCGATTTTTTTGGCAATTTTTTCTTTAGGAGAGCGTACAATCCCGCTAAAAGAACAGAACATGGTGTTAAAATCCAACTTTTGAATTTTCTTCAGCCCATCTAATTGTTGTTGAAATTTCTCCAAAGTACGTAAATAGGTGATTCGGGTGCTGAAAAAGAGATCTCCGGAGAAAAGAATCCTATTTTTTGGCTCATAAATAGAGATATGCCCTGGACTGTGCCCTGGGGTGTGAATTATTTGAAAAGTATAATTTTCGGTAGAAAATTCTAAATCAAGTGGAGATGGTTCTGAGGGCTTGGGAATTCCCCATGTAAGGCGTTCGTAGAGCCAGTACTTTTGTTTTCGGGGCTGTTTAATCATGGGAATATCTAATTCATGGGCATAAATCGGGAAATGGTACTTATTTTGAAGATAATTATTATTTCCTATATGATCTTCATGCCAGTGCGTATTAATAATTGCTTTAATAGGAAATTTTTCCCAGTAAGGCTTAATATGTCTGTGAGAAGTGCGAGATCCAGTATCTATTAAAAGGCCATCTATGAAAAACGCATGAACTGGATAAATTATTTTACCGAAGGCTTG
>CAYRPF010000033.1:13382-26834 GCA_964426185.1 uncultured archaeon | reverse complement strand
TGCTAACCATAGTGTTGAATAATCATAAGTATTTATATTCATTGCTTTGCTTTATTCAGTGGATTAAGTGAGTTCTCGTACAACTTATATAAATTAAGGAGATCATGCCATGGTTTATCTTGAAAATGTAGATTTAACTGAAAAAACCATTTTAGAAATAGGAACGGGAAATGGGGCTACGACGCTTCAAATTATTGGAGATATGTTAAATTATCCCAATTCTCGGCTAATTACTACTGATATTGTAGCGCGAGATATATCTCATCTATTTTCTTCGTATTCAGAATTACAAGATAGAGTTACTTTTATCCAAACTTCTGGTGAGAAATTAGAGGGTTTAATCCCAAATTCAATTGATATAATTGTGGAAGGTTACACCCTTTGCGCAATTAACTCTCAAACGGGTAAAGTACCTATTTGTTTCTCCCGTTGGGCTGAAGTTTTAAAACCAGGCGGGCTTCTATTTATTGAAGAAGAATTTCCTCTTTACTCTCAAGATTCGCAAAAATATTTTCTATGGAGGATGTATTGGAGATTTATCAAAAGTCTTCTTCTCTATGCAGGAAAAAATCCCTATCAAGAAATTGATCCCCAAACCCTTGACTCACTGCTAAAAAATTATCATTTTGTGATCGATAATCAAGATATAGGAGATACTTTAACCGCTCAATCCGAGATCATTAGCGCGCTTTTTTCTCATTTTTCTGAATGGAAAAATTTCCTTCCAAACGGATTGGTAAGGTTGGCATTTTGGTTGTTGAAAAATTCCCTCCTCCAGCAAATAAAAGTCCTCGGTACCATGATCACCCCATATTATTCTATACGAGCACATTTAAAAGAAAAGTAGCGAAATGTTAAATATGGATAACAAAAGTGCTTCAAAACAAATTAAAGGATCACCTTACTTTCCTTCACCTCCAATGCTAACAAAGTGGGGAGAAAAATTCGATGCGAATAAAGCATGGAAATCTTACCCCAGACCTCAACTCCAACGCCCAAAATGGTTAAATTTGAATGGAAATTGGGAGTATGCTATTTCCAACTTGAAGCTTCAAAATATGCCCGCTCCTGAAGGTAAAATTCGGGTTCCCTTTCCAGTGGAATCATATTTATCGGGTGTTCAACGTTCTCTTACCTCTAAAAATTTACTGTGGTATCGTCGTACCTTTATTATTCCCGAAGAATGGAAAAATCAGCGGATATTTTTGCATTTCGGAGCCGTCGATTGGGAATCTACCATTTATGTTAATAATAATTTAGTTGGAACCCATAAAGGGGGGTATAATCCTTTTAATTTCGATATTACTCCATTTTTACATTCGGCTTTCGATAAAGAAAATGTCTTGATGGTCAAAGTATATGATCCAACCGAAAAAGGCCATCAACCATCGGGTAAACAATGGTTGAAACCCGCTGTTGTATTTTATACCCCAATTTCAGGGATCTGGCAAACCGTATGGATTGAACCAGTATCAATTAATGCTATCGATCGAATTACTTTAACTCCGGATATTGACAAAAATCAGCTTTCTATTAATTTAAAAACTCATTTTACCCCACCAGAGAATGAAACTAATGAGAATAATTGGAAATCTACATTCTTACTCGATATTGAGATTTTTCATCATAAGAAATCGGTTTTCAAAGAATCCTTTAAGTATCAAGATAGTTTATGCTTGGATCTGCCACCATTGCCGCGCTGGACACCTGAAAAACCGGAATTATTCGATCTTCAAATTACTCTTCGACAAGATCAGAAAATTCACGACCAAATTCAATCATATTTTGCTATGCGCAAATTTTCTTTAGAAAGAGATTCTAAGGGGATTATGCGCTTTCATCTCAATCACAAACCCTATTTTATGGTAGGTGTGTTGGATCAAGGATATTGGCCAGATGGGCTTTATACCGCACCCAATGAAGATGCTCTACGTTTTGATCTTGAGTTTTTGAAAAAATGCGGCTTCAATATGGTGCGCAAACATATTAAAACAGAACCGGCTTTATGGTACCGCTACTGTGATCAGTTGGGATTAATTATATGGCAAGACATGCCCAACGGTGGAGGAAAAGGGGTGATTGCCCGTTCTTTTATATTACATCTACTTAACATAAATCCTCTTGATGATAAGATGTATTGGCTTTCTGGTTATCAAAAATTACTGGTTCGGGAGAATTTTCAACGAGAGTTAAAAGAAATGGTTAAAAATTTATATAACTTTCCCAGTATTGCAATATGGGTGCTTTTTAACGAAGCATGGGGTCAGTTCGATACAGAAAGGCTCACCGAGATGCTTATCTCTTGGGATCATACTCGCCTTGTCGATTCTGCCTCTGGTTGGTTCGATAAAAAAGTAGGGCATTTTCTCAGTACTCACAACTACAAAGACAATTTTCGGTTACAATACAAGTCCAATGATAATCGAGGAGTGCTTTTATCTGAGACGGGAGGTTATACGCTGGAAATACCGGGGCATCTATGGAATCCTAAAAAGAAATTCGGGTATAAAGGGATTAAAACATCGGCAGAATTAGAACAAGCATACTTTCATTTGATTGATTCTGTGATAACTCCCGCCGTTCAAAAAGGGCTTTCAGGGATGGTCTACACTCAAATTACCGATGTGGAAATTGAATATAATGGATTGATGACTTATGATAGGCGCATTTTTAAGGTTAAGCTCGATAATATAAAACGAAAAAACGAGGAGTTGTGTGATAAACATCAAAAATTATTTTAACATAAATCACGGATGAGTAATTATATATATTATTAACTAAATAATTGTAAAGGAGTATATTAGTGAAATTAACAGATACACGGCGGAAATTTGGGATCTCATCAGAAATACTTAACCTTTATGCAAATGTATTCAAATGCTCAAATTTCGAATGTAACAAATATTTTGCCATCAATCATCCAGATCATGAAAAGTGCTATGTTCCTCGGGATTTCTTTGGATATTATGAAAAGCCAAAAAAAATATTGGTCATCGGTATAAATCCAGGGAAGATGTTCAAAGCTGAAATTTGCAGATATAAGAAAATCCATCCTACTGGAAAATTATTAAGCCAAGATGAAGCTGAAATGATGGTAGATGCTCATTTAGAATTTGCGGAAGAAGTATTTCAAAAAGGAATGCATATTCAAGATAATTCGCTGAGATTATCTTTTCATAAAGATTTCCCCGAGGCCGTATCCAAAGTGTTAAATATTCAACCCGAAGAGATTTTTGATTTTATATATTATACCACAATGGTAAAATGCCAAACACGTCGCCCTCTCCAAAAATTAAAAATAGAAGATCGAGATTATCTAATCAAAAAATGCTATGAATTACACCTTAAACCTGAAATAGAATTACTTAAACCAGAACTGATTTTTACTTATGGACAAATTGTATACGATTCATTACCTTGGCGGGAGTTGATCCCCATCAAAGTGTTTAATTTACCCAGAATTTGGGGTGAAGCCAGCTATAGTCAGCGAAAAGCTTGGCGAGATCAATTGGATGTAATGAAAAATAATATATCGCCGATTGTGGAAAAAATTAAAGCGGATATGAAACTATTCCGCAGCTAATTTAAATATGATCAAAGTTGATCAGTAAAAAATTGTCACTTGCGAACTAAATTTTATCTTTTTTTGCGGATTTAAAATATAATGAAATACTTGAAAGCAACGCCAAGAACAAACCAATAAATTGACCCAATAATGTGAAAATTAAGAAAATTTGAACTATATCAGAATTTTGGTTTGGCGGCTGCTGAATTATAGAAATTACGATTGCGGATAATGATGCAATAAAACCTCCAAAAATTCCCGCTTTGATAAAAAGAAGATATCCATTTTGCTCTTTCTTTCGAGTTTTAGATATATAGAGCATTCCAGTAACCAAGCTTAATAAAAAATCTAAATCCCCACTAATGAAAATCATAAAGGGATTTAGAAGAAAAAGAAAAGAAAAAATAACATCAGTAATTAGAATAGCAGAAAGGAGATTATGTTTGAGTAATTTTTGATAGGTTCGTTTTATTAGATTAATGGTTATTACCTCACAGTAGTATAGAGTAGATAATAATTGCGTGATTTTAACATTTTCGAATGAATTCCAACAGTATTCATATTTGTCAGTTATCCGACATAACAGATTTGTCAAAACCATAGCAGATATATGGGCTACAATTTAGTAAATTTTAAATATACTAAAAGAAGAGTATAATATGCATATTTTTTCATATTTGGTTTGTAAAATTTAAAATGGACTGAATGAAAAAAAAATGCAAGGTGGAATTATAATGAAAAAAAACTCGTATATTTCATCGATCATTCTACTCACAATGATGGTGTTACCTGTTGTATTGGTAATTGCTGCCACTCCAGTGAAAGCTCAAGGCGTGACACTAAATATAATTGTTACTGATCAACAAGCTCCTGGAGTAGAAGCGGTCGTCGATGATTTTGTAGCAGCAACTGAGGGGGTTGATGCGGTTGAAGTTGTTGCATCTGGAACTCGAGCAGACGACCAGCTTACCTATCTTACAACATTATTGGCTGCTGGGGATAGCGAATTTGATGTGATTGGTTTAGATACTGTTTGGACTGCTCAATTTGCAGAAAATGGATGGATTAAAGATCTTACTGGCGATTTAGAAGCTGGAGAAATGGATGATTATTTTGGCGGAATGGTTCAAAGTTGTACATATAATGGTAAGGTTTGGGCATATCCCTATTTTATGAATTTGGGAGTAATGTTCTATCGAAAAGATATAATCACCCGAAATGGATTTACAATTTCTGATTTCGACACTTGGGATGAATTTAAGACTAATACAAATGCGATTCTTGCAAATGAAACTGAGCAAGCCTTAAACCCTGATTTAGTTGGTTTTGTGGGACAATTTGATGCTTATGAAGGTGGTGTTTGTAATTTTATGGAATGGATTGGATCAGCAGGTGTCACTTCTATTTTTGATGCAGATGGAAATCCAAATTTGAATACCACTAAAGTTCAAGGTGCTATGGAATTTTTGAAAGGATTAGTTGCACCTAGATATACTGGTGTTCAAGATACAGATTACATTATTCCACGCGCGGGGTTAACACATGATGAAGGCTCCAGTGTGGGAATGTGGTTAGCTGGAAACACAATATTTATGCGCCAATGGCCTTTTGCATATGGTGCATCAAAAGATACCGATATTTTAAATGCAACAGATGGATCGGGGAATTATATTCAATTTGGTGTTACTGCGATGCCAACTAAAACTGGCTCTGCAGACGAGAAATCATCTATAGTTGGTGGGGCTATTTTAGCAATAAATTCATACGGGACTCATCAAGATTTGGCTATGAAATTAATTCGCTTTTTAGGTGATACCGATGCTCAGAAGGCAGAATTAACGGAATGTTCTAATTTTCCAGCTTTAAAATCTGTTTTTGACGATTTGCCAACAGGATTTGAATGGATCTCGGAATTTCAAACCGCTGCAGAGAAGACATTATCTCGTCCAGTTCATCCTAAATATCCAGATATTAGTACTGAAATTGCGGATAAATTTAATGATATTTTGGGTGGTATTAAATCAGTAGAAAAAGGTTTAGGTGAAATAGATGAAGCTATTTCTGAAATAATCAGTGGTGGACCAACAGAATCTTCAGTACCTGGATTTTCTGCCATCTATCTCATTTCACTTATGGGATTATCTGCTGGAATTTTAGCTATTATAAAAAAGAAGAAATAATATACATTTATTTATCTGTTAGTTTTTTATTTTTCATTTTTTTTTAATTTCACCAAATGGGAAGGAAAAATCATGGCAGAAGTCTCTGTTGTAAAACCACAATCTTTGCTAATAAAAGAGAAAATGAAAACTCGGTATGGAAAAGATACCAGATTTGCTTTAAAAATCTTAATTCCTGCCGTAATCGTATTTTTATTTGGAATCTTTTTTCCACTTATAGTTGGAATTTTCATTAGTTTCACAGATAGTTCTGCTACTACGGGATATTTTGGAACAAAAATTTCAATTTTGAATTATTTTGAGCTTCTCTTTTATGGAGGGCGCAATACAAAATATTTCTGGCAATATACCTATCAAACTTTATTTTTCTCTGTTGTAGCCGTCTTCCTTGAATTGTTTTTAGGATTAGCTTTTGCTCTTTTACTAAATAAAAATTTTAGGGGCCGAGGTTTAGCACGAGCAACTTTATTGATCCCTTGGGCTTTACCAACAGTTGCATCAGCAACTATATTTCGTTATGAATTTTTTGCACCTCTTAGTGATTATGGAGTGTTTAATTCTGTTATTAATGTATTGGGTGGACGCGAAATCGCCTTTTTCGGAGCAGATGTTCAAACTTTATTCACATTATCCCTTCCTGTTCTATATGCACCCTATCTTTTAGATGTACAAATAACTTTTACAATGCTTTGTTCAATTTTCATTGATGTATGGAAAACAACTCCATATTTCAGTTTATTAATTCTAGCTGCCCTACAAATTGTTCCGGACGATCTCTATAAAGCAGCATCCATTGCGGGGGCTAGTAAATGGCAAACATTTTGGAGAATTACTTGGCCGTTAATTAAACCCGGAGTAGGTATTGCGTTAGTTTTCAGAATGATGGATGCTATTCGGGTTTATGATGCAATAGTTGTTTTTCGAGATACCAGTGTTTATTCGATGACATATCAAGCCGTAAATTTCTGGTCGAAAACTCAAGATTTTGGAATGGCCTCAGCAGTGGCAGTTTTAGAGTTTGTTTTAATTGGTATATTTGCCTTAATTATATTTAAGTGGGCTTCAAAGGATAAAGATAATAGAAAACATAAGCGAATGAGAAAAAAGTCTAATTTACCCAATGTGTCATCCAATCAAAAGAGTAATAAATTTTTAAACAAAATTAAAAAATCGATAAAATTTCAGAATAAAAATGCTTCTAAAGCGAAAAATAGTGAATTATCTTCTAAGATAGATGAAAACTTGATAACCAGTATCTCTCTCAAGAAGGGAACTATTAAAAAATATAAAAGACGTAGGATAATTGAGCGCTGGGAGTTTCGCATTGCCATTTTTTTAATGATGTTATTTTGTGCAGCCCCCTTTATTTGGATTGTCGGGCGTTCTTTTAGAGATCCATATATTCCTCAAAATTCATTCGAATTCTTTCCTAAATATCCATCAATCAAAGCGTTTAAGGTTGTTTTTGAAACGTCTGGTTTTACAGGAGTCAGTTTTGGGAGAGCTTTGTTGAATGGATTTATTCTTTCCAGTTCTACTGGTGTAATAGTCCTAATTATAGGAGCTTTTACAGGTTATGCTTTAGCAAAATTCAAATTTCCTGGTAAAAATATTTCAACTTTTATCATTTTTACAATGACTTCACTCCCACCATTAATTATTATCATACCTTATTTTATTCAAATCAAAGCGATCGCAGAAATTCTTCCTTTTATGGATCTAACTGACAATCTTCTCGGTTTACTTCTACCTTACACAGCTTTTAATCTACCTCTAGCTACTTTTGTTCTTCGTTCTTTTTTTCAAGAGATTCCCGAAGATTTATGGAAGGCGGCAAAAGTTGATGGTGCTTCAAATTTGCAAGTTTTTTACAAAGTAATTGCTCCTTTGGTCATTCCGGGGTTGTTTACTTGCTTCATTTTAGTTTTTATCAATGCTTGGAATGAATTATTGTTTGCACAGATATGGCTTGTAAGTGATGTTAATCATACCGTTCCAAGGGCGATATTACGATTTGTGCAAAGTCCCTTAAGCCTTTCTGCAGATTGGGATACAGATATTGCTTTAATGGCTGCAACTTCTTTAGCAACAGTTCCATTAGTAATTATCGTTTTAATATTCCAAAAACAAATCATCAAGGGAATTACAAGCGGTGCTGTAAAAGGTTAATCTAAAAAGGTGAAAAATGAAATGGTTCAAATTGAATTAAAAAAAGTAAATAAAATTTTCAAACCAAACGTTCATGTCTTAAAGGATATTGATTTAACGATAAGAGATAAAGAATTTATGGTATTGGTAGGCCCTTCTGGGTGTGGAAAATCGACTTGTCTAAATTTAATTGCAGGTTTAGAAATGGTGACGTCTGGGGAAATTTATTTTGGTGATATTTGTGTGAACGATTTACCTCCTAAAGAGCGGAAATTAGCGATGGTTTTCCAATCATATGCCCTTTATCCTCATATGAACGTTAAAAAAAACATGAGTTTTGCATTACAGTTAGCTAAAATACCTGCTGATGAAATCGAAAAACGCGTGCAAAAAGCTGCCGAAATTTTGAATATTAGTCATTTATTGGACAGAAAACCAAAAGAATTGAGTGGTGGACAGAGGCAAAGAGTTGCTTTAGGGCGTTGTATCGTAAGAAATCCTACTGTGTTCTTGTTTGATGAGCCACTCAGTAATTTAGATGCAAAACTTAGGACACAAATGCGTGCTGAAATCATAAAACTGCAAAAACGATTACAAACAACCTTGATTTATGTCACTCATGATCAAGTTGAAGCAATGTCAATGGCGGATCGTATTACCATTCTAAATGCAGGAAATATCCAACAAGTTGGAACACCTCATGAAGTTTATAACTTTCCTCGAAATATTTTTGTTGCAGGATTCATCGGATCTCCCACCATGAATTTCATCGACTGTAAAATTGACTTAGGGGCATCTCAAATTATATTTGGTGAGAATCAGATTGATTTAGATAATGAAGTTATTCAAAAACTTCAAAAGAAGGAATTCAACAATGTTAAACTTGGAATTAGACCTGAACATATAATTATTCAACCTGAAAGATTTGATAATTCACTTGAAGTGAAAATCTCAGTTGTTGAGTACTTAGGGGCAAATACTTTAGTTTCATTTGAATTTCCAGATAAAACTTCGGCTATGGCTGTAGCTAATGGATATTATTCGGGTAAAATGGGAGAAAAAGCATACGTTTCTTTTCCGTTAGAAAAAATACATATTTTTGATAGCGAAAGTGAATTAAATTTGCTTCATGAAATTCCTGTTCAAAAAAAAATCGATTCATAAAACAATGAATTTTTTTTTGAAATAAAAAAATCTTTTTTCTATGATGAGGTGGGAGCAATATATTCATTTAAAGCTGTAATATTCGATCTTGATGGGGTAATTACTCAAACTGCTGGATTACACAGTAATGCTTGGAAGAAAATGTTTGATGAATATCTAAAAGATCGTGAATCTATATATGGTGAACCCTTTAGAGAATTTACTTATGAAAAGGACTATTTATCTTTTGTTGATGGTAAACCTCGATATGAAGGTGTTCAATCTTTTTTAAAATCTCGGAATATTGAAATTCCTTATGGAAATCCGGATGATTCTGATGATAAAGAAACCGTTTGTGGATTAGGAAATCGAAAAAATAGTTTAATCAATCAATTATTAAATGAACAAGGTGTAACTCTTTTTTCCAGTACCATTCATTTGATCCAAGATCTACGTCAAAATGGTATCAAAGTTGGTGTTGCTTCTTCCAGTAAGAATTGTAAGCACGTATTAGAAGTCGCCAACATATCCCATTTATTTGATACTCGAGTCGATGGAATCACTGTTGTGGAGCAGAATCTAAAAGGGAAACCTGCACCAGATATTTTCCTCAAAGCTTGTGAAAATCTGAAAGTGCCGTATTTTCAAGCAGCGGTGGTTGAAGATGCGGTTTCGGGAGTTCAAGCTGGAAGAAATGGCCGTTTTGGTTTAATTATTGGCATTGCACGCGCTCAAAATCACCAAATATTAAAAGAAAATGGGGCAGATATAGTTGTTTCCGATTTAAAAGAAATTGATATACAATTTATTGAACATTGGTTTACAATTGAATTGCCCAAAAAACTGTGGAAATACGAAATTAACCAATACACTCCTGAAAATGAACGCACATATGAATCTCTTTTTGCAGTAGGTAATGGATATTTTGGTTCACGAGGAATCAATGTAGAAAATACTTCATCTAAATATAGTTATCCAGGAACTTACATCGCTGGTGTATATAACCACCTTGATTCAATAATTGAAGGAAAAGTGATTTCAAATGAAGATCTCGTTAATCTCCCGAATTGGCTCTTTCTGACATTCAAACATCACAAAAAAGAATATTTTGATTTAAATTCTTATACATTTAGCCAAAAAAATAGAATATGTGAGTATTCACGTGGTATCGATTTAAAACGAGGTGTTAGTTATCGAGATTTAATTATTGAAGAAAATACGGGAGAAAAAACTTACATTCACACAGAAATATTCGCAAGTGCGGATAATCCTCATATAGGAACATTGACCTATTCAATAAAACCTCTGAATTATTCGGATCGTTTCCTTATCAAATCAAGATTAGATGGAAATGTTAGAAATGAAGGAGTTGAGCGATATAAATCTTTCCAAAATCAACATTTAACCGCCATAAATGTGAAGGGCGGTGATGATTGGAGTCTTTTAAGTGTTAAAACAAATAATTCCAATATCCTTGTTGTTGAAATAGCAAAATTAGATGTTACTATAAATTCACAAAGAATTGAAGTAAAATGGAACCATAAACCAGAGAAATTACACATCGATTCTGAATTTTCTTGTAATTTAAATGAAAATGATACATTAACTGTCAATAAAACCGTAGTTTTCTTTACAAACCAATCTTATGATTCAGTAGATCCTTTAAAACAAGCAAAAAAGACCCTAAATTCAGTAAAATCTTATTCTGAACTTTTAAATTCACATATAAATCAATGGAATTATTATTGGAATCAAATAAATCTTCAAATAAAGGGAGATCGATTTGTACAACAAGCCCTTCGCTTGCATTCTTATCATCTACTTTCAACATCTTCATTAATTAGCTCAAATTTCAATTTTGGGATTCCTGCAAGAGGTCTAACAGGAGAATCATATCATGGGCATATCTTTTGGGATGAAATTTTCATTATTCCATTTTACAATTTGTTTTTCCCAGAAATAAGCCGTTCTCTGCTTCTATATCGTTATTATTGTCTTCCTAATGCAAAGAAAAATGCACAAACCTATAATTATAGAGGAGCAATGTTTCCTTGGCAAAGTGCTAGCAATGGTGCTGAAACAACCCAGAAATTCCATTTTAATCCCAAATCGGGTAAATGGGATCCGGATTTTAGTTACTTACAAAAACATGTTTCTTTAGCGATTGCATTTAATATCTGGAGATATTTCGAAATTACCTCAGATTACGATTTTTTCTTGAATTATGGAGCTGAAATATTCTTTGAAATTGTCAAGTTTTGGGTTAGTGCAGCAAAATTCAACGAGAAAACTCAAAAATATGATATTTCAAAAGTAATGGGACCTGATGAATTTCATGAAAAATTTCCTGAATCACAAGACATTGGCTTAAAAAACAATTTTTATACTAATATAATGGTTAGTTGGCTATTAGATCGAGCCAAATCTTTCATCGAATCTCTAAATAAAAACGATAAGAGAATACTAATTTCTCATCTTAATATAATGGATGATGATCTTCAAATATGGGGGATAATATCCCGTAATCTTTCTCTTTCAATCAATGAAGAAGGGATAATTGAGCAATTTGAAGGATATTTTCACCTTAAGGAACTTGACTGGGATAAATATAAGGAAAAATATAGGGATATTTCTCGACTTGATAGAATCTTGAAAGCTGAGGGTTCGTCTACTGATTTTTTCAAAGTTTCAAAGCAACCGGATGTATTAATGGTCTTCTTTCTTCTTAACAAGAGAAAAATTAAGGATTTGCTAATTGATTTAGGCTTTCCCTCTTACGAAGATATCTTAGTAAAGAATTTCGAATATTATTTCTCTCGCACTTCTCACGGTTCCACACTTAGTAAAATTGTATTTTCAAACCTTGCTAATCAAATCGGCCAATTTGACCGAAAAAAGCAGCGTGATAAAAAAATTTTAAGTTGGAATCTATTTCAAGAAGCACTAGGGAGTGATATTTTCGATATTCAAGGGGGCACAACAAAAGAAGGAATTCACACAGGAGTTATGGCCGCTACAGTTACAGAATTAATTAGATCATATTGCGGGTTTCAGTTAATTCAAGATCAGATCTTTTGTCGCCCAAATTTGCCAAACAATATTGAACAAGTTCAATTTAATGCAGTTTGTCAAGGAACTACTTTTACTTTTATAGTTAGTAATTTAATGGTGAAAATACGCATTAATATGCCACAGATTAATCAGAAATTTCTTATGATCGAAATAAATCATCAAAAAATAGAAGTATCAAATCAGAAATGGACTGAAATTGAGTTATAAGAATTATATACAAACAATTAGAAATGAAACGAAACTTAGAACGAACCTTAAAACGAAAAATAAAAATTGAAATTAAAAAAAACTTGATGAAAGCAAATGTTGGAAGATATTCTAATTATTCACGAAAAACACAAACGTGTTGCAAGGGAGATTCTCGATCTTTTAAAACTGGAAAAAATTGGTCCTAGAATTATTATTGCCATAGGGGGAGAATCTGGCACTGGAAAAAGCGTTGTATCACATATGATGTCCAAATACTTGAAAAAGCAAAAAATTTATGCCAAAATAATTCACACTGATGATTTTTACATAATTCATCCCAAAATACGCACCAAATGGCGCAAAGAGCACTCTATTCAAGAAATTGGTCTTGGTGAATATAATTGGGATAAAATTAATGAAGTAATTCTAAAATTTAAAGAAAAACAAATCGCTGAAATGCCATGTGTTGATCTTCTCACTGATCAAGTTGATTCTCTGCGTACCAATTTTGCAGAAGTCGATATTATTATTTTAGAAGGGCTCTATGCACTGAAAGTTGATGCTGATGTGAAAATTTTTATTGACATGACCTATGAAGAAACCCAAAATGCCCAAGTTATTCGAGAAAAAGAAACGTCCGATTCTTTCCGATTAAAAGTTCTTGAACAAGAGCATAAAACTGTTCAAAAATTAAAATCTGACGTTTCAATCATAATAAATAAAGATTTCCAAGTAAAAACCATAAAAAAATTTGTTCAATAATTCATTTTCAATGTATAATGATGGTTAGTTCGTCCTAAATTGCCGCTCCAACTAAGTTTCCCAAGAAATATGATATTCCATAGGCAAATAATCCCACCAGAAGCATTTCTATGCCTGAACGCGCCCAATTTACTCCAGTAACAAATTTCTTTATGGCACCGGCTAAAAATAGTCCTCCAAATGTAACTATTGTTGCAACCCAAAAAATCATATTGGAAGGAAGAATGCTTTGAAAGATTAGATATGGAAGCACCGGAAAAAGTGCTCCTAAAATAAAGGCAAAGAAGATAACAATCGAATTTTTGATGGGGTTTTTTGGTTCTAAATCGGTAACATTTAATTCTTCTATAACCATTTCGCGTACCCATCGATCTTCATCTTTAATAATTTGAG
>CAYRPF010000033.1:0-13282 GCA_964426185.1 uncultured archaeon | reverse complement strand
CGGTCTTTTATATTATAATAATTATTGAAAAAATGGTCTTTCATAAAGGAATAAATTTAAATGTATTAAATCAATTATTCGTATGATGGAAAAAGAAACTGCCTTTAAATATATTATATTAGAATTTCAAAATCAAAAACTTCCCAAAATACATATGCGAGATTATGTTCTTCCAAAAACGGATAAAATACTCACAATTATTGGCGTTTGGCGTTCAGGAAAAACATATTTTCTTTACCAACAAATAAGAGATTTATTAAATCAAGGAATAACTAAAGATAGGATAGTTTATATTAATTTTGAAGACGATAGATTATTTCCAATTAAACTATTGGATATGAATTCATTTCTGGATGCATATTTCAGTCTATATCCTAACAATAAAAAAGTGCAGAAATATTTATTTTTCGATGAGATACAAGTTGTTTCTCGTTGGGAATTGTTTATAAGAAGATTATATGATAAAGAAGACGTAAAAATCTATTTAACAGGTTCTTCCTCTAAAATTTCATTTCAAGAGATTTCTACAGAGCTTCGTGGTAGAACAATCCCAATTACGTTCTACCCTCTAAATTTTAAAGAATTTCTCCACTTTCATAATATAATACTTAAAGGAAATTTAAAGTATAGTGATCAAAGATATCAAGTGAAAAAATACTTTGATGAATATCTATATGAAGGAGGTTTTCCAGAAGTTGTTATTTCAGAACATTTAAAATCAGAAATATTACATACATATTACGAAATGATAGTTTACCGTGATTTAGTCGAAAGATACTCCATTAGAAACACCTTAGCATTGAAATACATCATTAAATACCTCCTTACTAATATTGGGAATATTTTCAGTATAAATAAGTATTATAACATACTTCATCAACAGATAAAAATCAGCAAGGAGACTCTTATCGAATATGTCGGTTATTTAATTGAGACAAATTTTATATTTTTATTACCATATTTCAGTTATTCTGTAAAACAACAGCAAGTTAATCCCAAAAAGGTTTATTGCATTGATAATGGATTACGTAATAATGTAGCATTCAGTTTTTCAAAAGATGAAGGAAGATTGGCTGAAAATTTGGTTTTTCTATATCTTGTTAAAAAATATAAGGAAGTTTTCTATTGGAAAAGCAAAAATGAAATTGATTTTGTTGTTTTATTACCAAAGAATGGAGTCAAATTAATCAATGTCTCTTATTCAGATGAAGAACTTTCCCAACGCGAATTTAAAGGTTTTGAAGAATTTAAAAAGAAATTTCCAGATAAAAAATACGAAGCATTGATTATTACAAAAAATAAGGAAGGCTATAGGAACCAAGTAAAATTTAAACCTTTATGGGAATGGGTGCTGGATATTTAAGAGTTATCCCAACTTTATTTCTTATGTTAACTTCGATTTAGTATCGATTTAGTATTCTTGACAATGCTTCTGTTGACAATGAATCTGTTGGGTATAATTTTCCTGATTATGTAATTTTTGGCGGGGATTCTGAAATTTGCTTAAAGAAATGAGGATCATGCCTGCAAATGGGACATAATTCTTTCGGTGGATCTTTGGTGTTAGATAAAATCAGATTACCGCAAACACGACAAACCCAGATTGATTCTACTTGTAGGTCTGAACCTTTCTCGATTTGCTTCAATGCCAATTTCAAGGCTTTCGCATGGGTTAATTCAACTTCCCGTGTCCATTTCATAGTCTTTTTTTCTTTTTTAACAGCCTTAAGGAGATTTGGATACATGGTGCGATATTCATACATCTCCGATTCCACGGCATTTTCCAGATTTAATTTTGTTGAATCGGTAGAATGGGGAGCTTCGATCGAAAGTTCGTGATTTGTTGCATTTTCTTGTTTTGCTCTGTGTTTCTGAATTGAAGACAAATCGGAATCTGAATGTGAATCAAGAGGAGCAGAATTTGCTTTAACTGCATTTTGATGATTTTTTATATGAACTTTTTCTGCATTTACCAATGCTTTAAATAACAAGGCCACCTTTGGAAAACCTTCTTCATAGGCTACAGTGGCAAATTTTTGGTATTTTTCCACCGCTTGATGCTCCCCTTCTATCGCTTCTCGGAGATATTTAATCGTTTTTTTCATATATATTGTTCATCCCTATTTGCAATCCACATTTTTCATGCGAATTTCTTTAATCTCTTATTAACCCAAATTAATCCATATTGGATATTAATGTTTTTATTTAAAATTCCATTTGTTATCCACAAGATACTTCAATTTCAAAGATGTGAATTTAAAAATGGAAAATGTAAAAAATTCTAATCAAGAACTTCTGTTAGAAGATAAAGTTGCCTTTATTACAGGAGCGGGATCGGGAATTGGGGCAGCTCTCGCCAAGGGTTTTGCCAAATATGGTGCCAATATTGTTCTTGTTGGTACTACTGAAGAAAAATTACTGCAAATTCAAGCTGAAATTGAAAAAATCGGGCGTCGTGCTCTTTCAATTCCCTTGAATGTTCAAAATTATGAAGATTTAAAGCAAGCTTTTGCTAAAACAATGGAAAAATTTGGAAAAATTGATATCTTGATAAACAACGCAGGATTTTCGCGTCTATATCCACTCAATCACCCAAAATGCACCCCCGAAATATTAGATAATATTATCAAAACTAACGTGCTCGGACCACTTTACGGATCTCACGCGGTGTTATCTCATATGGTTTTTCAAGGCGGAGGGACCATTTTATCCACAGGAAGCACCATCATAGGACAGCCAGCACCCGGTTGGACCGTGTATTCTATGTCTAAATCCAGTCTCCTTGGTTTCACCGAATGTTTAGCCTTGGAATTAAAATCGCAGAAAATTAACGTAAATCTCATTATGCCACGAATGGTACGCACACCAATGTTGCGTGGAATGAAAGAAGATTTGATCAATTCTATGAACCCTATGATGCCTGAAGATTTGGTGGACTACTATGCCTTTTTTGCCACGAAAACTGGAAAAAAGTTAACTGGACAGCTGGTTAATGTTGACAAAGTGGAAAAAATAATTGGTTACGCGCGTTCACTGCCCAAAGAGAATCAAAATTGGGCCGATGTCAAAGAATGGGCAGAGGATACATTTTCCAAAGAAGAATTTAAGAAAATCAAAAAAATGCGCAAATTAATCGACTTTCTACTGCGTTAATTTATTGATTCAATTTTTTTTTTTCTATTCTATTGGATGGCCGCAGTTAGGACAGAATTTATGTTCTTCACGAATTTCCGCCCCGCAATTCACACAATATCTTTGAACATCAGTTGAATTTGAGAGATCCCCGCTTAAATTGATTCTTCCGCGATTTTCTTGATATGATCCATTCGACTCGCTTGATTCACTCAACTCATTCGATTCATTCGACACCAAAGAAGTTGATTCTCTCCAAAGGTAACTGCTTAATTTCCATATATTTACAGCATATATACCATAACCGATGGAAGAAATAAAAGGAACAATAAAGAAAACACCAAAAACTCCAATTAATCCTAAACCAAATACCGCCCAACCTATTTTAATCGTATTTAAATAAGATTTCACTTGGTTAAAAAAAATCAATTTTTCTGAATTCGGTAATGAGGATGACAATGCTGTTGTTGTTGTTGTTGCTACCAATGACTGAGATGGAACATTTAAAGGATTGCCAGAAATTGCCGATAATACTGCATTTACCCAAGAATTCCAATCCATCCAAGCTAATCCACTAAATACCCGACTTCCTGCTGCTAATAAGAAGAAAACCAGCAAAATACCCCATATTCCAGCAAGAGATAGCATTGTATTTTCAAAAATTGAAGCGTTTCTTAAAATATAAGGTGCAAAACCGACAATTAATAAAATTACCATCAAACATAATCGTAGAATCCCTCCAATTTTCAACCTTTTACCAAAATTAACCACCTTTTGCTGTAGTAAATTCCGCTGGATTACTGGTAAATTATTCAAAAATTCCTTTTCTTGTATTAACTGGATTTCTCGTATTAACTCGAATTCACGGTAAAAAACCCAAGCCCCGGTTGATATGTTTACAAATGAACAACTAAAATAAATTATGGAAAAATTATCCATAATAATAAGGAAATATTGATAATTTTCAGAATTCATCAAGAGGCTAAAATAAGAAATACTCACCAAAATTGTAACACTCACGCCCAAGGCTAAGCGCACAAATAATGAAATTGCATAACCTCTTAAGATTTCACCGAGCCTATTAAAACTATTAAAAGGAACAGGTTGATGCATAATCGATGTGGTTATATCTTCTTCGGTTTTTGTTGACATAAAAATTGTATCTCGCTGACTTATTTAAACATTGTGAAAAATTCATCCGCCAATTGAATTTCTGTTCGGGAAAATGCTTTTTCTAATAGTAATGTACTATGTACTTCTATTTGTTCTCGGTTCTCACCAAAAATTTTTAATATAAACAATAATTGTAAATCTTGGAAATTCTCTCAAAACTCGTGATTGATTATTTCCATTCTCATCAAAGCCCTGATAGTGTAGTTCAATTTTTCCATAAAAAAGTTGAGCATAACGGTCAGCATGGGGGACTGTCACTCCCTCGACTCGGGTCCGAGTCCCGATCAGGGCGCCATCTTACTTTTTAAATTTTGTAGTGAAGCGGCTGAATAATCAATTTCAGTTCACTTTATAAAACCATAGATATCATAAAAATAACCAAATATATAACCAAATATATAGGAATATGAGAACATAAAAATAACCAAATTTCTAATTATATTTTGGGCGGTAGAAAATGGCCTCTTCCTTAAAACAAATTCGAGATTCAATTGAAGAAATAGATGAGAAAATTATCCAATTATTGCGGCAACGCTTGAACTTAGTTCCAGAAATCGTTTCAATCAAGCAAAAAGAACATATTCCAATTTTTCATCCCGAGCGCGAACAAGCCCTTTTTGAAAAATATCATGAGTTAGCGCAAGAGTATGGCTTAGATCCCGAATTTATACATGATATATTCGCCCGAATTATTATTGAAATGAAAGATTTGCAACGAATTCGCAGTATAAGCAAAAATTAAAGAGTAGTATTTTTCTGGAAATGAATCCAAATATGAATGATGTCGAACAAAACAGCGTGGTTAACATCCGCAAAATTAAGAAATTGGAGCAGAAAAAGCGAATAAAGAAGATAAACCAGATAGACCAGATAAACCGAATTAATCATAGTACCTGTATATCTATTCCCGGATCGAAAAGTATCAGCCATCGTGTGCTAATTTTAGCCGCATTGGCCAAAGGTATTTCAAAAATTCACAATCTCTCTCAATGTGAAGATGTTAAGTTGACAATCAATGCCTTAAAGCAATTAGGAGTTGATATCTGGGAGGAGAATGGAGAAACCTATCTTAACGGTTGTCAAGGGATATTTCCTTCGCCGCCGGAGGAGATATATTTAGGTAATTCGGGCACCGGCTATCGTTTTTTCATGACCATTTCTGTCCTGTTGGATCAACCAATCACTTTACAATGCGCCAAAGGTATGAAATTCCGTCCCGTACGAGAATTAAGTCAAGTTTTGAGCCAAAAAGGAGTGAAAGTCGACTTTATTGAAGATGATGGATATCCTCCTGTTAAAATTCACGGAAGATTAAGAGGGGGTGAAATTACTATTTCTATTGAGGAGAGCAGCCAATATTTCAGTTCGCTTTTACTTATTGCACCATTATTGGAAGAAGGGCTAATTATTCATTCTGCGGGTATACATCACTCGGTTCCTTATATCAAAATGACTCTTGAATTAATGCAGAAATTTGGGGCCAGTATAAATTCAGAAATGCAAAATGGAATAATAACTGCTCAAATACCCTTTCAAGGCCCGTATTTATCCCAAAATATCACGGTTGAAGGGGATTATTCTGCAGCTTCTTTCTTTTTTGTAGCCGCGGCAATTTGTGGGGGGTCAATTGTAATAAATGGGATTACTTCTAATTCGATACAAGGAGATCGTTATATAATTGACTGTTTGCAGAAAATGGGCTGTAAATTTGAATTTGACAACGATAAAATTAAGATCTTTCCCGCAACAGAAAATAATAATATAAATAATAATAATGAAAGTAATAATTATCGAAGCTTGCAGTCCATCGCGGTTGATTTGGGGAATTATCCCGATTTGGTAATTCCATTGGCAATTGCTGCCTTATTTGCAGATGGGACCTCAAGTTTTACCAATATCGGGCATTTGAAATTTAAAGAAAGCAATCGTCTGGATTTATTGAATCGCTATCTGACAAATCTCGGTGCGAAAGTGATTTTAAGTGATTCTTTTCTTATAATTGAGCCTCAAGAATCCTATCACGGAATTTTGGTGGATCCTCAAAATGATCATCGTATTGCCATGGGATTTTCCATAGCAGGTCTGCGAATCGATGGGATGGAAATTCAAGATCCAGATTGCGTGAAAAAATCATTCCCAAATTTTTTTGAGCTGCTTGATTCTTTATATACATAGTATCAGAATTTAGAGTTAGCATTGGAGTGTATTATGGAAATTTATTATTGAATAATAATATTGAAATGAATTATAGAAGTATATTGTTGATAGAAATATATCATTAATGTGTAGTATTTGAGTATAACCTTAAATATAGCATAACAGTAGGGGGAAAATTTATTCCAAAAAAAAATATAGTTGGTTGTTTTAGTTTTAATTCTCACAATGAATTATTTGCACGAATCGAGGCAATAAACGCAGTTTCTGAAATCGATATAATCGAAATTCGATTGGATTATCTGCACCCCCAGCAAATTTCAAAGAAATTACTTAAATACATTAAAAATTGCAGTAAGAAGCCTTTAATATTAACCATTCGGGATTATAAAGAGGGTGGTGTTCATAATTATACCGATATTTTGCGAAGAGAGTTATTTCAAACTGCGCTGGAATTGAACTTCGATTTCATTGATATTGAATGGAGTAACCTCCAAAAATTTGACAATATCTTGAATAACGCTAAATTCACGCAAGAAGCGCTTCATGCTTCTTCTAGTAAAATTATTGTATCATATCACGCCTTATTGCCCGAAAATCTGGCTATATTTCGGCAAAAACTAGATGAACTTTTAAAAATCGAAGGGATTTACCCAAAGATTGTCTTTTCGGTAAGGTCTGGATCATTACGAGAAGAAAAAGAACCAAAAGAAAAAGAAATAGAAGAGAGAGAAAGAGAAGAATACGAAGAAATAGAGCGATTTGAGCAGTTTCAACTTGAGATCTTAAGTTCACACTCAGCAGTTCCCATTACGATTTTTGCTACAGGCCCCCATTCACATTTTTCCCGAATAGCAGGGGCTTATTTGGGTAATACCCTAAACTATGTCGCATTTGACAAAGACTGTACAACAGCACCAAACCAGATTTCTCTAAAAAGTTTTTTACAAGGAATGGAAATTTTTCAAAGCATGATCTTGGGAAATTCCTTTTCTGTGGCTGGGTTTGGTACATCACATGGGTATAAAATCGGTTGTATTATAAAAGGAATTAAAAGGGGCATTAGATTGGATTTTTCATTAATCCGAACCATGCTGCAATTGAGAAGACCCGGATTTAATGAAATAGTATCTTCACGAAAGGAGCTGGATAATTTTATCATTACTAATGGCATACAAAACGGATTTACAGATGGAAAACCCGTCCGCATGATTATCAAGAATCAAGATGTAAATTCAAGAGATTATCAACTGTTTAAGAAAATACCCCGCCCTTCTCATGTGGATTATCCTGCGAAATTGCGATTTGGTGAGAATATTAATTTAAAAGGTAGTGGATTTTTTTCGGGAAGACTATCTGCCGCATACGTTATGGGTGGAGCAGTTGCTTTACAGATGTTATCTGCCCAAGATATTCACATAATTGCATACATCACCAAAATCGGGAAAATTAAGGATGACAATGAATACAATCCCAAAGAACTCATCAAATTTCACGATAAGAGAGTAGATATCCTGACCCATCCAGAAGAAAATTCTAAATCAAATAATGATGGTTATAATATATCCAAATATCTGTGTTATATTGGAAATCCTGATTTAAACATTGCTGAAAAGATGCTTTCCGAAGTTAGAAAGGTCCAGCAAGAGGGAGATTCAATTGGGGGCATAATCAAGGTAATTGTGCTGAACTTCCCAAAAGGAATTGGGGATCCTTGGTTTCAATCTTTAGAATCTCAACTGGTGCAAGCCATTTTTGGAATTCCCGGTGTACGGGGTGTTGAATTTGGAACAGGGTTTGCGGCTGCAGAAATGCACGGAAGCGAGCATAATGATCCATTTGTGTGTGAAAACGGGGAAATTGAAACCATTACCAATCATTCAGGAGGAATTGTGGGAGGAATTACTACGGGAATGCCTATAAGTTTTTCAATCGCAATTAAACCAACCGCTTCAATTAAGAAAGCCCAAAAAACGTTAAATTTCCAGAACAAACAGATGGAAATTTTAGAAATCCCTGGTCGACATGACCCTTGTATAGTACCTCGCATTTTACCAGTTGCTGAATCCATTTCTGCCATAATTTTGCTAAATGCTTTAAATAAAAGAAATTTCCTTGAAATTTAAAATTCATCCAAACTATTCCACAGCAAATAATTCATTATCAAAAATTTTTTCTTATATCCTATTAAATTGATTTTATAATGGAATTTTCTGATTTATCTGTAATTTTCACTTATTTTGATACAACTGTGGGGCCTACGACCTTTATGGTAAAACCTCCTATAGATAGTGAAAATTTGGAGCAAATTAATTCATTGTTAGATATTTATTCTGAGTATATTCATTTTGAGTATAATTTTCATGATATACACACATATAACACAATTTTTCCTATAGATTCTCTCAATGCAAGAGGTGGCTCTATCGATTGTATGCTTTCAATATGGGCGGGAGATGGCCTTATCCAACCACAAGAAGAAGCCTTATTTAGTCAATTAATTGAAAAATATATAAAAGAGTTTCAAAACTTACCCGAAATTGATATCTTATTCTTAAAGAACGCTAAAGAAAACCCAAATTTTGCTAGCATTAAATCAGCTTTTGAGAAAATTTTCCTAATTTTCTATGATGAAGTAAATTCCATTATTATCCAAAGTAATCAGATTATACCCACATTTATCCCTGGATTTATCCAATTTTCTGGAAAATATTCTTCTAATGATATAAAATCATGGCTTGGATTAGATAACATCCCAAAATTGTTGCAAAGACTTCTACTTTACATATGTTTACGAAAATTTGAAACTGCTTTTTCTGAATGGGAGAAAATTAAGGAGGATTTCCCCTTTTCTGACATTGATCGCGTGAAATACTATTTAATAGGAAGTTATATTTGTCAAAAATTGGAAAAAATTCCATTAGCTAATCAATTCGCAGAAAAAGCGTTTGAGTTTACTAAATATATCTCTGATTCTGTATTATATATAGATTCGGTGCTGAATTTAATTCAAAGCGCAGCATATACAGGCATGATTATGGTTTTTGAAACCGCCTTTAAGTTATTCGACGCATCCCTTGGTTTAAGCGATTGGATATTAAGGAATTTTGATGAATACAGCATGTGTCTTAAACTGGCACAATGTCAAATTCCTCAAGAAATGGAAAGTCTACCCCATTCTAATAACTATCTAATTCGAAAAGCCATAATTGAAATGATGTCTGCAAAATTAAATCTTTTATTGGGTAAAAAAGACCGAAAAGAAGTGAATTTCGAAAAAATTAAAGAACAGATTGAGAAAAGCTTTGACATCCTAAAAGATTTTTCGTTTATAGAACTTTTAATAGAAAATCGGATACTCTATTCATTATTTTATGAATCTATAGAGGAAAATGCTTCAGCTCAGATAATCTATGATGAAGCCTTACAAATTTCGCAAGATTTACCCCCAGTTTTAAAAGCTGAGTATACTGCCTGGATAAACCAGCGTAAAGGATGGAATGCCTTTCATTCAGGCAACTTACCTCAAAGCGTTGATTTATTCAACCAGAGTTTATTTAATTTAAAATGTATTCAAGATCTTTCGAAAATGGATATTTTTTCGGGAAAAACCAATATGCGTATAGGTTTCCTTCTTTCCTTTCAAAAAGAAGACCTTAAAAAAATTGAGAAATATTATTTACAAGCCAAAGAAAAATTTGAAATTCATGGAGAAAAAACTGAATTAGCTCGTTTATATTATTTAATTGGGGATCTTTATAAGAAAAAGGGTGTTTTATCCGAGGCATTAGATTATTATGATAAATGTGAGAATCTAGCAAAAAATAATGACGATGAAGAATGTTTAGCTATAAGTTTAGCACGAAAAGCAAAGATCGCTGTAGAAATTCTTGATTTAAATCTAGCGCTCTATCTATATAAAAAAGCTTTGAATTTATTTGAAAAAATCAATCACCCCCAATTTTTAGGAATAATTTATGGCGAAATCGGAGGCATTTATCATGCTATAGACAAATTGGACAATGCTCTCCATTATTATGAAAAAGGATTGAATTCTTTTAAAAAAGAAGGAAATGAACTGCAATCTTATTGGATCTTGTATAAATTGGTATTGCTATTTTTAGAAACCGATATAGAAAAAACCCGCTTCTATGCTGAGAAATTATTTGAAATGCGGAAAACTGCTAAAGATGATATAATAATTCAAACTGCAAAAATTGTGGAAGGTCTTTTGCTTTCGCTTAGCGGGAAACATAGGGATCAAATGAAAGCAGTTTTCCTTCTTGAACAAGTAACCGAAGAGAGTATTATTGATTCTACAATTACACATGCCGCTTTACTTCATCTCTGTGAGTTTTTAGTGACATTAATTCTCACATCTAATGATGAAACTTTAATCCTTGATTTGAGGAAACACTTGGGCCACTTGATTGTTATATCTCGTGAATTTCATGTAAGATATGAACTTTTAGAACTTTCTATCCTATATGCAAAAATTTCAATCACACAATTTCATCTTGATGAAGCAGCAAAAGTACTAAAAGATAGCATAAATATCGCAGTGCACTTAAATAACCAAAAATTAAAGAAAAGAGTTTCATCGGAATTAAAATTTCTTTCTTATATGAAAAAGGAGCAAGGATACGATGAATTCAAAAAATTAACCTTAGGAGAAAGGTTTAAACGCATTCATCTAGACAAGGAAATCCGAGATTTTATTAGAAATTTCAATATATGAAATGCACTTAAAGAAGGTCATAGATGAGATTAAATCGTACGGCTTTTCATTTTTCAAGGCTTCTTTAAACTTCAATTATCTGTGATCGTTGAAACATAACCAATCGCAGTTAAACCAACCGCTTCAATTAAGAAAGCCCAAAAAACGTTAAATTTCCAGAACAAACAGATGGAAATTTTAGAAATCCCTGGTCGACATGACCCTTGTATAGTACCTCGCATTTTACCAGTTGTTGAATCCATTTCTGCCATAGTTTTACTAAATGCTTTAAATAAAAGAAACAACTGATAAAGGGAATTACTACTGTATGGAAATTAGAAATGGAAATATAAGAAAGAACTAAAACTAAACTAAAAAAAAGATATTACAAGTGTTTCTTCAAAATCTCTTTAATTTGGTCCAATACATAAGGTTTTTGAATTTGATCGATAAATCCTAAATCAGCAAAATTTTGAAAGAAAGTTCCGCTGGATAATACCACTTTAACTTTAGGATCAATCTTTTTTAATTCTTTAATTACCTCTTTTCCAGATTTACCACCGGTTATGACATTATCCAGTATTACTAAATCATAGTAATTTTTCTTTAAATGTGCTGCTTTAAATTCTTCTATGCATACTTTATCGTTTGGAACAATTTTTGCAGTAATTTTAAGATGTTTCATCATTTTTGTAATTATTTTTTGAACAAAAACATCATCATCCATAATCAAAATTCGCTTGTTAGAAAAATCTCTACTCCCTTTTTGAAGGTTGCTATTCTGCTTATGAATTTCTCTACTTTTAGAAGAAAGAGGTAAAAAAATATAAAAAGTGGTTCCAATACCTTTCTTACTTTCAAAAAACATATATCCTTTGTGATTTTTAATTATCGCAAGAGAAGTGGCTAAACCGATTCCATGACCTGTTTCTTTTGTAGTATAATATGGGTCAAAGATAAAAGGTGCAATTTTGGGATCTATGCCTTCACCTTGATCTTTCACTGAAATTACTACATAATCCCGACTTTTATTCAAGACTTGTGGATATTTCTCCTTAATTTCAGTTGCTTTTATAAGACATGATTTAACCCTAATTTCTCCTCCATTGGGCATTGATTGATCTGCATTGATCAAAATATTCGTGATTACTTGTGAAATTTGGCTTCTATTACATTCTACTTTAAGAGGGAATTCTGCAGTGTCTATTATAAAAACATTTGAGGATCCATGAGATACAAATTTAACTGACAATTGAATTATCTTGTTAACATTGTAATTTAGCCTTTTTTTTATAATAGGTTTTCCATAAAACATTAGAAAATTAACGCTTTGCTTAATATTTTCAATGCTATTTTCCATATCAAGAATCATTTCTTTGATTTCTTCGGATTTAACATTCAATTTAATTAGATCCAAATTTCCTTGAATAATCATTAGTGCGTTGTTTAAATCATGGGCAATTCCGCCAGCCATTAAAGATAGTGCTTGGTATTTTTGGTTTTTTATCTGTGTCTCTTCACTTATTATTCTTCGGGAAATATTTTGAATGATTGAAACAATTCCAAACGGTTTTTTTTGTGAATCATAAATTAAACTTACAGAAAGTTCTCCTGGAAAAGTAGAACCATCTAAACGTTTAAAATTATACCGCAAGCATTTCCTTTTGCCCACATCTCGAATTTTTTTTAAATTCAGAGCAATTTTTTTATGATCATTTTCTTCAAAAAGGGATATGTAATTTTTACCAATTAATTCTTGTTCTGATTGGGCATGAAATAATTTTACTGCAGCATCATTACAATTTGTAATAACGTCGTTAAGATCATTCGAAATAATAGCTAATGGAGAATAATTGAGAGTTATTCGCAACATTTCTCGATTTTTTTCCAGATTTTCTTGAGCTTTGCTTAGTTCTGTGACATCTGTTCCAGAACTCAAAACTCCGACAATTTTTTCATTATCATCAATTAATAAGGAATTATACCATTTTATCATGCGTTTTTCTTTTTTTTTTGTAATTATTATATTAGAATAGAACTCTACATTCTCGATGTCTCCGTTCATTAGCATGTAAAAAACTTTACTTATTGATTTCCTTTTCTCTT
>CAYRPF010000032.1:28431-34028 GCA_964426185.1 uncultured archaeon | reverse complement strand
AACATCTTTTAGAATTTTTTTCATCTTTTCATTTTTTTCTTTGGCATGTTGAAAGATGGGATTTGTAAAGATTAAACCTGAAACAACCCGGGCTAAATCTAATTCTGGATCGACAATAGATGTGACCATTGCCAGTAACAGCTCATACCGCATACCAAAATGCTTTCCTTCTCCATATGGATTCAATCGCTGCATATAATTACCCTTTCCCAAAATGGGGAATAATTCATAAACCGATTTCGCATAATCGATTCTTGGTTCTACTTCTCGAAGCATAAAATCTTCTAATTCTAAAAGAAATTCCATTTCTTCTTTAGAAAGCATGGAATATATCAATTCATTGAAAATCTTGAAAATATTCCGGGTGCTAATGCTCTTTTTTATATCAGGATCAATAATTTGAACTCCTTTTTCTTCTTTATACATGATTCTCACTCACTATTCGGGTTTTTGATTTGTTGTGTCTATAAACCATCCAATTTTCCACCGTTAATGGGAATAATACAGCCGTTCATGAAATATCCCCCTTCACTGCATAAGAAGCAAACGGGATCGCTTACATAGGATGTTTTCCCAATTCCGAAGGGAATTT
Source organism: uncultured archaeon (assembly GCA_964426185.1). Lineage (GTDB taxonomy): Archaea > Asgardarchaeota > Lokiarchaeia > Sigyniarchaeales > Promethearchaeaceae > Harpocratesius. The sequence goes on along the minus strand of CAYRPF010000032.1, from coordinate 33,436 downwards.
TACTTTCATACATATTTCGAAACTTGCCATCCGCTTTTTGCAGTAAATCTCCAATAATAGGGGTTTCAATTAGAGTGGGTTTAACAGCATGCGCCCGGATGTTGTATCTATTCAATTCTTTGGCCATAGTTAGGGTCATCCCCACCACTCCTGCTTTAGAGGCGGAATAAGCCAATTGACCCATATTACCATCGGCAGCCATGGAGGCAATATTGACAATCACGCGAGGAGGATTTTCCAGCACGGGTAGATATTTTTCTCCCTTTTCCTCTGCTTTTTTCTTAGAAATCTCAACCCATTTGCTTACCACTGCTTGAGAAACCACCGCCACTCCCTTGAGATTAACATCTATGGTTAAGTCCCATTTTTTTTCATCAAATTTATGAATCATAAAATCCCGCAGAATTCCGGCGCAGTTTACCAAAAAATCGACCTCTCCAATATCTTGAAAGATGCTGGCAATGGTTTGATCTACAAATGATTTTTCCGCCACAGAGCCTTGATAAAATTTAACTTTTCCTTTAGTCAATTGTTGCAATTCGGCTGCGGTCTTCTCTCCTAAATTGGCATCTAAATCTATAATGGCAACGGATGCTCCAGATTTAACCATATCCATGGCAATTTGCTTGCCGATCCCAGAAGCACCACCCGTAATTAGGGCGGTCTTACCTTCAAAATTCCATTTCATATTGTTCACTCTTTGAAATCAAAATCGATAGAATAACGTAAAGTATTTCTTAATTTAGCGCAAACCTTAAAAAAATTTTTATAACGGAAATAACAAATTTCTTCTTAATAGTTATATTTAAGGAAAGTGGATGAAGAAGTGGAGAGAAAAATAATTCTCAATTTAGCCATGAGTTTGGATGGATATATTGCAGAGAATGATGGAGGATATGATTGGATAAAAGGGGATTTAGATTCACAGCTAAACACTCTAAAATCCTTTGATTTGTCAGATTTTGCTTCCGATGTCGATACAATCGTCATGGGAAAAACTACTTACTTAGAAAATGGACCTATTACCCGCAAGAATTTCCCTTCTCAGAAAATACTAGTTGCTTCTAACAAACCATTGAATTTTGAACTGGAGAAAGTGGAAAGAATTCATGGAAATATCATTCAGCAGATTCTTGAACTAAAGCAAACTCCAGGAAAAAATATTTGGCTATTTGGAGGAGCACTATTAACGGATAATTTCATAAAAGCGGATATTATCGATGAATATATAGTTGGAATCATACCTATCATATTAGGAGATGGTAAAAAACTATTTTTAGGAAGAAATCCCCGGATTCAATTGCATTTAACGGGTAATTACGTAATGGATGGTATCGTAATTCTGACCTATGAAAAAATAAGCTAAATAGCTATGCGAAAATTGAATTATAAAAGGAAATCAATAGCCATATTTATCCGAAAGAACTTGCGCGCTAATAATTTTACATTTTTGCAAAGATAAAGTGGTTGCAAACACAAAAATTTGCTCGTCTGTGGGTAAAAGAAGTGCTTCAGCATTATCTGGAATATTCAAATTGATGGTATACATATATCCAAATTTGTAGGGGTCATCCGCGCCATTTTTATGAGTGTGAGTTGAATACCATTCTAAACGGTTTCTATTAACAAAACCAGGTTTGATCCCCACACACTTATTCAACCAAATATAATCCCGCTTTAATTTCGTTTGGTGGGTCGGTGTTTTTGCCCAAATACGAGTATCCCATTGCCCTATAAATCCAGTTATCGCAGAAACCATCTGGGATTCTTTTTTAATAACATTTCCTTTTGAATCTAACCATTTAAATACTGCGTTTTTTTCATCCACTGCTCCTATTAATAAGGATAGGGTATTAAATCCCTGAATGTTGTTGATTTTTTGGCCGTTACATTTAAGAGTGTTCAAATTATAGTTCGGATATAGAATATAGGAGACAATTCCGGCTTTAATTTCAGCTGGGGTTATTTCAGCGGGAAATAATGCTTGAAGATCACCATTTTCCCCGATTAATCTGCAATTGTATTCTAATTTAAGCGGTTTTTGCTTCACTTTCTGCGAAAAAGAGGATTTTTCAACATTTACGATAAAAGAACGTACTCCGTTAGCCTTCAAATTAACAGAAAACTTATCTTTTTCAAAAGGGATATCTGATATAAACTCCTCCAAACCGTTTACTTCCACCACCTTTAAAATGTGGGCGTAGAAATGGAAATCTGAATTACATTCCTTTCCATATCTCTCATATACTCGAATTAGGATCCCATCTTCTTTTTCTGGTTTTTTTACCGCAAGTATTCCCATCTGAGGATTAGAAACCGAAAATAAAGAGAATGGGTTGGAAAACTGTGATTCTTCTGATTTTTTGTCAAAAATCAAAAAGGCGCGTATTGGTTGATTAAATCGGCGAGCAACCATATCAGTTGACCGGAAATCCCCTTCATGAGCATAAATGGCATATTTAATTGTATGATCCCCCCAATCTTGAGATTTTTGATCCCTAAATCCTTGGATTAATTCCAATCCTGGGGTGTATAATAGGGTCATTCTAATCGTATTTTCATCCGGACGGTCGAATCCGTATTTGCAATCCTCAATAAGGGATATTCCTCCATTGTTATCGCTGATGTCTATCCAATAGCGGGAAGGAAACTCAAAAAGTTTAGAATTATTCACATTTCGAGTCATTCTGCACGTTTCCCAATTACTGGTAACATCTGGTGCATTTTGGTTAACCGATAATGCTAACTTTAATGAACAACCGCTTTCTCTCCAGTGAATTCGCTCTATAAACTTCACCAATTCGGAGTTTTTTTCTAAAATTACGTCCTTGACAAATCGAGAGGGATTTGATGATTTAGAACTCTGAAAATTAGATGTTATCCTAATGACACACCTTATAGCTCCATTTTCTATAACAGTTACTTCATCCCCTCCTTCAATTCGAGCGAATGATTTTTTTTTTCTATCTTTCCAATCCATATTCCATGCGGGAAACATCCTCGGCTGTTCTTTCTGAAATTCATAGGCAATTGGAGCCTTGAGTAGCTCTTTTCTTAATTTTTTGTGATAAATTGATTCAATCTTACCTCTTTTGGTGATTCTGATTCTATAAAAGGCGTTTTCCATGAGATAAACAAGGTTTTCTTCCTTAATTTTTACATTTTGCTCTTGATTCAAATTCCGATTATGCGGTTCAATAATTTTATCAAGTTTTTCCAAATGAACCAGCGAGAAGCGGGACCAACTCACCGGTTTTAATTTGGGTTTGAATGAGATAGAAATATCTCCATTTTCATGCTTCTTTACTTGAATTGGGTAAGTATTTCCTGCTGAATCCAGTATTCTCATTTTTTCCTTGTTGATAAAATTCGGCTTGTGAATCAAAACGTCAACCAGCTCATCGCGATCCATTGGCAAAGGGTTGAAAAGCAAGATTTCACCTCTTCCGTTTATTAATGGTGCAATAATTTGAGCTGAATCAAGCAAGATTGAATTCCAAGTGGAGAGAGCGATAATTTCATCGTTATATGAAAATTCATACGCAGTAGGGGTGCAAGTTCCAGGTAGAATATCATGCATCTGGCTTCCAATTGTACGATACCAAGCAGATTGAATTTTTTCTTGAGGATACCGAACATTATGAGCCCAACTCGATGAAACTGCCGCCATTTCTGCTGTAAAAGCCATTTGTTCATTTTTCCGATTCCAGCGTTTCATAATTGCTGCGGATGTGAGAGATCCAGCGCTGTGATTGATAAGTAGAAGGTCTCCTTTGTATATATCCATTTTTCGTTTTTCATCACCAGTTAATCCAGTGAAAAATTGATCGGGTGAACCTTGTTTGATAATTAATCCATTATGTTGTTTTTTAGAGAGATTCATGCTGGATATTGCTCGTTTAACTGAACTTTCTTTAGGAGCGCCACCGATATCGCCTACCCCATAATATTGAAATGATTTCCAAATTCCATTCCTTTTTCCTAAATTATTCAATCTCCTTAATCTTCTCCAACTTCTTTGAACTATGGGAAATAATCTGGACACATAAGCGCATGGATTAAGGGCGCTCACCAATTTACTACCATCCAACCCTTCCCAAATCCCGAGTTCAAAAGGTATCCCCACCGACGAATTCCATGTGAGTTTTTGAGTAGAGAACCCAATAATACCACAATGGTTTAATATGGTAGGTATATTTGCCGGAAATCCAAAACAATCCGGGATCATATAATCTCTTGAACTTTTTCCAAATTCTTTTTTAAACCATTGATCTCCATAAAGAACATTCCTTATCATCGATTCAACTGATGGAATCAATGCATCCGTTTCCTCTAAACCTGTTCCTGCAATATGCCACCTATCTTCCTTGATTAATTGTTTTATTTTTTCAAAATGATAAGGATAATATTCCTTCATCATCTCATAACGTAAAGAACCGGTGAAATTGAAGGTATATTCGGTATATTTGTCAAACAAGTAAATATTTCTTTCGAGGGTGTTTTTTAGATATTTTTTGATGGTCGTGGGATATTCCCAGCGCCATTGGGTATCTAAATGAGCATAAGGTATGAGAAAGATTTCTTTGCGATTCACAACAACAACATCACAACAACAACAAATAAGGTTTTTTATCAATCCGTTGGTTCTTGGCAATTACGTAAATCATACAACACTATAAGAAAATGAATGAATTAGAATTTTGGGAGAGTTTTTCAATAAAAATAGGCCTATTTTTCTGCAATTTGGCTTTATTTTATAAATTTGGATTGAATTATCTATACTAATTATGAGAAACCACATGGTGAACAATATAATTTTAATTTGCCTATTGATAGGACTTAATTATTCAACCACATTTACCAAACTACCTCAATCCCTTCTTGTTCTTTCTCTTCCAAGAAAGAGTGATTCAGTTAATAATTATACATATATCTGGGATGAATTTGCAAATAGTTCAGGAGATATTCCCGGAGACGATATTCTTGCTTATGGAGGATCATATGG
>CAYRPF010000032.1:8961-28331 GCA_964426185.1 uncultured archaeon | reverse complement strand
ATTTCAATTTTATTGCAAAACAAAGTTTTTTCCATTATTCCTTCTCTAAATGTGGATGGTGCTTCCATTTTACACCGCTATCCGTGGCAAAGGAAAACACTTCGTCCAATTGATGAAGATTTAGATGGTATTCAAGATGAAATTGATTTAGAAACTAGCGATATCAACCAAGATGGATATATAGAAATTATTGCTTCTGAAGAAATGCCTGATGTATTTGCGAAAGTTGAAACTGAAGGTGTTGATCTGGATCAAGATGGAAAAATTGGTGAAGATTCACCTGGAGGTGTTGATCCAAACCGAAATTATGCTTATGATTTTGGAAATCCCTATTTTTCATCTGATCTTAAATCTTCTCAGATCTATCACGGATTAAATCCTTTTTCAGAGAATTGTACGCGAGTTTTTCGAGATTTTTTGGCTAAATTTCAATTTCCAAAAGTTTTAACCCTTCACTCAGGTATTTTTGCTGTATATTGTCCTCCCTATTCCCAAAATTCTGTCAGATTAGAAGATGAAGAGTTTTACCAATCCCTTGTTCCAATTATTCAAGCAAATATTAATATAGAAATGACTCAAGTTCAAGTTTCTGCAGGAATGTTCGTTCCTTGGATGTATTACACTCATATTGAATCAAAAATGGTTCTTAACTTAGAAATTTATGGCAATCTTTCTGCATATCATGAAGAACCAATCGTTAATAGTTCTCTTATTCGGGCTTGGGGGGTATGGGACTTTTTCAATCCACCTGCTAATCTTGTTATTAATAATTGTCAAATTTGGTGGCCAGTTCTACTAGATCTTTTTACTTATAATTTAGCAGATTTCTACAGTATAATACCTGAAGATGACGGTTCGGAAACATATTTAGATAGTTTTCCTTTATTAGGGGGAGGGATAATCTCTACAATTGCAATCGGAATAATACTGATGAAATACTGGAGAAAAAAGGGATTCGATTAATAAATTCCTTAGGTGACATTATTTGTTTATGGTGAGTGAGAATCCGGCAATGCTTCAGAAGCTGGTTTTCCTCTAACACCCCAGTGGGTTTTTGGAATTTGATGAATGAGAACTTCGACGGCACGCTCAGGAATTCCCAATTCTTTAAAAATCTCCGTAATTCCGGAAATTATTTTTTTAGCGGCTTCTTCAGAAACTCCAGTCCACATTTTTACGTCTACGATGGGCATATGGAAATTTTTATTTCAGCTGGTTAAGAACTTTTCGACCCGTTTTAATTCTTTCCAAATACTTTGCAGATTGAGTTTCAAAGTATAATTGGTATAAATTTTGATAGGGTCCCGGTTGTTGCATCAATTCTTCATGAGTGCCTTGTTGCAGGATTTTTCCATCATCAATTACAATAATCAAATCACTTTTTAGGATCGTGGTTAATCGATGGGCAATCACCAAACTGGTGCGACCTTCAAGCAAAATATCAATAGCATCTTGAATCTTGGCTTCAGTATACAAATCTACGGCAGAAGTGGCTTCATCTAAAATAATAATTTGAGGATTAGATAATAAAACTCGAGCGAAGGATAGCATCTGTCGCTGTCCTGACGATAAATTCTTCCCTTTTTCACTTACTTTCGAATCTAAACCTTGCGGGAGCATTTCTATGAATTCTCTGGCTTGCACCATGTCTAATGCGTTCCATATTTCATCATCGGTAGCTCCTTCGTTTCCTAATAGAAGATTATCCCGTATAGTTCCCTTTATAAGTAAAACTCTTTGGCTGACCAATCCAATGGATTTCCTCAAAGCAGTGAGTGGATAGGATTCGATTTTTTCACCATCAATTAATATTTCTCCATTTTGATGGGAATAAAACCGCATTAAAATAGAGGCAATGGTGGTTTTTCCGGCTCCAGTGGGACCCACAATAGCAATTCGTTCCCCCGGAAAGGCTTTAAAGGAAATATTCTGCAAGATGGGTTTTTCCGGAGTATACGCAAAATAAACTCGATTGAATTCTATTTCTCCTTTAAGGGATAATGCAGGTAATTGATAATCAGTGGACTCTTTAATGTCTTTCTGTTCGCTGGATTCCAATAGACGTTCCAATATTCCAAAAAGAGATTGGAATCGGTTGTAATGCCTTGCTAATCCCAAAATCGGGTAGAAATAATAATCGAACATGAATACAAACAAAGAAAAGGCAGCAATTGTGAGTCGTCCGCTGTTGTATTCCACTGTTCCAATCCATAGTATTATAACCAGAAGTACGTGGCGTAAAAAATCACTAACCGGGCCCATGATAAAGATCCCAAAACCTCGTTTAACCGAGGATTTGTATGTCAACTCATTGAGCTGAGTAAACCGTCGGACGTTCTCATTTTCCCGTTCAAATGCCTTGGATATAGTGATGGAACGCATAGATTCGGAAAAACTTTGATTAACCTTCCCAAAATTCTTTCGCCAAATCCTAGCTACCCTTCGCTGGAACTTCCTCAGAGAAATTGAGATTAAAAAGAAAACTGGAAGAAAAGCCATAGAAATTAGAGTCATACGCGGTGAAAACGAAAGGAGAATTCCTACAGTCACTATCAGTCTGATGAGGGAAGTAAATACATATACAAATCTCTCACCAGTTTCATATAGTTCTTGGATATCATTTGTGATATTTGAAGTAAGCACTCCACTTTCGGCGTGATCATAAAACTGGATGGAATTTTGCAAGATTTCATCAAAAACTTTCAATCGCATGGAATTGGTAATAAAAGAATTCAACTGGATGGTTACGTATCGCTGCATGGAATCGGTAAACCATTTCACGAGAATAATGAGAAAATAAGCCAACAGAAAGGGAAAAATCTGTATTAATTGGGGATTTTGGTTGTTTTCTTCAATTAACTTTAGAGAGCGTTGATAACTTAAAGGGCTTAAAATTCCTAAAACGATATTAATCAGCATCAAAAGGCAAATCGCAACAAATTTTCTCTTGTAGGGAACTACAAATTTCCAAAGATAGCCCAGTAGTTCTTTATCTTTATGTTTTCTTGAAGACTGGGTGGTGGAAGTGTTTTTTTTATCTTTTAATGTGCTCTCTCTCGTTTTTTCTGGTATTTCATCATTTTTTTGTTGATTTTCTGTTTTGGTTTTTGTAAAGAATATTCCAAATAAACTGGCGAATTCTCCCCGTGGTTGACCGATTTCTTTTTCATCTATGGGTAGTATAGTTTGCAAATTTTTTCACGTCCCTTTTGATCGTAAATTTCATCAATTATATTATTCCTTAAGCATAATTTCCATAGGTGGTAATTCATAATGTCGATCGAATAAACGCCGATAATACATATTTGAACGAACCAATTCTTCATGGGTTCCTAAACCTACAACTTCGCCCTTTTCTAAAATGATTACTACATCTGCTTTACTGATAATTGATAACCGATGAGTGGTAATGATGGTAGTATGAGTCTGCAAAATGTTGCTGATGGCATTCTGGATCTGTATTTCGGTTTTAGCATCCAACGCTGAAGCTCCGTCATCCATCAATAATATGGAGGGATTGACCAATAAGGCACGGGCGATGGATATACGTTGTGCTTGCCCTCCCGATAGGCGAACACCACCTTCACCAATCAAATTATCGTATTTTTTTGGGAGTTCCATTATAAAATCATGGGCTTGTGCCAGTTTGGCGGCTTCAATGACCTCCTCATCCGTGGCATTAGGTTTTCCATAACGAATATTTTCTTTAATAGTGGTATTGAACAAAAAAATATCCTGTTCTACGGTAGCAATATGTTTCCTCAAAGATTTATTGGTGTAATTTTGAATTGGTTGCCCACCGAGTAGAATTTGCCCCGAATTAGGCAGATATAACCGCTGGATGAGCTTAGCAATCGTGGATTTCCCCGAACCGGGACTACCTACGATGGTAACTGTCTGATTTTGAGCCACTTTAAAAGAAACATCTTTTAATGCCCAAGGCAAATCAGGTCGGTAGCGGAAAGAAACATTTTCGAAGGATATATCTGCACGGGCCGCATCGAATTCCATTGTTCCATCAGGAAATTCTCCTATATCGCTTTCTTGAATGATACTGTATATTCTATCAGCAGAAGTATTTCCTCGAATGATAAATTCCATTGCCCAAGACATTTCCTCACTCATATTGGTTAATAGAGTGATCATACTAGCCAATCGGATTACATCTCCAAAGGAAACATCAAATAGTCCTTGGAAAGCGAAATATAATGATAGAACTATGATTGAAGCAGAAAAAAAAGTTACCACCAATTGGGGATAAAACCAAGCTGCTTTTTTGCCAGCATTCAGTTCTGCCCGGCGGTAATCCACTATTTTTTTAGCATAGCGTCGTTTCGCCCAAGGTTGAGATACAAACGATTTGATTTCCCTGATTCCGGTAAAACATGTGTTGGTGATCTCCGATAATTCCCCGAATTTTTCCCGCACATCAACCGTATACGGCACTAATCTACGAGAGTAGGCAATAGTGGAGAAACTAAAGAAAATAAATACTACTATAGATACCACCAGCAAGATCCAATGTACCATGGCGGTCAAAATAAATATCACCGCCCACAGCGTGAAGATTTCCAACATGAAGCGAACTGCTGGTGAAAGAGCGATATTCACAGTGCGAGTATCTCCAGTCGCTCGAGCCATTATCTCACCAACATCCTTTGTGTCGTGATAAGTTAGGCTGCGGTATTGCAACGAATAGAATAGTTCTCTGGTCATATCGGTGGTGACCCTATGCGCAATTACCTCATTTAGAAAGGAGATGGAGAAAAATATCAATGCTTGGAATAAAGCCAGTGAAATGAGAAAAATCAAATTAGAACTGACATCTTTCATGGAAGCACCGTTCAAAACTGCTTCAATCACCTGAGCGGTAATCGATAGGGGAAAGATAAATAATAAAACCTCCACTATCGACACAATTATGACATAAATAGTAGTAATAGGGTATTGAAATGCCAAGCGGGTGACCCATTTGCTTCCTTTCATCAAAGCGTAAAAAAAAGCGTGCCTTAAATTTTTTAAGGTTTTTTGATGAGCCATCTTAATTATTATTCAGAAAGAAGCGAACTTCCATGTGTTATTATTATTAAAGAATTCATTCATGATATTTTTTATTTCATTCATCCAAGGGATTCTTTTTCCAATCTGAAAAAACATTCCATTCTATAAGTTTTCCATCATCTTTAAGATGAACTACGCGCCAAATATGAGAATTTGCAATAATACCCCTACAAACATTACATATAAATTCATGTCCAAAAAGATAAAGGGTTGCTCCCTCTGTAGAATGACCGTTTTTAGCGGCAAGAGCAATTGCATTCGATTCTGCATGAGAACCTGAAGCACGACATAATTCCAGAGAAGTTCCACTGGGGATTTGATGAACATCACGATAACATTCTCCAAGTTCCAAGCAGTTTACTTGTGGTGTAGGCGCACCATTATACCCTGTAGAAATTACTGCTTTATCCTTAACAATCACTGCTCCTACTTTTCTTCGCCAGCAGGAACTTCTCCTACTTGCAATAAAGGCCAATAATAGGAAATATTCATCCCAATTAGGTCGTTCGTTTGATTGATAAGGGAAATTTTTACACCAATCATATAATTTCTTGGGAAATTCGGATTTTGAGCCATTCATATATAACTTCTCCTATACAAAAAAATGCCGCAAATTCTTTAATTCTTTATTCTTTTCCAACAATTAACTAATCATCACTTCAGTAGTAATTCATTCAATGGAGAAAATAATGAATAAAATTATTTTAGATAAAAAAGCGAGTTTTAATTTCCGCATAGTAGCTGGGATAGAATTTATCTCAATATTGATAATTCTGGTGATTTTAGACCAATTTTTTTTGGTTCCATCGATTATTCTGCAATGGACTTGTGTTTTTCTAATTCCATTCTCTTATATATGGGTTATTATTGCAAAGCAGAAAGCAGTTTACCCACATAGTTTTAGAAAGCATCCAGTATGTTATTTAGGTCAAAGTTTTGTATTTGGAAAAGATAATCATCAAGCAATGCTATGGGTACAGGGATTTTTTATTGGATTGGCGCTAGATTATATAATCACGGGCTTGCTATTAAGGAATTATTTCTTATTTAACCCATATCTGCAAATTACAGCATGTGGTTTGTATTTAGGGGCTGTGCTGGCTATATTTATGGGAATTGTGCCCATCGATCTTTATAGAAAGTTTCATTTGATTACTACTTTCACTTTATTTGGTTTGCATATTACCACAACTATCGTTATTTTATCATATTTCATCTATATGGGACATTACAGCGTATTTGTGCCTATAATTGCATATGTTGGCTGTGCAGTTCATCTAATTGGATCTACACTTTATTTAATTGCCTATATCACTCAGCGAAAAGCATCGCTATTTCAAAATGCTTGGTTTTTTGGGACTTTCATAGGTCTTTGGGCTTGTAACACTGGTTTGATTGAGATCGCCAAGGTTATATCCGTATAATTCAGAAGAGATTAAATATTAAGAAGGAATTGGCCATGAAAAAAACGAATTTGAGCCAAGATGAAAAAATAAAGGATAAATCACAATCTTTATTTCCATTTCTTCTCGGAGCAGGCTTTTTTATCATCTATATCTATCTTTGTGATAGATATATTCGCTGGGATCTCGATACCATAAAATATTTAATATTTATTATGTATTTTTTATGGATTGCAACATTCTTACTCGCGCGAAAGGTAACCGTCTATAATCATCGGTTTTTTTTACATCCTACAAGCTACATCGGTCAAACCGAAGTGAATAACCAATCTAATATGAGGGGTTTCTGGGCATATCTTCTATTTTCTTTTTGGATGGCCAATATGGCGATTCTGTTTGGAGTTCTAATGTTTCATTATTATACTAACTTTAAATACTCAGATTTATTTGGAGGAATTTTGTACTTTACTGCTTTTAACATTTTTACTCAAGGCGTTATCCCTATCAATTTATTTAACTGGCTCCATATTTTGGTAACCGCTATGGTTTTTACGGGAATGACCGCTGTGAATATTTTTTTACTGATTTTTTTCATCAAATTTGATTCTGTTTTTCTCTTTCCTGTGATTCTCCCAATTTTATCTTGGATGTTAGTAATATTTTCTTTACTTTATCTCGCTAGTTATTTATTCAGAATTAGACCAGGATTTTTCCAAAAACTCTGGATTTTTACGATATCTTTGGTGTTATTTAGCTGTAGTGTATTTTTTTGTAGTTTAAAATGAAGTAATGTTATTCTGAATTATCATCCCACATTTTTTTATAACCGGATTTCTTTAGATCTTTTATTATAGATTATACCTGAATTGAGGGATCAACAAAGATTTAATTTGAATGAGCAAAAATTTTAAAGTTTGTTCAAATCTGATTAAACTTAAATATGTATCAATCAGTAAAGCAAAAAATTAAAGGGAGGAAACAGTTTTAGTGGATAATATGGAATCTCAAAATAATTGGAATACGGAAGATTCAATTTCCTATGAATTATTGAGTTTTGTGGCAGTATTCTTTCTGTTTTCTCTTTTTGGGATCATTATTATTCTCGTGGAATTGGATGCTGAAGAAAAAATTTTAGATCGCATTCTTTTAGAACAATTTTTGTATATTTCTATTATTTCAACTGTTTTATCCTTAATCCAACTTATTAGATATTTTTATAAATTAAATTTAGTAGGACAACCAAGCGAAAAAGATTATTCTCCCATTCGAGCTTATCAATTAAGGGGAGGAAATGTGATAGATTTTTATCACCTCCATGAAAAATTAGTTCTTCGCGGTGATCCGACCTTTCAAAAACTCCAAGCAAAATACCAACGCAACAGTGCCTATTTCTCTTTTTTTTGCATTTTAGGTGGAGTAATTGTTATATTATTTTTAAATAGGTCGAGGGGAAATTCTTCTAATCCTCATTTTACTCTTGAAATAATCATTAGTGGATTGATTTATATTGCTTTTTTAATATTTATGCTGATTAGGCTGGTGAAACTCGCTAATCGGAAACGAACAACCTTAGAAATAAGATCCAATGAATTTAATCAGTATTTAGACAAATTGGGTATTAACATACATACAAACCCCATTACTCGTAGACAGCTAGAAATTCGCGAATTTTTAGAATTGACCAATTTCCTGCAGAAATTTTATCAAAACCATTTCCGTAATTATTTAGGAATACTTTTTATTTTGGTAATTATTACCAGTATTGGCATTATTTTAAGATTTAGCGGACAATCTACTCTCATGTTTCGCAGAATAGGATTTGCTTTAATTATTCTTTCAGCTATTGGATTTGCAATTAATCATGCCCGTTTTATGATGAAACGCGAACTTTATTTAATGACCCGTTATACTTTGAGTAGTTATTTTATGTTAATATGAACCAGCATCATCCCAAAATATGTAGGATGTGCATAGGTAAGTATATCACTGAAAAATTGTTTTCGTTCATCTTTATTTTTAATGTGAAGCAGCATACTCTCCATTATTGATTTGCATACCATGTGGAACGAAAAAAAAGGAGGTGATCATAGTTAATTCTTCCTATAATTTCTATTTTCGAGGAAACCAAGGGACAATTTTGGAAGTTTTCCTTTGATATTCCCAGTAGTCATCCCGTCGAGCTAAATTGTGCTTTTCCATCATAGGGATGCTGATAAAAAGAAAAAGTAAGGTCATCATAATTGGACCAATAATAGTCCACCAATAATGGAAATTTGAAGATAATCCGAAAATATACATGCCCCACCAAAATGATACTTCACCAAAATAATTTGGATGACGAGAATATCGCCACAGTCCATCAGAAATTGTCTTTCCTTTATTGTTAGGATTAGCTAAAAATCGATGCATTTGTCGATCAGCAAAAAACTCAAAAGAAATTGCCCCCAGCATTATAATTGCTCCAATAATAGCTGTTATAAGTAACAAAGAAGAAGTTGGCGTAAAACCAGCAGATTTATCAAGTGGATTGGCAAAGATTGGCCATAAGGATAAACTCCCTGCAAAAACAATAACCGTAGGAACTAATTGAATACCTACAAGGTTGATTAACCAAAATAACTTTGGATTTTTAGCTCGAAAATCTCGGTAACGCCAATCTTCAAAATCAAATCCCGACCAATACGATACCCAGTTGGAAGTTAATCGAAATCCCCACAGTAAAACCAAGATAAAAGTTAGGACTTGCTGAAGGGTAAAATTCGACCATTGAGGATTAAAAGTCCAGTAAAATACCATTATGGGGATGGGAATTACGCTCCAATATGGGTCATAAACGCTGGCATTGTCTAAAAGAGTACTGAAAAGATAGATGATTAGCGTGGCGGTAATATCAGTGATTAAAAGAATGATAATGGGATTTAGAGAGGTTTTTAGCAATATAGTTATTTCTAACCAAGAAAAAACGAGGGTAAGTAAATATATTCCCAAAATTAAGGATAAAGCCATAGATTTCGATAGAGAACGTGCCCATGCAGAAACATTACGAGATTTGGAATCATGCAATTTAAAAGATAATTGTGAATTCATTTTCAATACACCTAATTTATTTATTAATTTTCTTATTTATAATTCCATTCTTTCGAATATCCATTCCTTTCTTTTAATTAAGTTTGATAATGAAAATTTAAAAGATCAAACAGCCAAATAATGAATAAGTGAATCATATGTCTATAGATGAGAAAAAATTGAAGCGGTTGCGCCGTCGAAAAAGAACTTTGTTGGTATTCGGAATTATTATTTTAGTGGGTTCTACTCTATATATTGGATTTTTTATTCCTTTAGGAAAATACGATTTCTCTCCAGATGTATGGAATTCTACCTCTTCAAGAATATACCAATATGATATCCCATTAGATCCTGAAAGTCCTTGGCCTAAATTCCGCGCAAATTCTTTGAGTAATGGAAGGTCTCAAATAATTCCAACTATGAACGAGAGTCTACAACCTTGGACTTATCGAACTGGAAAGGGTATTTTCAGTTCTCCAGTTATAGATAAAGATGGTACAGTTTACATCGGTTCGGCGGATCATTTCTTCTATGCTATAAATCGTTCTGGTGGGCTAAAATGGAAAGTTCAAACGGGCGAGATAATTGATTCATCTGCCTTGCTAGATGATGGAGGTCGTGTTTATTTTGGGTCAGGAGATGGTAAAGTTTATTGCGTTAATCGGACAAATGGAAATATTATCTGGATTCACCGGGCCCATACAGAAGAAGAAGCTGCTGAGCAGTTTGACTTAGAAATCCATAATGTGGATTGGTTTGAAGGAAATATTGCCATGTTGGCTGATGGATCTATATTGGCTGGTAATGATAATCAAATTCTCTATCGTCTAAATCGAACCACAGGAGATCCCATAGATTATTATCTTGGAAATGAAATGTTGTGGTCAATGCCCGCAGTAAATTCAAAAACAAATAATCTTTTCTTCGGAACCACTAATTTTGCTCTGAAAACTTTTTTTTCCTATAATATTGAAACTGGTAAGAAACGATGGACCTCGGGCGGACTGGGTTCAGTTGCCGCTTCCCCGTTGCTTACCTCAACTAAAGAAAAAGGAGCGGTAATCGTAGGCGGCTATGACGGAATTTTACGGGCATACACTCAAAAAAACGGCAAACAACTTTGGAAAGTAGGAACCAATGATCATATTTACTCAAGTCCTGGGCAATTATCTAATGGAACGATTATTCAACCTTCCGCAGATGGAAGTATTTATGCTTTAGAACCGACTAAAGGTAAAATTCTTTGGAAATTCGATACATTGGAACCCATTCGTTCCTCTCCCGCAATTGATGGTAATGATGTGATCTATGTGGGTTCTGGGGAAGGAAAATTATTTGCTATAAATCCAGACGGCACATTACGCTGGGTATACCAATTGATTACTGAAAATCGTAATGATCTTAACAGTTCACCGGGATTAGGTCCTGATGGGATCTATATCGCAGGAGAAAGCGGCGAAATCTTTTTTGTGCCTTACGATTATCCTCTGACCACGGTTGGTTTAGCGGATCCTAACTCATTTGTGGGAACCGGAGAGGTTTTACCCGATAATGGAATTTATTTGATATACACTACGCCGTTTGGAGGTTTACAACCAAATCCTCCTTCAAAAATAGATGCCAATCAACCTCTAACTTTTACGTTGTTTGTTCGGGACAACGGAGATACCATTCTTTCTGAAATTGACACCAAATCATTCAGTGTATCGGTTTCAAATGGAGTTAGTGTTAAAATTAATGTGGCTGCAAACAGGAGATTTGTGGTTTTAACCCCTCAAGAAACTTGGATGAATAATTCGGGGGGAGAGTTGAAAATTTCCATTTCAGGTAATTATCGCACTCATATGTCCCGTATCGGGTTAAAATTCTTTGGTGGACGAAAATCGGGGGTGTTAGATACCGAATTCATTTTTCATATTGATCCCAGATCTGAAAGTGCCAATCCTTTCCAAAGTCCCGAATTAAATGGAGGGAACTCCACTGTTTTTGAATTAAGCAGAATTAGCGCTCCGAATCCTTCGATGCTACCATCTTATAATCAAATCGGTTTCGATTCCCTTCATTACCTGAGCGGTGTGGTTCGAACGAATCCCGATTCTATGATTTTGTGGACCGTCGGCGGTAAATTGACTGATAATGGCACGGTTGTTGATTCTAACCTTCGTGAACGTTATCCGTTGAAATTAATATACGATAATGGGTTAGTAACTTTCTTCAACTATGATGGATTTAAAATTAATTTCATTGGATCTTGGGATATGCCATTTGGAATTTATCGGATTTCTGCCACGTACAACACCACTACTGGCAATCTAAACCCGTTCGGTGCATTTATGGCTGTGGCTCATTGCGATGAGATTGAATTTTATGGCACTGGCTTAAAACTTATGGGCATGAGTGAATTTAAAACAGGATATATGACCGTTTCTGGGGGCTTAAATGTGGGTTATTGGAACTCCGGAATTTATCAAATGCCATCTGAAGTCGGAACATTATCGTTTAATGTGATAGATGGCTGTGTTTCTGTTCAACTTACCGAGTCTGGTTTGAACGCAACTGAACACGTATATAGTATCCTATTAATCGATTCTGCGGGAAATCCCCTTCCGTTGTATTATTCTCATAATACACAAGTTATTTCATCAGAGAGCGGGATGCTTTCTGAGGTTTTACTAAGTTTTGATAATGAAGAAACGGTTGGGGGGAGCATTTACGCATATTTTATGGTAGATACTTATCCAGTCGCTTCACAACTGCTCGATTTTTAATTTTTTTAATTTTTTAAGAAGAAGTTTTTATCTAATTCATTTGATTTCTACTCGATTTTGACGTGGAGTAATTTGATTGCTTCTTCACGCGCTTTGAGAAGATTTTTTTCAGAAATTCCGTTCATTTCCGGGGATGGGAGTATTTTTTCCCGTAGCATTTTCTTAAATAACAAATATTCATCCTTACGAGTTATAAATGGGATTACTTCCTCTTCGTGAATAAATTCTTCAATAGGTTCGTTTTTTCCGTTCTTATTTCCCTCTGTTAAATCAAAACGATGTTCTTCATAAACCAAAAAGCAGTGAACCATGGGGATGTATGGAATTTGGTATTTATCGATGATTTCCTGAGCACCGGTACATATTTCTTCAGTAAAACGGTAAATTCCCACATGTTTTTTAACCGAAATTGGCAATTCTTCCGCTAATGTGGCAATAACTCCATGTTTGGTAGTGCACGAACCTTTATTCTCTTCAAATATGCTCCATTTATTCTCTTCATCAGAATTATAACCATATGGCATTTCATGAATATGTAGGCAAGCATTTCGAAATGTGCTAATGCCGTTCTTCAGGAAAAATCGACTAATTTCTCCTTTATTTATAATTGGGGCATCTGGAAGTAAATCGTAGGAATCCATAAATTAGTAATAAAGCTCTCAGAGAAAAAAATGACCATTGTAAAAAATAACACGTTACAATTTATACGCTTAAAAAATTAAGTTTTTTCGGAGATCTCGGGTATTTCGCTAATTTGGGGGGAAGACACATTACTTACAATTTGCTCGCAGTGAAGGGTTAAATCTCGAAAACCTCTGCTGAAACTGGTGATTCCTATGACTATCAATGTGAGAATTCCGCATCCAACGTAAATAACTTGAATCGAACCAATGGTATCGGCAAGAATACCCGCCAGCAATAATCCCAAGGGGGACGCAATATTAGTCATAACCATTATAATTGAAACAATGCGGCCAAGTTTATCTTTGGGAACAATACTCTGTATACCTGTCTGAAAAAGACTATTTACGATGGGATTCATGAAAATCATCAAAACGGCATCAAGATATAATAGTAAAAACATCCCTTTAGGAATTAATCCCAAAATTAAATATGCTACTCCTTCACTGATCAATCCAAAAAGTATCCAAGCATACCAGTTTTTCCATTTTTTCACCACAGTGGTAAGTAGGGCTCCAAAAAGCATCCCTACTTGAAAAGCGGCCATGAAATAGCCCAGTTCTACTTTTGTTCCATCATGAACGATTTTAATGAAATTAACCATCAGAGCATCAATAGGCATGAATATGAAATTTAAAAACACCGCCATTAGCATAACGCTACCCAATCCCTTAATTTCTTTCACAATTTTTAAACCCGTTTTAATTTCTTTTAAAAAGACAATCTTGTTTGAATGGATGGTTCCATCTGATTGCGGTTCCTTCTCATGGTTGGATGAAATCTTAATACGGATAATTGTAAAAAAAGCAATTGCGAAAGTGATGATATCAACCCATAATACTTTCTCTATCGTTAAAAATACCAGTAGCCAAGCCCCGATAAGTGGCGCAATTATATTTATAACCCCACTCAATAGAAAATTCAATCCATTAATCCGGGTCATTTTATCTTTCGGAACAAGAATGGGCACTATCGCAAATGCAACAGGACTCTGAAATGCTTGACATACCCCTCGCAAAAATATCAATAGAACAATATGCCAGATCTGAATAATTTTTAAGAAAAACAATAAAATTAACACCATCGTGAGTAGAGCTTGAGTTGTATCGCTGATTATGATTATCTTCTTTTTATCCCATTTATCCGCGATTACTCCTGCGATTGGAGATATTATAATCTGTGGTAAGAAATTTGCAAAATATGCAACTGATATGATTGTATTGTTTCCCGGGTCCATTTCAGATAATTGCCATATAACAACAAAAGAAACCACGGCTGATCCTAACAGAGAGAATAATTGACCAATCCAAAACTGAAGATATATGCGGAATTTCTTCATATTTTCTTCTTCATTTTCCGAATTTTCCGAGTTTTTTGAGTATTCAAAATTCTCTGAATTGGTATTACTTTCCATAATTACATCAATGTTTATGGATTTTTATTATTTGAGGGAGCCTTTTCTTTTCTAAACCATTTAATAACATTTAATAACTTTCTCATATGAGAAGGAAAATAAAAAAATGTCACGAAAAAAAGGAAAAAAGGGGGCATTAGCTTACTCTTTAGAAAAGCGGCGCAATCAAAGCAAAGATCGCAAACACAAATGTGATCCATAACCATGGATTAATCTCTTTGATCTTTCCTACGATGACCTTGATGAATACATAAATAATGATTCCAAAGACAATTCCATTGGTAATTGAATATGTGAACGGAATCATCATTACTGCGATAAAAGCTGGTAAAGCTTCTTCTAAATCGCTCCAATCAATGCCCATTAAAGGTTTAAACATTAAAACACCAAGTAAAATTAAAATTGGTGAAGTCGCATAGGAAGGAATTGCTTTTAGTAGCGGACTGAAAAACATAAATGGAAGGAAGCAAAGACCAGTAATAATTGCCGTTAAACCTGTTCTTCCACCTTGCTCAACTCCGGCAGCGGATTCTATATAAGTGGTTGCATCGCTGGTTCCAAAAAATCCGCTCATCATTGTAGTCAAACTATCTGCGACTAGTGTTCCCTTAAAATTCTTGGGATTTCCATCTTCATCCAATAATCCACCTACTTCCGAAACACCAAGGAAAGTCGATACGCTGTCGAATAGATCAGTAAAGGCTAACGTGAATATTGGAATAATTATAGCTGGTTTCCATAAACCCTTGAATGAAAAGCGGAAAAATGTGTCTATATTCGGGGTTGACATTAAAATTACCTTTCCAGTTTCATCTTTGAAAGAAATTGCATTAAAGCTAGGATCTATCATGACACCCAACCCCGAAAAAGATAATATAATTCCTATAATCGAAGTAACAAATATTCCAATTAGAAAAGAGCCAGGAACTTTTTTGATCATCAGTAATGCGGTAAATAAAAGCCCAAATAGAAATAAGCCCATCTCTAAATTAAAAGTATTCATCGCAACCAGTGTGGCTTCATTCGCAACTATAAAATTTGAATCATGAAGACCTATGAAAACCAGAAATACTCCAATTCCTGCAGCCAATCCAAAGCGTAGATTCTTAGGTATAGCCTTTAAAACACCGCTACTAATCGGCGTAAGAGACATGATCGTTAAAAGTGCTCCAGCAATAATGATTGCACCCATAGCTTGCTCCCATGTAAAGGTTCCACCACCAATCAATGAAAAAGAAATGTATGCGTTTAGTCCCATTCCAGGTGCTACTGCGTATGGATTATTCGACAGGAATCCCATCACTACGCTCATTAAAAATGAGATAATTACAGTGGAGAACAAGATTGCGCTGAATTCTTGGTTAGCACCATATTCGTTAGATAATATAGTTGGATTTACAATGATGATATAAGCCATCGTCATGAAGCTTGTTATTCCAGCTAGAATTTCAGTTTTAATGGAGCTTTGGTTTTCATTGATTTTGAAAAACGTTTCTAGTTTTTTCTTAAATCCCCCAGGTTTTGCAGGGGTGGTATTCGTTTCAACTTCAGCCATAAATTTTTCACTTTTTTCGCTTTAAATATACATTGCATCATTGCGTTCGATAAACTGCATAATTCTTTATTTATGCGAACAAGTAATACTTTGTGAAAAATTATTAAAATATACCATATTAATGGATTAATTTTCTTGTTGGATCTATCATGATTTGCAAAAATAATCAGAACATTCAGAAAAATTTAAAAAATCAGGTAAAATCTGGAGAAATCTGGAGAAATTTGGAAAAATTCTGATAATTCTTCTATTCCTTACATATATATATGTTATAAATTGAAATTTCTTAGGGGTAAAGAATTGATGATTTGGAAAAAAAAAATAGATAAATACAGCGTTATTTTGGTGGTAGCTGCGATTATTCTATTTGATGGCGTGTTATGGGTCAATAATGTCAGCAGACGGCAATTTTACTTAGAAGATCAAACCGAAACTGCTGCCAACGATGTTATAGACAGTATTTTTTCCGAAATGGACAACCGTATTAAATCCCTCAATTTATTAACAGAACTTTGGGTAAACGTCAACAACCAAAGCCTGTTATATAGCTATAATCGATTCTTAAACCTGATTCCTAAATTTTATGAAATTAATCCGGGTTTTCTGGCTATTAATTGGATTGATTGGAATGGAACAATCCAGTGGATTTATCCATATGATACTAATTTAGGTGCTCTTCAAAAAAATATTCGATATCTGGCGAATGATGAATTTAATGAAGCTTTTGCTTATGCTGAATCTACGGGCAATGTGGGATTTTCTGAACTTATACCATTCTATCAAGGTGGTTATGGATTTACCAGTTATTTTCCTTTAATTTTTGAAGAAAATATCACTGGATATATTAATGGTGTTTTTGATTTTACGATTTTATTTCATCAATTATTTGAAAGCAACGAGAGTATACTTGGTATTCAAGACTATTCCATGATTTTTAGAAGCCAAGATATGGTTATATATAATTATAATGAGAATTTCACCATAGTGGATAATTTTGTCAAGGTAAAAAGTTTCGAACTATACCAAATTCCAATTCAAATCTTAATCCGACCGAACACTGATTTCATAAAACAAGTTTCATATATATACAATACTCCCATATTAATTGTAGGTATAATCTTAGCCATAGTAATTGGAGTATTGATACAAAATATTAAGAAAAAAATAGAGCAAATTCAAAAAACTAACGAAGAAAAGCAAAAATTGATGGAAGGATTGATGCTAAAGCAAAAGTTGAACTCATTAGGAACACTTGCTGGCGGTATTGCACACGATTTTAACAATTTACTGAGCGGAATTCAAGGATATACTTCTCTGATTGAATTAAATTTGATGGATATTGAAGAAAAATCAAAACAAACTCTAAATGCACAAACTTCAGATTTATTTTTGGAAACCATTGATTATATCGATAATATTAATAAAATAATCGAGAACTCGAAAAATATTAATAAACAATTACTGAGCTTTTCTCAAGCAAAAGATGTAGAATATCAAATCATTGATATCCACAGCCTTTTAACAGAAGTGCTTACTTCATTTGAAAAATTAATCGATAAAAGGATTAAATTGACCACTGATTATATTCCAGATGAGATTTATTTAATTGGTGATCCTTCATATTTTAACCAAATGTTTATGAACTTGCTAATTAATGCTCGAGATTCAATTTCTGGAGAAGGAAATATAATAATTAGAACTTTTTTAATTCCAAAATTTCTTAATGACCAAATTCTCTCTGAAATTCTAAAAAAAGTTAAAATTCAGCACTATTTAAAATTACACTTCAGTTCTGAATACGATTTCCAGATCTCCATAATAGATACAGGAAAGGGAATTCCCTTAAAAATTCAAGAAAAAATCTACGATCCTTTCTTTACCACCAAGAAAGAGGATCAGAAAGGAACGGGCTTAGGATTAACCATAGTCCATAATTTCATTAGTTCTTTAGGTGGTAACATCTCATTTACCAGTGAAGAAGGAAAAGGAACCACCTTTAATCTTGTTTTTCCAGTTCTCATTAAGCCAGTTAAAGAAAAAATCTTTTCAAAACCAAAGAAGGGCAAAAACACTGGAAAATTAGGGATATACAATTTATCAAAATTGACGATTTTATTGATTGAAGATGAAAACGATATCAGAAAGGTGATAAAAAAATTCATTCAGCTTCATCATGCTTCATATTATGAGGCTGACAATGGCTTTAAAGGCTTTCAGTTGTATAAAAATTTTAAAGATCAATTTTCATTGGTAATTTTAGATATTAATTTACCTGGAATGAACGGTATCGAGATTTATCATAAAATTAAAGAAATTAATCCACATCAATCTGTATTGTTTATTACAGGTTATTCTGGCAAGAAATTACCTCCAATGGATGAGTATGATCTAGGGGTTTTATACAAACCCTTCACTCCGCAATCACTCATCGATCGCATTTCTGGATGGTTTGCCTCTCATTCTTAAAAAGAAAAAAAATTGATTAACTAGTATCACTAATTAACACTATGGCTCCCCATAGACCCGATGCCACCTTAGTTAAAGGAATTAGCAAGTATCAAGAATTAGCTTTCCATATAATGCCTCGCAGAAATGATTCATTTGCATTATTCCCAATGAAAATTGATGTGGATAATGCTATAAATTATTTAGAGAAAACAAACGTGAATCGTAGTGATAAAATCACCTTATTTGATATAATTCTTACTGCACTTGCCCAAACGTTATTTTTGCGACCTCGAGCAAATAGGTTTGTTTCTGGTGGTAGGTTATGGCAACGAAATCAAATTAAAATTTCCTTTGTGGTCAAGCGGGAAAAATCCGATGACGGCGAAGAGGTAAACGCCACCCTGTATTTTCAGCCAAATGATACCTTATTTAGTATCCACGATCGATTACATGAAGAAGTTTATAATGCTAGGCAAGGAGAAAACCCAAATGCCAAAGATGTAAAGTTTTTCGGCTCTATGCCTCGCTGGTTCATTAAATTACTGATCAAATTGGTTTGGAAATTGGATAAAATGAATCTCCCCATAAATTCAATTACCAAGGATTTACCAATGTTTTCCACCATTTATCTTGCTCATCTTGGCAGTTTAAATATGCACGCCATATTTCACCATTTATTTGAGATGGGAACAACTTCCATATTTGCAGTTATTGGCAAAATTCACAGAGATACTGTCGTGAATCAGGAAACGGGAGAAGTGGAAGTACATCGTGTTATCCATTTAAATTTCAATTTAGACGAGAGAATTGCAGACGGCATTTATTGGGGTAAAACACTGGATATACTGCAAAATTTTATCGAAAATCCGCAGCAACTTGAATCACCTTTAAATTTAACCGAGGAACAAATTATAGCTTTGCACTTAAAAGAAGAAAAATCGAAAACAAAAAGGAAATGAAAACAAAAAGGAAAT
>CAYRPF010000032.1:0-8861 GCA_964426185.1 uncultured archaeon | reverse complement strand
CGAAAGATAACCAGCCGAGGTTTTTTCCCCTTTTTTCTCACACTCTTGTTTAGCGATTTGGGTTAATTTTTGCATTTCTTGTTGACCGGTCATGCATGTTAAATTTATCCTTGATTTATGCTCTCTGAATAGAACCTCGGGAGATTTCAAATTTTGAAAGATTTTCTGAAATGTTTGATCGATGCTTTCCATCCAATCTGAATCTTTTCGACCTGGTTCCCAACTTCCATCGATAACCACGTGCATTTTTTCCTGGATAAGAGATAGAAATTCCTTCAGTGTAATGTTTGCTGGAATCTTTAATTCGTCTTTACTCCGCATGCCCGCAAGTCGCATTAATTCTTCCCACCATGGCGCATATTTTACCACCCAAGGATACATTATTCGGTTGATTTCTGTAGACATTCTCCCGTGAAATTCTTCCATAGGGGCATCCCAAAATTGCTGCGAGATATTTTTGATGCTGGAATTATCAATAAAGAAAAGTTTAGATTTTCCAAAAACACCGTCGGGTAATGTGATTAATGGTAAAATTTCAGCTCCGGTTAATCGATGCAATCGAATATAACTTTGAGGTGTGTTAATTAAAAAAGGCAATTTTCCCGTAATAAAAGGTACTTTTAACTGCGTTTTGGCGGAATAATCGTGATACATTACTAATATTTCATTTTTTTCTAGTCTCTTTCGTAATTGTGGAGCAATATGGGCGAATTTGGTACTTGCGTAAATATAGAGATTGTCAAAATGAGGACGATTATTAAATTCATACATAGGAAGGTTTTTTACACTGGCAACAACGGACATTGGGTATTTCTTGGGATGAAGAAAAATTCCGCCGGGATTATGGAAGTGTTGCCCGATGTGGAGAATTAGAATGATTACACCCTTTCCTTTTTGAAGTGCTTCATCTAATCGTTCAAAATTTAAGTATTTAAGTTCCTTTACTTGTGTCCCTTCAGGATAATCGCAGATGAAGGGCATTCTGAACATGATGTCCATCAAAAACATTCCCATGTACTTTACATGAGTTTTCAGCATTAGTTCAAGAGTTTTTTGCGAAGCTTGTGGATGTAATGCCTTTAAACTGGTCATTATCCTACGACGAATTTTATAAGACGTTCCAAAAACTAGACTTCCAAGTAAATGTCCCCATCCATTCAGAGCAGATAATGGGCGATATTTTGCGATTTGATAAATTTTGTATCGGTCAACCCACTTAATGAATTTTAGAATGCCGCCCATGGTATCTCCCCAGCTTTGTTCAGCTTTTTTGTCTCTTACTGTTTGTTTATCTTTGGTTTTAGCTTTGCCAGAAAGTTTTTGAATAGATTGCTTTCGTATTTGATATTTATCTGCCAGATATAAGTGAGCCATTGCTGTAATATATTAAAAATTTCTATTAAAAATTTCTAAATCTTGATGAGAAGTGTGATTTAAAAAGCGTTAAAAGAGAAAGGGAAAATTTTGAATAAAAGTAAGAAAAATGGGAAAAATTGGGAACAAGTGAAGAAAAGTCAAAAAAAGTCAAAAAAAGTGAAGAAAAGTGAAGAAAAGTGTGAAAAAAGGGAATAAAATAATTGAATTTTCATTGGAGGGTTATTCTCGAGTGGCTAATAAAGGTACATGTTCGAATTGAGAATTGTATATCTCAGCATAAAATCCACCTTTTTGTAACAGTTCTTTATGGGTGCCTTGCTCCACAATATCTCCCTCACGCATTACAAGAATCAAGTCTGCATCTCGAATTGTTGACAATCGGTGTGCAATTACAAAGCTGGTACGATTTTCCATCAACTTATCCATTGCTTTTTGAATGAGAATTTCTGTTCGAGTATCTACAGAGGATGTGGCTTCATCTAGGATTAAAATCTTAGGATTGGCTAATATTGCCCTGGCAATTGTGAGTAGTTGTTTCTGCCCTTGAGAAATATTTGTAGTTTCTTCGTTGAGCATCATGTTATAACCACCGGGAAGGGTGTGCACGAAATGATCAACATGGGCGGCTTGGGCAGCTTCAATCACTTCTTCATAACTGGCGTCAGGTTTTCCATACTGGATGTTTTCGAGTATTGTTCCGTTATACAACCAAGTATCTTGAAGCACCATTCCAAAGATTGAGCGTAAATCACGCCGGGTAAAATCGGTAATATTGTGATTTTCTATTAATATGGCCCCGTCGTTGAGTTCATAAAATCTCATCAAAAGTTTTACCATGGTGGTTTTTCCTGCACCGGTTGGTCCTACGATCGCCACTTTTTGACCTGGTTGGGCCTTAGCGGAGAAATTTTTGATAACGATCTTATCTGGTTTATAACCGAAATGAACATTTTGAAATTCTACATTTCCTTTTACCTCGGGAAGTGGTGTTGGATTTGGATTGTCTGGAATTTCTTCTTCTTCTCCAAGAAATTCAAAAACTCGTTCGGCTGCAGCAGCAGTCTGCTGTAAAACATTGGAAATATTAGCTAATTGTGACATTGGTTGAGTAAAAGATCGGACGTATTGAATAAAAGCTTGAATATCACCTACACTTACCGCACCTGTGCCCGCGAGCCAACCTCCTAAAATCACCACAGCTACATAACCCAAATTGCTGATAAAACGCATTATAGGCATCATCAATCCAGACAAAAATTGTGATTTCCATGCTACGTTGTACAGTGCGTTATTATGGATATTAAATTTCTGAATACTTTTTTCTTCGCCGTTAAATGCTTTAACAACCACATGTCCACCATACATTTCTTCTACATGGCCGTTTACGTGCCCCAATTGATCTTGTTGTTCTTTAAAATATTTTTGGGATTTTTTGACAATAAATCCTATAAATATAATAGATAAGGGAATTATTACCAAAGAAGCTAAGGTCATTATCCAATTTATTGTAAACATCATGGTTAAAACACCAATCACAGTTACCACGGAAGTAATTATTTGTGATAGGCTTTGACTTAGGGTTTGATTGACAGTATCTACATCATTTGTTAACCGTGAGAGAACTTCGCCTTGCGTGGTATTATCAAAGTATTTAAGGGGGAGCCGATTAATTTTCTGAGATATATCTCGACGGAAATTATAGGACACAGTAGTGGAAACTTTCGCCATAATCCAGCCTTGTATATAAGCAAAAAGCATGGAAATTGCGTATAATCCTATGGTTCCTAAAATTATCAAAGAAATATATTTGAAGTCAATTGAACCTGTTCCGTTTAATTTTGCAATAATTCCTTCGAACAAGGTTGTAGTAGCTTTACCTAAGATTTTAGGTCCAACAATACTGGCAGTAGTCGAAAGAACCGCAAACAGAATAACAATTATGATCTGAACTCGAAATTCCTTCATATATTGACCAAGATTGACCATCGTTTGTTTAAAATTACGAGGTTTATCGCCTGCCATCATCATTGCATGTTGTCTACTTCGGATTCCTGGCGGACCTTTTCTTTCGTTTTGAGAATATTTCCCCGTTTTTGGGGAGTTTGAACTAGAATTATTGCGCATCATTGTAATTCCTCCATAGCTAATTGCGATAAAGCGATCTCTTTATAGACATCACATTTTTCTAATAATTCTTGATGTGTTCCTTTTCCGACTAAATAACCATCTTCCAACACGATGATTTGATCGGCATTCATCACTGTTGCCACTCTTTGCGTTACTAATAAAAGGGTTGTATTTTTCATTTCTTCTCGTAAAGATTGTCGTAAGGCGGCGTCGGTTTTAAAATCTAAAGCAGAAGAGCTATCATCCAAAATATTAATCGGTGCCTGTTTAACTAAGGCTCGAGCAATAGCCAATCGTTGCTTCTGCCCACCAGAAACATTTTGACCGCCTTGTGCTATGGGATATTCCAATTTTTCCGGGAGTTGTTCTACAAATTCTTCAGCTTGGGCGATTTGGATGGCTTGGGTGAGTAATTCGTTATCAGCATTCGCGTTGGCGTATTGAAGATTACTTTTAATTGTCCCAGAAAACAACACATTTTTTTGCGGGACATAACCAATTTTCTCACGTAGTGCGTGCTGAGAAACATTTCGAATATCAATTCCATCAATTCGAATTGCACCTTCAGATACATCGTAAAATCGTAGTAACAAATTGAGCAAGGTGGATTTTCCTGAACCAGTTGCTCCAATAAAGGCGGTAGTTTTTCCCGGATAGGCAGTAAATGAAATATTTTCCACAGCATTGGCTTCTCCACCAGGATATTTGAAAGAAACATTATCGAATTCTACAACACCTTGAAAATTTTCATTCCATGTTATTGGTTGTGACGGATCTTTTATTGATGGATCAACAGCCAGGACTTCCGCAATTCTGTTGGCTGAAACCGAAGCTCGGGGTAGAAGGATAAACATCATGGAAAGCATTAAGAATGCCATGGCAATTTGGATTGCGTACTGCATAAAAGCCATCATATCACCAATTTGCATATTTGCATCCGCTACACGATGAGATCCTACCCAAATAATAGTTGCAGCCAAAGTATTCATGGTAAACATCATTACTGGCATCAATACCACCAAAACTCGGTTAATATATAGACTTACTCCTGTTAAATCAGCATTAGCTTTATCAAAGCGTTTTTCTTCGAATTTTTGCATATTAAAGGCACGAATTACCATAATACCAGATAAATTCTCTCTGGCTACCAAATTGAGCCGATCCACTAAGTTCTGAATACTTTTGAATTTGGGCAGTGCAATTTTTATTATAATAAGTATCAAACTTATTAAAAAACCAACTGCAATGGCAATTATCCACCACATGGAAGCATCTTTGGAAAAAGCTCGAATAATTCCCCCTATTCCCAAGATGGGTGCATAAACTACTAAACGTATGATCATAATTACGACTAATTGGATTTGAGTAATATCATTAGTAGTTCGAGTAATTAAGGAGGCTGTTGAAAATCGGTCAAATTCTGCATTTGCAAAATACTCCACCTTTTCGAAAACATCGTGTCTTAAATCTTTTGCCAATCCTGCTGCGGTTTTTGCTGATAAATAACCAACAATAATGGTACAAATAGCTGATAATAATGTTAATAGAAGCATCAATCCTCCAACACGAAAGATATAATTCAATTGAATTTTCTCTGTGTTTATTCCAATTTGTTCATATTCTGCCTTTACTGCGAATACAGCAGCTTGAGTCAACATGTTTTCATCTAATGCAAGCAAACGTTGGTTGATACTGGTTCTGATTTCCAACAATTGCGTTTGTGGAAGTAAACTCAAAAAATTAAAAAGATCCATACCTGGTGGAATCATGGACATATTAAATCCCAAGGAGAAGTTGGAATTTTGATTTAAATTTTGAAAATCTGATGAATTTGATTGAAACTGTTCTAGGGTAAAAACAACTAATAAAGCACTCGATAATACTTCATTTATTTGCTCATGAACCGTGTCATTGTCTTTTTCTTGATTAAGAATATAAAGAGTTTCATTCCTAAGTATAGGAAATTTATCCACAAGATCTAAAAAATCATCAGATTCATTTGATTTTAGATCATACGTGTTTAATATCAGCGATTTGTTTTCTTCACTCATAAAGAGAAAAGTCCGATTCATTTGGCTTTCACGAATTGTAATTGGAACTGCATCTTCTATCCCATTTTGCTGAATTCCCACGTTTACGATACGGGAAAAATAATCGGGGAGGGCTAGATCAAAATTTGCCTGTGCAAAAAGTAGTACTACTGCAAGCAAAATCATCGGTAGATAGGGTTTTGTATATTTAGTTAAGTGCACCATTTTTGTTGGTCTCTCTTCGTTCAAAATTTGGATTTTTTGTTTATTTTTCTTTGTTTGAAAGCAAAAAATCGTTAGTTTTCTGGATCAAGATTTTAAGAGCTTCTTTGATTTTTTTTTTCTCTTCATTATCTAATAAGCACATGAGTTCATTCTGCCAGTTTTGACGGATTTTTATGGATTCTTGTAGAATTTGGTTTCCTTTTCTGGTTAAAGTCAAAATTTTTCCCCGGCGATCTTTGGGATCCTCTTGCCTGCTGATTAAACCCAATTTTACCAATCTATCAAGCATTTGACTGGCCGCTGCATTTGAAATTCCTAATTTTTCTCCTATATTAGATATTCCGCATTCAAATTGCCGGTGAATAAACATTAAAGCACCTATTTGAGACATGGAGAGATTTTTTTCTTTGGAAAAAAGAATGAAGTTCTGCATGGATAATCGCATTACATTTTCTAACCATTTTTGAAGCAAATCAGTAACTTGATCCATTATTAAAAATTTTAATTTCACTTAATATTTAAGTTTACTTAAATAAATTTAATGCGATTTTTTCCCGTTTCAACAAGTAAAATTCTGTTTTAAGAAAGATTGAAGCTTTATTTTCATTTCATTCGGAATTTTAGGTTTAATTAGGAAAGTTTATTCGATTAGGAATTGATTTGAAACTTCTTAAAATTTAGAAATCAAAATATTTTTCATCCACTAAGATAACAAATCTTCATTTTATGTTAATTATGAATAACACAAAACTATAAATAATGTTAATCACCTATAACATGGTTGGGAATATAAAAAATGGTAGAAATTTCAGAGTATATGATTAGGGCAAATCCATGGTGGAAAACTCATTTCGAATTTATTTTAGACTTCAAATATCGAGAAATACTATCAAAAATTGAGAAATATCTTCCTTTAAAACAAATTATTGCCCTTGTTGGTCTTCGTCGCGTAGGAAAAACTATGATAATGAAGAAAATAATTCAAAATGAAATTTCTCGTGGTTTTTCGCACAGACATATTTTATATTTCTCTTTTGATGAATTTCAAAACGAAGAATTGGAAACAATTCTCGCCCAATTCGAAGAATTAACAGATATTGAATATCAGAGCGAAAGAATTCTATTGGTACTTGATGAAATTCAAAAAATGAGAAACTGGCAAAACCAGATAAAAACGTATTATGATCTTTATCCAAATATAAAAATAATTTTATCTGGTTCTGAATCATTATTTATTCAAAAATCATCAAAAGAAACGTTAGCCGGCCGAATTTTCTTATTCAGAATAGATACTTTGACATTTAGAGAATTTATCAAGTTTAAAGGAAAGAATTTTGATGATTTTTCTCCAATTTCTTTGTATCAGCATGAATTAAAAGGATTATGGAATGAATTTATTCGTTCTCAAGGATTTCCCGAACTTGTAGGAATTCATGATCAAGAGATAATAAAAAAATATTTAGAAGAAAGCCTTTTGGAAAAAATTCTTTTCAAAGAAATTCCATATTCATATAATATTCGCGATATTTCTCTTTTAGAAACCCTATTGAAGTTAATTTATCAAAATCCTGGCCAAATTATTCAACCTGCGAAAATAGCAGTAGATTTAGGCAAAACTCGCCAAACAATTTCCCAATACCTTACCTATTTGGAAAATTCATTCTTAATTAAAAAATTATACAATTTTTCCCGTGATTTACGAAAAGTGGAGCGAAAACTAAAGCGTTATTATCCAAGCATTGTGTCAGTTGATCTTGTATTCAAAAATGATGTTCTCTCTAAGTCAAAGATATTTGAATGGGCGGTTATAAAACTATTAGGAGTGGACTTTTTTTGGCGAAATTCTCAGCAAAATGAAGTAGATGCAATTTTAGTTGGTGATAATAAAGAATTATATCCTATTGAAGTAAAATTTGGAAAAATTCAAACAAAAGGACTTATGAAATTTATGAAGCAATTTAAAATCGACCAAGGCTATATTATTTCTTGGAAAGAAAATAAAATAATTAAGATTCCGCAAACACAAGCAGATAATAATCATAATAAGAGTTATAATCGTAAACAAAGTAAGCATAGTAAGCATAGTAAGCAAAGTAAGCAAAGTAAGCAAAGTAAACAAAGTAAAGGAAGTAAAGGAAGTAAAGAAAGTAAAGAAGTAAAAGAGAAATCGATAGTAGTTATTCCTGTAATTAAGTATTTTCTTTCAGCTGACAAAGAAAAAATACTTAAAGAAATTAAAGAATGATCAAAAAACTAAGATAACCGATATGAACAATAATTTTCTCTGAAAAGAATGTAATATATATTTCTAAATGCTCAAAGCATTTAGGTATCCTCACCCAAAATTTAATCTAATGAAGGTATTGAATCGGAAAGAAATATTTACTACAAAATGGTTATGCCTAAAAGAAATAAGTTATTTGGACAAAAACAAGAATCAACAGTCTTGGGAATATGTATGTCGTAATCGATTTCATGGAGTAGTAACTATAATATGCCGTTCACGAAAATATGGGCGTTTTCTCTTTGTCAGCCAACCGCGGCTCACCATTGACAAAATTGAAATTAGCTTTCCCGCTGGTTTAATCGACAATGGTGAAACTCCTGTTCAGGCTGCTTTTCGAGAATTAAAAGAGGAAACCGGATATTCAGGCGAAATTTTGAACATTATGGGTCCATTTCCAAAAAGTGCTGGATTATCTGATGAAACATCATATTGGGTTGAGATGGTTGTAGATGAAAATGCAGTAGGGGAAACAGAGATGGAATCCACTGAAGATATTCAGAAATTTTGGAAAACACCTCTACAACTGTTATCATGGATTTCAACATTGAATCAAGACCGATTTTCGGTGGCTTTGGATGTTTGGGCATTTATCCGTGGAGTCCGGCTCTCACGTGTATGATCTTCACCTTTTCCCCTCTCTCTAAGCATTATTTTGAAAATTTTTTTGAATTATTAAATTTCATTGTAAAATTGAAAATTGAAATCACACCTCCTCTCCAACGACCTCTCCAACGACCCATCAATAATAATTATTGCTCATATTAATAAAGATCGAGTCGAAATTTGAATAGAACGTTGTTTGATTTGTGCATGAT
>CAYRPF010000031.1:0-34392 GCA_964426185.1 uncultured archaeon | reverse complement strand
TATCACTGGTGGTTAAATCATATATAGATTTTACATTTATAATGTTTTGGGAAAAAATTGAAGAGATTTGGCTCGAAAGATGCCCAATGTTCACTGATTTGCCGAATTCAACGAGATGAAGCAAAAAAAAACATATAAATCAATTAAGAATTATCTTGGTGAATCATATCCTTCCTTATTCTCTTCTTGCAAAGAATCATTTGTGGAACTGGGACCAGATTTTTTGGCACTTTCGGGTTTTTCTTCACCGAAATCCAGTAGTTGTAGGAAATTACCTTCCTTAATGCGTTTCCAACGTTTTTTCCAACCCGATACTTTGATATTGGTTTTAGATGATTTATCTGATTTCAGCATATTGAAGAAAATTCTCCGCACTTCCTCTAAACTGTGGGATTTAAAGGTCAACCTATCCAGATTCATAGCAGCAAATTGATTTAGAAGTTTATTTTCATCCACTTTTTCCTTTGAATCAAAATACCAGACGGTGGGATTTTTAGCCAGCACATTCAAAGCAGAAACACCATGTTCCGTAATCAAATCCCCAAAAACTAAATTTGAAGCATTTTCTGTATCAAAAAGAGAGTTAACGGAGGTCGGAATTGTTTTTTAAGAATTTGTTCAGCGTCCTCATCATACGGGCTTCAGTATTCCATATTTTCCATAAATTGGAAGATTTAGTTTCTTGAGATATAAGCTATTGAATTCCCATCAGAACGGTATCCATCTTCAGTTTTTCTGGGTAATTTAGGGATTCATATGAAAGTGAAACGATCCATTTATCTAATGTCTCCCATTAAGTTTTGAAGTATAAATTTATATTGTTATATATCCTACAGTATTAATGATTGACGATGATTCCGGGCTATGCTATAACTGAATATCCTAATACGCGTGAAATTTATGCAAAAATGAGCCGATTGTTGCAACTTGCGCCTTATAAAATCAAAAAGGATAAGATGCCACAATATTTGAAATATTTTGAACAAAAATGCGCGAGATCTAAAAATTTAATTCAAAAAGCCAAAAAATACATTCCAGGAGGTGTACAACATAATTTAGCATTTAACTACCCCTTTCCCTTGGTAATTACCAAAGCAGAAGGGCCATATCTTTATGATATTGATGGAAATCAGTATATTGATTTCTTACAAGCAGGAGGTCCCACACTTCTAGGTAGTAATTATGCTCCAGTTAGAGAAAAAGTAATTGAAGTTATTAATGAATGTGGACCGGTTACTGGATTATTTCATGAATATGAACTAAAATTAGCGAAAGAAATCAATAAACACATGCCCGCTGTGGAAATGTTTCGGATGTTAGGGAGTGGGACCGAATCTGATATGGCAGTAGTTAGAATTGCACGATTAGCAACTAAAAAGAAAAAAATCATTAAATTAGGAGGTGCATACCATGGTTGGAGTGATCAATTTGTGTACGGCATTCATTTACCGGGAACAGGACGATTTGAAGCCCATGGAATTCCATCATCTTATTCGAAACACACCCAAGAAGTTTTTCCAAATGATATTCATGCGCTGGAACGTCAACTTCGCTTGAATAAATTAAATGGTGGAACTGCAGCGGTAATTTTAGAACCCGTAGGACCAGAAAGTGGAACTCGACCGATTGATTTTGAATATAACAAGCAAGCTCGTGAATTATGCGATAAATATGATGCTTTATTGATTTTCGATGAAGTGGTGACGGCTTTTCGGTTAGGAATGGGCGGAGCACAAGGTTATTTCAAAGTGAAGCCTGATTTAACCGTTTTCGGCAAGATCGTTGCTGGGGGATATCCTGGTGCCGGTGGTGTTGGCGGTCGGAGAGATTTAATTAGTTATCTTGCTGCAGGTGTGGAAAGTGGTAAAAAACGGGCATATGTCGGAGGAACATTATCTGCAAATCCCTTGAGCACTGCCGCGGGCTACTATGCCATTAAAGAAATTGAACGAACAGATGCTGCAGTTAAAGCGGGTAGAGCCGGAGATTCTTTGACAAAAGGGCTTCAAAAATTAATAGAAAAATATGAATTACCCTTTGTTGCATATAATCAAGGTTCTATTTGTCATTTAGAAACCGTAGGTACTATGTTCTTGAAATTGAATTATCTGAAAATCTTTAAAATACTTAAGGAAATTAAGAAACGGAAATCTGCTATGGAAGAATTTGGGGCTGCATACATGGCAGAAGGAATGGTTACGTTGGCAGGTAGTCGATTGTATACCAGTATGGCTGATACTCCTGAAATCTTGAAAGATGCCTTATCTCGATTTGATAGAGTTTTCCAAAATGTGTATTGTGATAATTCTAGTTAATTTTTTTTTTAGGTAGATTAGAAGGTAGATTAGAAGTCCTCTTCATATTTCCTTTAAATTGAATTTTTTCTAGATTTATATAAGATGCAAAGAGAAACCGATCACTCTCAGAATTTAATCATTAAGAGAGATGAGTATAATTGCGTTGGGATAAATATTGGTGCAGTTTCTGTTAATGTTGCTTGGATAGATAAAGAAGGATATATTCACAGTAAAAAACAAGCTCATTTGGGCAAGCCTCAAGTGGTATTAAATTCAATTTTAGAAACTAATCAATTAATCAATTCTCACATTCCTTCATATTTTGAGATTTCAGGCACTTTCGGTGAGATCTCAGAAGTACAAGCCATTGAACGTGGCGTTCAAGAAATTTCCGAACAGATAGATGCCGTTCTTTCATTGGGTGGAGAAGCTTTTGTTCTTTATATTTTGAATGAAAAAGGTCATGTAGTCAACATTTTATCTCAAGATAAGTGTGCAGCAGGTTCGGGTGAATTTTTTCTCCAGCAAATCGAACGCTTGGATCTTAGCTTAGAAGAGGCTATTGATTTAGCGGATAAAGGTAAAAAAATTCAGATAGCGTCAAGATGTTCTGTGCATTGTAAATCAGATGTAACTCATAAACTAAACCGGGGTGAAGCCTCTATTGAAGATATTTTATCTTCCCTAATTTCCAATATGATAAATAAAGGGATTGCGATGGTGCATCAATCACGCGTATCTGTACAAAAATTATTAGTGGTTGGGGGGCTTACTCTAAATCGTGTTGTATTAAAACAACTACGCAATTCTCTTCCTGAAACAGAAATTATCAATCATCTTTATTCTTCGGTTTTTGAAGCTTATGGAACTGCTTTATTAGTAAAAGATAAGCCCATTAACTCGAAACCCATGGTAAAAATTAATCAAACATTTTCAATTTTACCATCTCTCGCTGAATATAGCAATTTAGTCAAACAAATGTCTCTTTCAAGAGGTATCACAAATACTTTATCTAAAGAAATTTCCCAAAAACTTGATCCAATGCAACCTTATGTCCTAGGAATTGATGTTGGTTCTACCACAACTAAAGCTGTATTATATCATCTAAAAGATCGAAAAATCCTAGCTTCACACTACGGTCGGACTAATGGTAATCCTATTGAAGCAACTCGAAAGTGCATTCAAGAAATTATCTCCCAAGTAGGATCAGTATCAATACACTTGGTGGGTGTAACCGGTTCTGGAAGGCAAATGGTTGCTGCTTATTTAGGTACATCTTCGGTATATAACGAAATTTCAGCACATTCAGAAGGTGCGTCATTCTTTGATCCAGAAGTGGATACCATTTTTGAAATCGGAGGTCAAGATGCGAAATATATGTTCCTTGCTAACGGTGTGCCAGTAGACTATGCAATGAACGCTTCATGTTCTGCAGGGACGGGTTCATTTTTAGAAGAAAGTGCAAAATGTGATTTAGGTGTTACCGTATTTGATATTGGAGATGTTGCATTAGAATCACCTAGAGCCGTTCGATTTAAAGCAGATTGTGCTGCATTTATCAATTCAGATATTCGTACTGCTCTGCAAGAAGGATATTCTCGCTCAGAAATCATTGCAGGTTTAGTTTATTCCATTGTAAATAATTACTTAAACAAAGTAAAGGGAACTCGTCCTATTGGAAAAAAAATCTTTCTTCAAGGCGGGGTTGCAAAAAATAAGGCAGTAGGTAATGCCTTTGCTCAAGTAACTGGGCGAGAAATTGTAATACCTCCTTTTCCAGAACTGATGGGGGCATTTGGTATTGCATTGATTAGCGAAGCTAAATATGCTGCTGGCGAAATTAGTGCCATGCCTCCAGGAACCACCTTGGACCAACTTATTGCCACACCTCTAGAGCATCTGGGATCCTTTACATGCAAGTCTTGCCAAAATTTCTGTCAAATTGAACGTTATAAGGTGGGAGACCGTAAATTTCCTTTTGGGGGAAAATGCACCCGGTATGAACACATATGGCGACAAAGCCAATCAGCGGAAGAATGCGAAGATTTAGTTTCCTATCGAACAAAATTAATGTTTTCATCAACCGATGAACAAGAAAATTCTAAGGTTGACGACCAATTTTATGAATATAAAGAAAAAATTATTGGAATCCCTCGCGCTTTATTAACACATAGCGTTTATCCGTTATTTTCCACCTTTTTTAAAGAGTTGGGGTACAGACCAATCTTATCCGATATTGATCCTGATTTTGCTTTAATCCCAAATGCACCCTTGTGCTATCCAATGCAGATTTTTCATGGAGCGGTCTCGGATTTGGTCAAAAAAGGCGTTAATTTGATCTTTACTCCGCATATTGTTAGATTAAAAAAGGCTGACAAATGGTATAGTTCAACTTTTTGTCCCATTACCCAATCGGGTCCCTACATGATACCACAAATTTTTGAACATACTGTTTTTCTAACACCGGAATTAGATTTCAGTGCTGGTTATTCTTCTACAGATGTTTTAGTGGAGATGGCAAAGTTAGAGTTGCATGTAAGCGAAGAACAAGCCCGTTTAGCTTATGATAAAGCAGTAGATGCCCAAGAAAAGTTTGAATCCATTATTCAGGAAAAAGGTAAGAAAATCTTACGAGAAATAATTGAATCGGGTCAAACTGGAATTATTGTTGTTGGTAGGAGCTATAATATTTATCCCAAAGAAACTTCTCAATCTATCCCTAAAAAATTGACCAGTATGGGCGTTCAAGTGATTCCTTTCGATTTTCTTACACCGCAATCAGAATCTGAAACTCCGTGGTATTTTGCAAACTATGTTACTGAGGCAGTAAATCTGGTTAAACAGCATGATAATTTATTCTTGCTATATATCAATAATTTCAGTTGTACTATTGATGCGTTCATTCAACATTGGGCTCGGACTCAAATGGGCTATAAACCATATCTTTTCATGGAATTAGATGCACATATGGCTGATGCCGGTACACAAACCCGAGTAGAAGCCTTTTTAGAAATTATTAAGAATTTCCGCCTGCAACATCATGATCCAGAAACCCTTGAATTCCGCATTGCCGAAGTGCTGAATAAAAATGGCCAAACCTTTATTAGACGAAGTTCTGGCGAAGAAGTAGATATTTTTAGTCCAAATGTAAAAATTCATCTCTTTCCCTTTTCTCCCAATCATACTGATATTGCCGAAAAGCTCCTCGAAAATTTGGGTTATAACGTTGGATCCACTGGAGATATTAAATTAAGTTATCCCGTTGAAGGATTGAAGTATTGTTCTGGAAAAGAATGTGTTCCTATGCCTGTTGTACTCGGTCATATACTGCATTTAGTTCGCCAGCGTGAACCGGGAGAAATAATTGGATATTTTATTCTTCGAGGTGGAGAACCTTGTGTGGTTTTCAGTTATGAGCAATATATCAAAGATTTTCTTAAGAAAAACCAGATTTCCGATGTATTTTTCTTTGATTTTGGCAAAAATACCAATTTTATGGGGACAAAATTGACAACAGTTGTCCAAAATGCTCCTAAAATATTGATTTTGGGTGATATTATTACCGATATTCAAAGCACTTTAGAAGTTGTGGGCGGCCTTGATTGTCTGAAACTTCTTCAAAAATATTGGAAAGAATTTTTGCGGGATTATAACTCATTATCCAAGTTTGATGAGCTTGTTGATCGATTGGTTGATCAAATTGCCACGATTCCGATTGAGAAATCACCCTATGATGTTCCTAAGGTAATTCTCTCTGGAGATTTCTTTGTCCGATTCAGCCCCTTCTTCTTAAACGAATTGAAAAAGTTTTATACCAGTCAAGGTATTTTAGTTAAATCAACAGATCTATTTGAATTATTTGCCTATGGAATTCCATTTGGAAGTTTGATCAATCCACCAAGTAAATTTAAATATGTTAATAAAATGCGGGCTAAATTTCAGGGTAAAGATCGTATTTGGAAAAACTTTTATGCGGGGTACTATGCCAGCCAATTAGTTTACAAATATACCAGACAGATCGACCATAAATTACGTAAACGATTTGCTAAAACCAATCTTTTATTCGCACCTCCAAATGACATAATCAGAATCGTTAAAAATGCGGGTAAATACTTAAATCCCCAGATTTTCGGAGAAGGAGTCCTAACAGTCGGAAAGGGAATAGAGATATTGGAAGATGGAATATACGATGGTCTGATTTTAATTGGGCCTCAGTTTTGTCTACCATATCGGGCATCACAGGCAATATTAAAACCGATATTCTACGATCAGAATTTTCCTTTTTTGGTGTTTGATGCTGAAATTTCAGCCATATCTCCCAGTATGAAGCGGTTAATTGAAGCAAATATTGAACAGATAAAGCGTAGATTCGAATATCAAAGGCAATTTGTGGGTGAAGAAGTAAAGTTGGTTAAGAAATCCACTTCATCTATTCAAAAAGTGTTGGATAAATTAAGATCGCTCTAGCATTTATTCAATTTTCATGCTTTTTTCTTCTCTTTTTCTTTAGTATTTCTTTCAAACCATTCTTTTTTAAGTCCTACTAAATTTATTTTACTTGAATTGTCATGAAATTGAGATATTTATTTCACAAAAAGTTGTTTGATCTGATTGCGCCCTTTTATCAGTTATTTTTTCATTCCCAGCTTAGAACGTATCGAAAATACCTTAAATTATATAAGCACAAACTTGGACTTTCACCTGGGGCAAAAATTCTTGATTTGGGATGCGGCACAGGAGCTTTTGGGCTTGCTTTTCAAGAACTCGGTTTTGAAGTGATAGGAATTGACAGTTCTCATCGAATGCTACAAAAGGCGAATAACAATTACTTGTCGGTTATAAACGTAGATCTTTTAACCCCTTATTTTCCTTTTGAGAGTAATTCTTTCGATTTAGTGATTGGTGCGAATGTTATTCATGGTTTTCAACTCAAAGAACGAGAAATAATCTATCAAGAAGCTGCCAGATTAACTAAAAAATATGTTCTTTTTCACGATTATTCAAACAAAAGAAATATTTTTGTCTCAATTATTGAATGGATCGAACATGGTGATTATTTTAATTTCATTCGCCAAGTTCCTGAAGACTTTTATAAGATTTTTAAAAATGTGGTGATTTTGCCGAATTCTGAAAGTTATTCGGCATGGTATTTATGTAGTATTAGTTGAAACTAATAAATTTGCTCTCTCAATACATTAAATGCTTTAATATCCAGATTTTTTGCGCGGCTTCTTTGATATTCTTCTAAATTAATTGACCAAATCATGGCATCCCTGGGTTCTCCGCGTTCATTTAAAACTCTATCCCTTAAAGTGGCTTCATGCTGAAAGTTTAATTTCTTTGGTATGGTTGCACTCGCAACGTTCTTTGGATCACAGTGAATCTCTACAAGATGAATGTTATAGATTTCAAAAGCAATCTTAGTCAAAGCAGCAGTGATTTCTGTTCCATAACCTTGATTTATGTAATTTATGTTAATCCAATAACCTATTTCAATAGAATTTGGACCATTTCGAGGATGAAAACCTGTTCCACCAATTAATCTCCTTTCATCTGGGGTAAAAATGCCAAATATGAATTCTTTGTTTAAATCGAATGATGCTCTCATTCTTCTGAGTCGATTAACCTTCATTTCTATTTTTTCAGGTTCAGAGTGTACCCATGGCATCCAGGGTTTCAAATGTTCCAAACTTTCTGAAATTGATTGTGCTAACAAAGGTGCATCTGTCGGATTGTAGCAACGAATTACAGTTCGGCGCGTTTCTATTCTATATACAACCCGATTTACTGGAATATTAATTTCCATAACAAAGAAAGAAAAAATTCTTTCTTCAAAAAATTTTCGAGATAACTGATAGGTATGATTACTT
The DNA here is from genome assembly GCA_964426185.1 of uncultured archaeon. Lineage (GTDB taxonomy): Archaea > Asgardarchaeota > Lokiarchaeia > Sigyniarchaeales > Promethearchaeaceae > Harpocratesius. Next base: position 26,225 of record CAYRPF010000031.1, on the reverse strand, counting down.
CTAACCACCTGAATGGTGCATTATCATATCCAATTCTGCAATTTCAACGGGATTTCCGTTTAAATCTTGGACATTTCGATTCAATTCAGAAAATAGGTGTCCTTTCTCAATTTGTTTTCCTTGATTAAATATTTGGTGGGATTCATACAATGCAGATAATTGCTGTGATTGCAAAGGTTTACCAACATTTTTCAGTTCAGTTATTGCTTCAGCAAAAATACTGTCGATTGACATCTCTTCATGATCGATCTTGACGTAAAACGGAGTATCTGCCAATGCTGTGTTGATTTTCAAGATAAAGGTAGATTTGGGAATTTTCTTCACTTCCAGAATTATTCTTAATCTTATTTTTATGGAATAATTGATTTTATATCCTTCAAAATAGATTTACGATTAATTTTCATTTTCATGAAATTTTTAATCTATCAGAAAGATCTAGAATTAATATATATAATTTAATTATTTAAAGATATCTCTAAGAATTACAATCTATGTTCAAAAAAAACAAAATTTTATCATGTTGAAAATTTCCAACTTTTTCAAAATTTTAATTATATAGAAATTTCCCTCTTGATTCTTTCTGTATTACTAAAATTTTAATTAAATAAAAATTTCTTTGACCTATTTTATGGAAGAAAGTGTTAATACATGCAAAGTATTGAAGATTATAAAATTGAACGGTTTACGGTAACACCAGTTGATTTTCCAGTTTTGGCCGAACTTATTGCGGAATCGTTTCTAAACGAAGAAATTACCGAGGAAATGGGAGGGACAATTCAGTTTGATGAGCAAACTTTTAACATCATGTTTGGATCACCAATTATCTCACGCGATTTTTTTGTTCGAGCTATTTACAAACCAACAAATGAGGTCGTCGGCTTTTTAGGTGCAATTCCTCGCCGATTAAACATGAAAGGAAAAATTTTTAATTATGTTGTTCCTTCATGGGCAGCAGTTCATCATAAACACCGTCGTAAGGGACTTGCTTTTCAAATGGGAGTAAAATTACGCGAGATAGGAATTGAAAAGAATGTTGATGGAGGATTTAGTATTCATGAACCGGAACAACACGGAATAGATACTTCTATGGCTGTTGCAAGAGAAACCGATCTTCCTATTGTCAAATTTGCCTTAATTCGGCAATTTATTGTTCGATGTTTTGATGTGAAACGAATATCCAATGTTGTACGTTTAAAATGGTTTGAAAAACTTGCTTTTTGGCTGTTTCAAGGAGTTCCACGCAAAAAATGCCCATATGTTCGGCCTTATCACCCCAATGATGGTGAACTGATGTTTCAAATGATGCAAGATCATATTGAGCGAAATGAAGTATCTTTGGTACGAGATCACGATGATTTTTTGTGGTATCTGAATCAACCAGGAGTAAATTGTGTTGTTTATGAAAAACCTAAAGGTGTAATCAAGGGATTTATTTTAGCATGGAAGATGAATTTGGCCGGATTTGGAAAATCAATACCATTCGGATGGCTTGATTTGGTTCATATTTATCGACTTAACACCAAAGAAGCCAAAGATTTAGCCGAGTATCTATGTATTACTTCAAAAGAGAGAGGTTGGGCTGGTTTACAAACACCTTATATTCCTTATTTTGAATCGAAGCCATTTAAAAAAGCAAAATTCATATTTTATGCGAAAAAAATGTCAATTGACTTATTCAATTTGAAAAAATTAGAGATTCCGAGCAATGTCTCTCATTTCTATTTTGATTGGCGCTAGAACATTGCTTCTTTTTTAAAAATCGGTTAATTTTCTTTATCGGGCTTTTTTTCTTTAGTTTTTTGGGCATAGGTATTTCCATAGAGAATCTTTTGAATGGGAATTTTACCGTTTCCTTTCTTTAATATTACTCTCATCAAGAACATTAACCACCAATCAAGGCTTCCAACAAAACCAATTTTTTCCCACAGCCGTAAAATAATTTCCCAGAAAATCCAAACCACTGCAACATATAGAATTATTTGCCACCACATCCACCTTAAATACGGAATTTCGACTGTGTGATCTACAGAAGGTCCAAAAATTAAACACATTAATCGAAAAGGAATTCGGGTAATGATTGTATCAAAAGTGAAAGCAGTAAGAGAGATCAAGCCATATCGAATAACCCAGCGACTCTTTTTGGTGCGATTATGTTGAACATCAACTGAAACATAATCAAATTGCGTGAAAAAAATGGTAATTAGTCCAAATAATCCCCCTAAATTTAAAATTTGCAGCGTAGATGGAACATCTTTATCAGCAAAATGAGTTAAAACAGAAGGATCAATTAGAATCATAATTCCTGAAGTTATAATCGAAATTCCCATTATAATCCATGTATATCGCAATAAAATCCGTTTGCGTGTCTTATAATGAAGTAGAAGTCCGAAACTAATCCCCATAAATCCAAATGCAAGAGTTTGGAATAGTTTAAATCGCCCCCGCGCAAACTTGCCCAAAATATATTCCCCCAGCACGAAATTTTGATCAGCCCAAGAATCAATAACAAGATTAGTAATTTGTATTAACAAAGGGGCAAGAAATAGCCAGATATATGCGAGTATAATAAAGAAAATCGAAAGGTGATGATAATACTGCTTGATATTCTTAATGAACTTCTTCACGATATAAAAAACTACAGCACTTATAATTCCTGCCCACACAATGGCATCTATGGTATCTGCTTCAATGTTATAGAGATTTTGCCAATGCAAGGTAAAATTTGACCAATCTTGGAAGAAGTTTATAAGAAGCCTTGCAATCCGCCTCACTAATAAGATGATCATTCCACTAATAATCCTGGTTCCCAAGTACATTAAATTTTCTTTTGTCTGCTGTGCGGGAATCTTCAACAGTTGATTTGTGATACCTATAACTGAAAAAGTAGTAAAAGCAGTTCCCCATAAAGCAAGTAAGAGAAGAGGAACAAGGATTATTAATATGATCAAAGGAATTGAAGAAAAAGTAGGAATAAATAATGCACCATTAAATTCTGCAATTTGTTGAATTATCGAATGGATCAAAATCATAGCGAGAATTCCAAACCCCTTACCAAAATCTAATCCTACAAGCCTTGATGTTGATTTTAAGGGATATATTTCTGAATTATGATCAGAATATGATGGGTTTAGGGGAATTTCTTGCATACAATACTTTTTACGGGAATATTTTTGTATTTTACTAAAAAAAAGCAATTCTTAGCAAAATATACAGAAATGTGTGATTTTTAGATATCTTTCTGTTGATCTATTTGTTCTTGTTCCTTTTGAAGTAATTTTTCCCGTTTTCCATATTTACCCCTCAATTTCAAGTCATAGCGTTTTAATGCGGTTAAGATCAAATCATTTATCATATCCCGGTACGACAATCCAATATGTTCTGCCGCCAACGCCATTTTTCCATTTGGTAATAAATTAGTGATGGGATTAATTTCGTGGAGTAATAAATTATCTGTTTCTCTATCAATGAGAAAAACTGCCATGGCATAATCACGACAGTGACAGAATGTATAGGCCTTGTGAGCCACTTTTCGGGCTCGTTTTACGATCGGATTTGTAATTTCTAAGAATTTATACTCCATTTCCTCTGTTATTGTATGAATTCTTTGCTCAATGGTCCAATCATCAGGATAAATATATTCGATAGCAGGGAGAAAATGAATATCATCATTCAAATCATTGCCAAAGATGGGTAAATAAAATTTTCGTGCTGGAATGTATTCTTCTAGCAAGGCATAAGTAAACTTCCGCTTTTTGCTCAAATTCTTGAGATCTCCATAGATTTCATTAGGAGCATGGACAATAATATCAGGTATCGTCGGTTCATGAATACCTTCTGCGAAAATCTTAATAATTAAGGGAAATTTCAATTTGGGATCAATTTTTGGAAAAATCCCGCTTTGTATTTTAAGTATTTGAAATTTAGGTGTTGCAATATAATTTAATTGAAGGATCGATTTAAACAGCGCTTTATTTTTACAAATACCAATAGCATCAAGACGTGAGCCTAAATATGGTATTTGAGAAAGATCAAATAAACCTACATACTGTGCGGGCTTGAATCGGGTAGATGCTTTATCAGTTGTATTTACAATGAAATCAAATTTTCCTTCGATTAATTGGGAAAGCAATTGTTCGTTTGGTGTCAAGAATTGGGTTTTGTTGCCGTATTCTTCAATGGCATCTTTTAGGGTTTGAAAAGGATGAATTGATTCTGGGTTTTCGGGAGGGTTTTCCAGATATTTCTGATAAGAGCTCAATAGTTCTGGATCAACGATTAATGCGATTTTCATATATATGTATATAGTTATGAAAAACATTTAAAAAGATCAGAAACAAAATTTTTTCCTTTGTTGACAGAATGAGCGATTCAGTGGATTTCGGGCATTTTCAAGCCAATATCATCCAGAATTTTTTCCAAAACTTTAAATCGTAGATCATTTTCTTAGAAATAGAAAATGGAAATAGTACGTTTTCCCTTCAGTGCGATTTTAGGACAAGAAAGCATGAAGATCGCGTTGATCTTGAATGTAATTGATCCGAAAATTGGAGGTGTTTTACTAACCGGCCAACAAGGAACTGGAAAAAGCACAGCAGTTCGATCTCTGGTAGATATCTTACCTGAAATCAAAATCAATGAAGGCTGTCAATTTCAATGCGAAGTAGCAGAACCACAGACAGATCAGAACACTTGGTGTGAGCATTGCTTGGCTACAAAGGGACATCACACCATTATTAAAAAACCGATTAATTTAGTAAATTTACCTTTGGGTGCTACCGAGGAAATGATTATAGGGACTTTGGATATCCAAAAAATCATCAAGGAAGGGAAACGTGCTATTCAACCAGGTCTTTTGGCCAAAGCACATCGCGGAATCTTATATGTTGATGAAATAAACCTCCTACAAGATCATTTAGTTGATATCTTGTTAGACGTTGCGGCGTCAGGAATTAATATCATTGAACGAGAAGGAATTTCCTTAAAACACAAATCAGAATTCGTTCTAATTGGTAGCATGAATCCTGAAGAAGGAGATTTACGACCTCAGATCTCCGATAGACTAGGGTTAGAAGTTCCCATTCAAGCACCTACAGATCCTCAAATTCGTGCCCAAATAACTCAGCGCGTTATAGAATTTAATGATAATCCCCAAGAATTTGCTGCTAAATTTGAGCGGCAGAATGAGGAATTACGTAATCGGATAATTTTAGCTAAAGAGATGTTGAATTCTATTGAAATTCCTGATAATTTATTTGAACTGACTGCAAAACTGGTATTAAAAGCCGGGTTATATTCCCAACGGGCGGATATTACATTTATTCGTTGTGCCAGGGCTCATGCAGCATTTATGGGTCGAAAAACAATAATTGAACAAGATCTTCACCAATCTATTAATTTAGTTTTTAGACATCGACTGAGTCGTTATCAGCAAGTAGTTCCATTGGAAGAAATTCATTCAATTTTTAATTTATTGGTTCACAAAGAACAAGAAATAGAGAAATAGAAGTAAAATACTAATGCAAAAAAACAAAAAGCAAAAGAACAAAACGTAAAAGAAGAAAAATCGCAAGTACAAAATACATAAGAGCAAATTTCGAGTTGATTTCTATGATTGAAGAAAATTTATCCACTTCCCATATGAGTAAATATCTGCGAAATACCTTTTTTATGAATTACTCTCATCCTTTGATCCAACAAACACTATCGAAAATTCTTCCCGAACCCTCAAAATATTCTCAAATTGAAAAGATACAGCGAATGTTTAACTTTGTGCGGGATATTATTTCATACAGAGTAACCCATGAAATTTCTACTCCAAAATTCTTACAAGCATCAAATACTCTAAAACGAGGATATGGACATTGTGTGGCAAAAGCGATTCTTTTAGCCTCCTTCACACGCGCTTGTGGGATTCCAACCAGATTACATTTTGTAGATTTAATAAACCATCAACTTTCCGAAAGATGGATTGAAAAGTTCGGAGAAGAGCTTCTATGGCATGGTTATGTAGAAATTTATCTAAATAATCATTGGATTGCCTTAAATCCTGCATATGATAAAAAATTATGTGAAAAACACGGTTATCGGTTGGTAGAATTTGACGGGGTTCACGATGCTCTTTTTGCAAAAACAGATAAGATGGGAAGATCATTCATTGATTATGTAGCAGACCATGGCGTATTTGCCCGAGTTCCTTATTTTAAAATGGGAAAAGCGTGGTTCAGTTATTATGGGCCTTACTTTTGGCAACATAGAAAACAAAGAGCCGCAAAATCCACTAATTGAGCCACATTTTTTTTTCGAATTCTTCCAAAAAAGCCAATCCTTCTGGAGTTATGCGATAGAACACATGAAATGATTTTCCAGAAAGTTCAAGCTCAGCTATCAAACCTTTATTTTTCAGCGAATCCAGTACGCGCTTACAGTCGAAATATTGACGTTTAATTTTTTTAGAAAAGTAACTGGCTGGAATGACTCCTGTGTGACATTTTTCATTTTTATTGAGACAGTTGAAACATTGAATATCTGTTCCATCCAAAGCACAATTTCGTTTCAATCGCGCTCTATTTGCCAACCAACGTAAAAATAGAAACTGCCGCATGGTAAGTAATTCGTTTTTCATAATTATTTTCCTTTTTTCATGAATATGAAAGATATGAAGTTATTTTGTTTTTTTTTCATCATTAATGTAAAATTGGAAATATTATAATAAAATATGTGGATTTCATGGTAGAAAGTGCATTATTATCAGAAATTTTTCTTATTGATTTAATTCAGAGAGGAAGATTAATTATTTAAGTTAGAAGTTTAGGAAATATTCTTAAAATTTTTCCAATTAGAGCGGTTTTCATCGGATAATTTAAATTAGATGTTAACTTTTTTTTTCTTCTTTTCCCATAGTTGATTTACATCCCAACTTTCATCCCACTTTGCCCAATGTCTGATTTTATATCTCGCGATGTCATAGTCAAACAATTATTATTACTCTGCCATTTGTGGTCCCACCCTCAACAAATCTCACGAAGCACCATAACTATGCTAAAGATTTAAGAGGTATATCTATGATTAAAAAAAAATCATAATATCAAAGGGCTTAAATTTATGATTGATGTTAATAAAATTATAGACTGTTTTTCAAAAGTGTCAGAAATGCAATGCGAAAAATCTCCGACAATATTAATATTGGATGATCCCGCTTTAGTGAATACAGAAAAGCGATTATGTAGAAAGGTAATGCCGGATTCTAATATATTTGTGTCTTGTAGCATTAAAGAGGCCGATGAGATAATTCAAACAAAACAAATCGATTTAATTTTAATGGACTTGTTCACAGACCATGAACAAGAACCAGAAGTACAACCTTTTTTAACAAAACTTAAGAAAACATCGGCTGTGAGAATTATCGGAATATCAGGAACTTTTATTTCACATGAGCATGCAGCGAATTTGGATAAAGTTTTGATGAAACCTTTTTCGATTCATGATCTCAAACGCGTTATGACTAATTCGATGCTTGAGGATGAATAATTCTTTTGAGACTTTTCTTATTTTTTCTTCTTCATTTTTATTATTCTTTCTAACATTCCAAAATCTATCATTTTGAGCGAGTTAAAAAAATTTTTCAACTGTGTCGGTAATTACATCGTATGGTGATGCCATCGCTTGAATGGGAAAACTCTTCTCAGACTGTAAAAATGATTGATCAAACCAAACTTCCCCATAAATTGGAATTCTTAACGATTTCAACCGTTTCTGAAATGGCGCAAGCTATTAAAACTATGAATATCCGAGGTGCCCCTGCAATTGGAGTTGCGGCTGCATTTGGGATGGTCTTGGCCGCAAAAGAAGGGCATAATTTTAATTTAGACAAATTTACAGATTCATTAAAGCAAGCTGCAGAATTGCTTCGAGCCACTCGACCTACAGCGGTAAATCTTTTTTGGGCAGTAGATAGAATGCTAAGTATTCTCTCAAATCCAACCATTTCTTCCAATGAAAATAATTCATTAAAAAAAGAAGAAATCTATCAACTTATGCTCCACGAAGCGCAAGAAATGTGGCAAGAAGATATTAAACGAAATCGCGCCATAGGAAAACATGGAGCCATCTTGTTGAAAGATAATGATACTGTCCTTACTCATTGTAATGCCGGTTCTCTGGCCACAGTTAAATATGGGACCGCCTTAGCTCCAATTCGGTGGGCGGTTCAAGAAGAAAAAAAAACAATTCAAGTAATAGCCGATGAAACACGCCCGCGATTACAAGGGGCGCGATTAACCGCATGGGAACTCCAATATGATCAAATTCCAGTTAAAGTTCAATCTGATAACACTGCAGGCTTGATGATGAGGTTGGGAAAGATTGATAAAGTGATTGTTGGGGCCGATCGGATCGTTAAGGATGCAGTTTTTAATAAAATTGGCACATTTATGCTGGCACTTGCCGCCCAATATCATTCAATTCCCTTTTACGTGGCAGCTCCCACCAGCACTTTAGCCTTAGAACAGAGAGAAAAGGATGTGGAAATCGAGCAGCGAGATGGGCAGTTTGAGGTAGCACAAGTAATGGGGTTTGCACAAGAGTCGATCACACCAAAAGGAGTCCACTGCATTGATTATGCTTTTGATGCAACTCCAATGGAATTGGTGACAGCGGTAATAACTGAGGATGGAGTATTTTCTCCTGAAGAGCTGATCCAATATTATTTAAAAGATTCTTAAGCATTTATTTTAAAGAAAGAAGCCCGTTTGGATCCCTTTCTATTTTATTGTTAACAATTAATCTTTTTATGTGCTTAGTAATCATTTGAGATTCCCAATATTGCATCAAATTGGGCGCATAAGGATATGTTTGATAAAAAGGCTTCTGTTTCACCAAATCTGCTTCAGTAATCGAAGTTTTTTCAATTAATTTCAAGAGCTTTTTATCACGAGAGTTTATTACTTCTGCGAACTGATCAATTTTAGACTCTATATTTTCCTGAACTATACCCAAGTGGCTGGAAACAAATATTTCTGGATGAAAGAGTTTTATTTTTTCTAAGGATGAAAGTGTTTGATCGATGCTTGATTCAAGATGGCCGTACCAAGGTCCAAACCGAGTTAAATCGTAATCAGAACTGATTAATATCTTATAATTTTTCTCGAAAAAGCAGTAGTGGTCGACAGTATGCCCGGGAGCATAAATTGGTTGGATAGAAAAATCTCCAAATTCAAAATTTGTCTCCTTATTATACGTTTGGTTCACTATATAAGGATTTATTCCCATGTTAGATGTGACAAAGTGAATCCATTCTCGTTGAAGAAGTCTGGGGCTTGCAAAGCGCTGTGCTAACAGATTTAAATTTCCTGCACTTTGAAGTGCTTCAGTTGGAACGACAATTGGTATATTTTTCCGATTGAATAGATAATTTCCCGCGGTATGATCTGGATGAGTGTGCGAATTAATTACCCGCTTAATTTGGTATCTATGGATTAAATCTTGCAGAAAATCTAAGCCGCAGCCGGTATCTATTAGCATCGTGTGTTTTTTATCATTTAAAAGTAAGATCGAATGGGAAAATGGAAATCTTCCATTTTTGTGGCCTTGCACCAAGAAAAAATTTGGAACTATCTCCTTAAGCTTTAACATTTTCACTAACACTCGTTTTTATAATAGGTGGCTAAATTTATTACTTTTAGGAATTATTTGGGTGATGTTTTTTGATATTTCTTTCCCGTTAGATATTTTGGTGAAATTTTTCCGATTTTTACCGATTTTAGAGATTTTTCTTGAAGAAAGCGTTCATACAGTGGTTGAGGATCATTTTCAAATTTCTTAATCATCAATTCTAAAGCTTTTCTTTTAATTGCAATTTCATCAATAAATTCAACTTTTCCTTCAAAATGCACAGAACGATAAGCATGATCACATTCTCCTGGAATATAACCAAGATCTTCCACTATCTGCCCCCAAATATTTGAATTCGAGTTAAGAATATCTATTTTCTTTCCCGCTGCCGCACAATGAAAATAAAAGCACTTTTCGGAAGAATCCCAAACGTAATCCATTGTTACTAAATATGGAATATTGTTTTTGCACATTGCCAAAGTAAATACTTTTTGGTCAAGGAAGATCTTTTCAATTTCAGAATTTTCAGTAATTTTTTTTTCTTTTCTGCGAAGATGATAGATTTTCGGCATGATATATTTTAATCCTTTAACCTAACGATATTAATTTTGCGATAGAAAATACAAGAAATAAGTGAAATAAATTGAAGAAATGAAAGGAATAAAATAATGAAAAAATCTTTGAATTAAAAAAAGTGGGATTATCCATTTTTTGCCCATTCGTATCCGCATACTCCACAATGGAGCTTCTTCGGATAAACTGGACTCCCTTGCATGCTATAATATAGAGGTTTTTGAGATTTATCTTCGGTTTCTTGAATCTTTCGACGATCTTCATTACTGCATTTGGGGCACTTAAATACTCGATTTGACATCTTATTTGAATCCTATTAATAATTAGTGTGTTAATTAGTTATTTATCAGTTAAGTATAAAATTATTTGGAATGGTTAGAAATCCAACTGAAATCCAACTTGAAGAGGAGTAAATACAATATGGGATATCGATTGCAATTCTTCATAATATTGGGTGCAATGGCCTGCAAATACAGAATTTATAGTGGTTGACGCTAAATAATCTCGATCCTTAAATCCATGCATCCCCCCGACGAATGCTTTAACATTTCCGAATTTTTGTGCTTGATTTACAAATGCCTTAAGTCCGGGGTGTAAACATCCCACAATCATTAAATTCCCAGAAAATCGTTCTGATGGAAGGATTAGAGCTTGTTCTCCAATATTTATTTCCGATTTGAGGGTTCCTGTGGAGAATATCTTGAGGGAAATTTCTGTCAGTGGGGTTGATTCTTTCACGCGGTGAACTTGGACTTCTGGTACGTAGTGCAAGAATTCTCGGGGTTGAATATGGCTGTAATCCGAAGGTAGATATATATGTTTGGGGTTCCAGTTTTGAAGAACTTGGATGATCCCACCCGAATGATCCCAATGTCGATGTGAGATCACCAACGCATCCAAGTCTTCGATTTTTAGATTTACTGCACGGGCATTTTTCAGCAGTGTATCCCCATCCCAGCCTGTATCAAAAAGTATTTGTAAATCTTGAAATTCCACGAAGGCACTAAATCCATGGCCGGGTGTTAAATCCGGCTGTTGTGGGTTTTTGTGATTTTCGTAAAGAACGGTAAGTTTAGGCATTTTTTGATCTAAATGAAATAAAAAACCCCCATTTTTAAAGTAGTGCAAATTGAATTACGTGTGCTATTCAATTTTCCTTACCCTCCAGCTTGGATTAGCTTCATAGGAATTATAGTTTTCATTTTGATATTCTCCAAATATGATCTCAGCTTGATTCTTTTTATAGGTACTACAGTATTCGGCTTATTATCTCAAGTTAATGTATGGTCAATTTTTCAAACAACAGTTTTCGATTTTTCCGTTATTCTCTTGGCAGTAATCATGTTTTTCATTCCTTTATTAGGTGGATTGATGCAACAGACAAATTTAATGATGGAAACAATTGAGAGAATGAAAATTTCAAATAAGATTGCCTTAATGCTGACTCCCGCCCTATTTGGTCTGCTTCCAGTTGCTGGAGGGGCTTTGATGTCGGCACCTTTAGTTGATCAAATCGATCCTTCTTTAAAAGCAGAGCAAAAAATTGCGATCAATGTTTGGTTTCGCCATCTTCTGGTATTTATTTATCCGCTTTCGCAAGTTATCTTAATATGCACCGAAATCGCGGGTCTAAACCAATATAGAACTGTTCTCTTTTTAATTCCTCCTTTCTTAGTAATGGGCGCGGCGGGATACTGGTTTTTAATTCGTCCAGTTCAGGAAAAGGTAAATAATCATACTCGTGATTTTAAGAAGGTTGCTCGAAATCTCATCCCTCTACTGCTTGCTCCTCTTTTAGATCTTATTAGTAGATTAGTGTTCAATTGGAAATATCCTGAAATTGTCACCATAATCGGTTTAATCCTTAGTATCTTACTCATTTATAGTTATACTAAATTTGAACTGTCGCTTCTTCCAACGATCATGGGAAAAATGAAAATTTGGAGATTTCCTTTATTAATCGGGGCAATATTTTATTTTTTGAACGTTTTTAATGCTTCGGGCGTTCCTATGCAAATCGGCAGCCTTCAAATGTCATTTTTCTTGTTAATGGTTCTGGGATTTTTCTTGGGAATTGCAACTGGAAGAAACCAAATGCCCTTCTCGTTATTAATACCAATATATTTAGTGCAGTTTCAAGTAAATATCATGCCGATGGCAGAATTTGTCAGCTTGTATGTGGCGATTTTTACCGGATATCTGTTAACCCCTCTTCATCCTTGTTTGGCTTATTCTATTAAATATTTTGATTCTAATTATTGGAAAAGTCTCAAAATGTTACTTCCGCCCGCAATATTTTCTCTTATATCTGTTTTTGTATTTTACACCTCTTACTCTCTTTTTCGTTAATTTCCATTGAAAAAAAAAATAAAAAGGATCTTACCATTTTTTTTTAAGGGAGTAAAAAGAATACATTATTGAAGAATAAATTGTGAACACCATCAACTATGGAGAAAACAAAGATGGGAGCCCGTAAAACCACAACTGCCCGTAAAACCACTCGGATAAATTCTAAAAAATCTGAGCATTGGAAATCGCTCCCAAGAGATAGTAGAGGTAGATGGATAAAATCTCGAAAGAAGAAAAATTTAGCGCAGAAGCGTTCTAATCTGTCTAAAAAATTAATGCCATCTTCAAAAATAGCTAAAAAAACCGCCGTAAAAGCCCAAATTCCGGCAGATAAATCGAGAACCAAATCGATCGATAAATCAACAACTAAATTGCCGGCCAAAATGCATGTAAAAACCGAAATGTTTGTTCCACATAATACCATCTGTCCCAGATGCGGAGGAGATATGCATACCCATAGGATACGATGCGGACCTAACAGATTGGTTTCAGTCGAAAAATGTGAGATTTGTAATTTTTGGCTCCCTATTGGTGAACAAGGGGTTAGTCAACAGAAACAACAAGCTGTCGCTTAGTATTGAATAGAATTACTCAACTTGAACATTGATTGTATCTTCGAGAGAATAATAATATTGAATTGTTTCTTCGCATTTAGTAAAAAGTTCGTCAACACCTTCTCCGGTTTTTGCGGAGATACAGAAATGAGCAATAATATTACGGGAGTTCGGCAAATTTTTTCTTAAATCTTCGAAATTCTCTTCACTTTTTTTTATTATTCCTTCATCTGCCAAATCTTTCTTTGTCCCTACAACAAAAACAGGTATCATAGGATTTTCATGATAAATTAAATTGTACCATTTTGGGATAGATAAAAATGAAGGATAGCGTGTAAGATCATACACTATTATAGCAGCTTTAACTCCTATCAAATATGAATCGTGAACAAATTGGAAACGCTCTTGTCCTCCGAGATCAAAAGCTAAAAAAGTAGGATTTTGCTTATCAATTTGAGTTAATTCAAATGGAATTACGGCAACATCAACTCCAATTGTGATTTTGCTCTCTTCTATGAAATCTCGATCTTTTCTGGCTCGAAGTAAAGAAGTTTTACCCGCACCACCATCACCCAGTATTCCTATCTTGAATATTGAACTTTTCACTCCCTAACGCTCCAAACGATATGTAATCTAAACTAAAAAATACGCGTTCAAAAAATTTTGCTTCAACTACCTAATAAATAAAAAGGAAATAAGAATCTCGTTAGCGCCACAAAAACATCGTGTTTTTATATTTTACTCCCAATTTGAATTTATGAAAATGAATGCTGGATACTTTGCTCAACATGGTGACCTGTCTCAAATTAAGATCGGAGAACTACCCAGTCCTGCACCAAGTTCTCATGAAATCTTAATTAAGACGGAATATGCTGCCGTTAACCATTTAGATCTCTTTGTTTTAAGAGGTTGGCCGGGTTTAGCCTTAAAATTACCCCATGTCATGGGGAGTGATGGAGCAGGGGTAGTTGTGAAAATTGGAAGTAATGTTGACAATCTTCAAATTGGAAATAGGGTGTTGATTAATCCAGGAATTGGATGTGGACAATGCGAATACTGCTTGAACGGGCAGCAAAGTCTTTGTAATCACTTTGTAATTAAAGGAGAACATGTCAATGGCACTTTTGCGGAATTCTTTTGCATACCGGAGCAGAATGTTATGAAAATTCCAGATAATATATCCTTTGAAAAAGCAGCGGCCGCCCCTCTCACTTTTTTAACTGCTTGGCGAATGTTGGTATCAAAGGCTCAAGTACAACCCAATGATTTCGTATTGGTTCAAGGTGCCAGCGGGGGAGTAAGCATTGCCGCAATTCAAATCGCCAAAATATTTGGTGCCAAGGTTATCGCCACCACTAGCTCTGCAGAAAAAGTTGCAAAAGTGAAGAAAATTGGAGCAGATTTTGTGATAAACTACCAAGAAACGCCAGATTATCGTAAATATATTTACAAAGAAATCACTCATAAACAAGGGATTGATATTGCAGTCGATAGTGTAGGAAAAGCTACTTTTAATACAAGCGTGAAACTTTTGAATAAAGGAGGAAAATTGGTAACTTGCGGAGCTACCACCGGCCCTAAAGTAGAAATTGACATTAGGAATCTATTTTGGAAGCAAATTTCATTAATTGGCTCTACTATGAGCAATAATCAAGAATTTCGCCAAGTAATGCAGCTTATTTTTGATGAAAAATTAATTCCCCAAATTGATTCCATCTTTCCCTTGGAGCAATTAAGAGAAGCAGAACAAAAACTCGAGGAAGGAACTCATTTTGGGAAAATTCTGATTCAAGTTGCTCAATCAACCAAAAATTGAGTAAAAAACTTAGATAAAAAATGAGAAAATCTTTCCAACTTCAACAAATACCACAAAATTATCCATCATACCAATATTTTTCCACGCCGGGGTGATTAAAACCTTGTTCAATGTATTTTCTGGCGGTTTTAACATAATGAAGTGCATCTTTTTTGGCAGTTTCGGGAAAATCTGGTGGCATGTCCCGGATTTTTTTGGCAGGAACTCCAGCAACTAAAGATAAACCGGGGATCTGTTTTCGAGCTACGGCGCCCGCGGCAACAATTGTTCCTTCGCCGATGGTCGTGCCTTGTAAAACCACAGAATCAATACCGATCATGCAGTTATTACCTACTCTACAAGGACCATGCACGGTAGCTTTATGCCCTACGATGATGTTGTCACCTACCCAACATTCTGTATCATAGTCGGAATGCAGCACGGCGTTATCTTGAATTGAGGTGTTTTTACCTATGTGAATATTGCAAATATCACCTCGTAGCACTGCACCATACCATATGTTTGCACCCGCTTCAATAGTTACATCACCAATAATTGTAGCGGTGGGAGCGATAAAAGCATCTTTAGAGATTTTTGGAACTTTACATGATTTTGGAGAAGGAATTATCACATTTATCACTATCCATTATTGTATAATTAGATGATTATTTCACCTTTGGCGGAAAGAATAACCCGACCTCCGATATTCACATCCAAACTATCGTCTTTTAAACTCGCTTTCGCAATAATTAAGGAAGGCCGCCCGATTTCATAACCTTGTTCCACCAGTAATTCGATGTTTGATTGATTGAAATAGTCGTATTTGACCACATATGCAGCCAAACAACCTGCGCCACTTCCCGAAGCAGCATCCTCTGGAATTTTATAATAATCCGCAAACACACGTGTATGAATATTATGTTCTGGATTTTCAGTTTCATGGCAAAAAGCCTGAATAACTTTGGCTTTAGTTTTTTGAACCAACCAGTTATACCGCTCGCTGTTGATCTTAATTTCTTTTAATTTTTTCAACGTTTTAATTGGAACGATAATAAATCCGAGGCCACTGAAGACTTCTTGAATTGGATATTCAGAATCAATATCAGCTGGCTCAATCCCCAATACTCTTGATAGTAATACCGGTTCAAATATGTGTCCAAATTCGGGTTGTTTTTGATCTGATAATAATATAGATTTCTTCTTTGAAATAAAATCAGAGCCATTTTTTTTTACAGTTATACATTGAACCGAGGTGATTCCTGATTTTAGCTGGAGTGAGATGTTGTTTTCTTTGTTGTACGATAAATAATGTTTGATTACATAAGCTGTTCCTAAGGTTGGATGACCTGAGAAAGCAACTTCTTTTTTTGGGGTGAAAATTCGTAATTTGTAATGTCCCGCTTCATTTGGTTCAGTTGACACAAAACTTGTTTCACGGAAATTCATTTCTTGTGCAATTTTTAACATCAGAGATTCATCTAATGGTTTTTCTACTTCTACAACGGCAACTGGATTACCAGTAAATTTTTTTTGCGCAAAAACGTCGACTATAAAGTATTTTAAGGTAGTCATAAATAGAAAAAACCGCAATTCCATTTGAATCTATGGTAAATCTATAGCATTTATTGGGTAGGAATTGGGCGAGAAGCGTAGTGCTTGATATAATGCTGGCGGGATTCTTCTACCGCTCGTTTTATTAATGGAATATTGGATTTATCTTTTAAAATTTTTTGTAAAATGCGTTCTAATTCATCAAACATTTCACTTACGTATTTTTCTCGGGCAGCTGGTATCATTGTTCGAATTTCTCGAATGGGAATCATCCGTTTTTTTTGCCATACTTGTATTGCCATCAGAAAAAATCCCCGTAATGCCAATTCATCAATATCTATATACTTCAAAGCAACTCTAACTAAATTATCAACAATCATGCGTTGTTCTTTCAATAATGAGACTCGATTAAGCGATTCTCTGGCTTGGATTAAATCTTCTGCTTTAAATAAATTTGCGTTATGCAAGAACAACTCCCCTTTTCTAAATTAATAGAATAATATTAGCTTAATTATTTAAAAGAAATTCTGATTAGCTAGTTTTGTATATCCCTAAACAAAATGAATTATTTTTAAAAAAGATCCTATTTTATTGATTTAGTGAATTCTACCAGTTCCAAATAGTGTTTTTAATGTAATCCATATAATGTCCAATTTCTTCTGCTTTTTGAGATTCATCCCAGTTTAAAATCCGTCCCATTATATCTGCTATTTTACCTGCAATTTCTTCTTGGCGAGTATATTTCACCTTCATGAAAATTTCGGTCCGGCGACGCAGAACGTCCATTAAATGAATCACATTTTCATGTGCAAGGATATACTCAATTTCAGCAGGAATGAAAGGATGCCCGTTTAAAAACGGTTCGCCTTTTTGTGGAGATTTTTGCACAGTAATTACAATCTCTTGTGCACCTTTTCCATACTGTATAAATAAGTGATCAAGAATTTTCGCGGGGAGTGTGGTCGCTGTTTTGCTTAAAAATTCATCCCAATCTGCTTTGGTTAATTTTATTAGAAATGGACGGCGCGAGTAGTTCTTTTTCTTCATTTTTTTAGGAATTCGGGACTTTAAATCTAAATCTTGTTGTAATACATGGTAAAGGAGATCTTCTGCCATTTTGCGGTATGTAGTCAGTTTTCCCCCGCAAATTGTGGTTAATCCACCATCGGTATCAAAAATAACATGTTTGCGGGACACCTCACTTTCAGATT
Organism: uncultured archaeon; assembly: GCA_964426185.1. Taxonomy (GTDB): domain Archaea; phylum Asgardarchaeota; class Lokiarchaeia; order Sigyniarchaeales; family Promethearchaeaceae; genus Harpocratesius. Next base: position 8,583 of record CAYRPF010000031.1, on the reverse strand, counting down.
TTCCTTCCTCCATTACCAGCGGACGGATGCCAGCATAGGTTGAAATAATATCATCATAGGTCAAATTTGCTTCAGGAAAAAGATAATTCACGGTGTGGAACAAATAATCGCAGTCCTCCTTAGTGCAGTAAGGACTGGCAAAATCTTCGTTGGGTAGGCCGTTACGTTTGTCTTTATAATCAGTATCAGTGGTTCCGATAAGCGTAATATCTTCTCGATTTAAAATAAAGAAGACTCGTCCATCGTCAATCGATTTTACTCCAAGACCATCGATGTTTCCCACTCGTCCTACTGGAACAGTTACATGAACTCCTTTAGTAGGTCGAATAACTCGTCGATGACCAGAAGGGAGTAAATCATCCGTCCATATTCCAGTTGCATTAACAAAATGTTTTCCTTTAATGGTAAAGTGTTCATCACCTAGAATATCATAGACTTTTAGAGCGGTTATTTTACCATTTTCATGTTCAAACTCTTCCGCTTTACAATAGTTAACAGCAATAGTTCCACCCAAAAAAACAGCCTCTTTGATAGTTTCAAGGGTTAAACGGGCGTCATCAATATTAGTGTCGTAAAATTCTCCCAACATTTTGAGATTATCCATTCTCATTTTTGGTTGAATTAAAGCGGCTTTTTCCTTAGAATAGAATCGATGTTTGTCAAATTGTTTGTATTTTGAACCAAAATTTGAAAGAAAATCATATAACGAAATTCCAATCTTAACTTCTATGGGAGAAATACCGGTTTTTTTATCTCCCAACATGAACATTTTCAAGGGTCGGCAGTTGTGCGAAAAATCAGTGCGGAGCCAGTTTCGTTCAGTAGTGCTTTCCCGTACCAATTTAAATTCCCCTTGGGATAAATAACGAAATCCTCCGTGGGCGAGCTTAGAAGAACGAGAACTTGTACCAAAAGCGAAATCTTCCATATCAATAAGTGCGACTGTTAATCCTCTTAGTGCTGCTTCCCGTGCTATACCTGCTCCCGTAATTCCTCCACCAATAATTACAAAATCAAATTTCTCAGATTTCAAGTGTTGTATATAATCTTGTCTTTTTTTACTGGACCAATCTATTTTCGTTATAGAGTCAGACATGCATCGATTCACTTCTTTTACGATTTATTAAATATCGTGAATAATATTAGTAAAGTTCTACCGATTATTAAAAATATCGCTCTATATTTTCTAAAAATCGCTAGAATTCTCCTTTTTCACTTTTTTTATTCTAAATGTAAAAAATAAAAATGTAATCTCAAGAAAAATCTAAATATTCTACAAGTATTCTCTACCCATTAAACATGATTTGATGAATTATGGAACCTCACCATCTAAAAAAGGAACTAATTACAGCAAGTAGAAATTTACAAAACGAAATTGTTGCCATGAGGCGTTATTTGCACCAACACCCCGAATTGTTATTCCAAGAACATGATACTCAAGCCTATATTATGAAAAATCTCCAGAAATGGGGTTATAAACCAGAAAAAACTGCAGGAACAGGGGTAATTACCCAAATTTCTGGAGAAAAGGGGGGGCCTATCATCGCATTAAGGGCGGATATGGATGCACTGGCAATTCATGAAGAAAATGAGTTAGAGTTTAAAAGTTTGAATCCTGGAGTAATGCATGCTTGTGGACATGACGCTCATATGGCTTGCTTATTATCTGCAGCCCAGATCATCGCCAAATTCCGCAATCATCTCCATGGAACTGTGAAAATTATTTTTCAACCAGGTGAAGAAGGTGGTGGTGGCGCCAAAAAAATCGTGACTGAAGGGCATTTAGATAATGTGGATCAAGTTTTTGGAATTCACATGTGGTCTCCAATATATACTGGAGTTATTGGTTTAAATCCTGGATTGTTAATGGCTTCTGCCGACATGTTTCGTATTACAATCAAAGGAAAGGGTGGACATGCTGCTTTTCCCTATTTATCTATTGATCCAACCATTGTCGTGCATGAAATTTATGAAGCTTTTCAAAAATTGATTACCCGGGAAATTAATCCTCTACATACCGCTTTAATCACTACTCCTGAATTTCACGGTAGTAAAGCTGGAAATATCATTCCATCCACAGCAATTCTTTCAGGAACTTTACGAACTTTTGACTTAAAAGATCAAAAGAATCTATTATCCCGCATGCGTGAAATAAGTGAATTATATGCAAAAGCTTGGAGATGTGAGAGTAGTTTTGAATTATTAGGTGTTTCTTATCCACCTGTTGTGAACTCAAAGTCGCTTAGTGAAAAAATAAAACCAATCTTACAAGATATTGGGGCCGTTACTGAAGTAGAACCAAGTATGGGTGGTGAAGATTTTGCTTTTTATCAGCAAAAAACGGATGGGGTCTTTCTCTTCTTAGGTATTCAAAATCCCAAAAAAAAAATTATATATCCACATCATCACCCTAAATTTGATGTGGACGAAGACGTTCTATGGAAAGGTTGTGCAATTTATGCACTTTTAGCCTTCTTACATTCATTATAACTCTTTTTTCTCCTGTTTCAACCCTAAATAGAGCAAAATTGCTGCGGGAATAATGCAAATACCTAAATACAAACTGATTTGCCTTCCAATGGGTTTATTCAACCAATTGAATAAATAACTGCTCACGATAACTATATCCATCAATATCATACCTGATAAAACCATTATGTATTTTTTACCGAATTTACTAGATTTTCCAATCTCTTTATATTGTTTTACTCCGTTGAATATAAGAACAATTACCACGGTTTGAGAAAGGATTATTCCATAAAGAAAAAAGGCTGTAGAGAAAACAGGTACACCCAAATCCAAAGGATCCAAAGAACGGCTGTTATATCCCTCGATTCCCTTAATTCCTCCTTCATATTCAAATTCGACACCATCTGGAATAACAAAAAGAACTGCAAGTAAAGCAGCATAAATTAGAAAAATTGTCATCTGTCGGGAAAGTGGAAAACCAACTTGTGACTTTTGTATAATTTTAGCAAAGAAATAGATGTTAATTAGTGCTAAACTTGAGAGATAAATCGTTAGCTTGTTTCCGATTAAATTAAAATAGTAATCATCAATAGTTCGGTAGAGTATATTAAACAAAATTCCAATTGCAGGTATGATAAATACCATTGAAAGTGTGATAGAGATTCGATTTCTGGATCGTATTAACAACTTTATTGCTAGAAACAAAAAAAGCAGAAAAATGAATCCATAAATAACGTATACTTGAATAATTACTGTGGATACCATGATGTATTTACTATCAAGAAATATACCTAAGAATATTTACTATCAAGAAATAACCAGAAATAAGTTTAAAAAAAAATACGTGTTTGATATATTAATAAAATGAATTGTTCCGATAATTCCTCTGAGAATATTTTTTTAGAGATATCTATTCAATCTACCACAGAAACGGAATTGTCAGAAGAAGAATTAATCGATAAAATAGCAATGGGATTTTATAAAATATATGGAACTCAATGTAACGTTCAATTTTTCAATGGAAAACCGTGTATTCATGTTGAATTTCCTTCAAAAGAAGCTTTTGCAAAAATTTATGAGCGCCAGTATTCCATGTATGTTTTTCTATTTGATGAATTCTTACAAGAAAATCTTACCATCTCATCTCTCTTTTCAGAGTGGTTAAACAAACCAAATCATACCAACGAATATGGAACATTTGAAAATTATCTAGTTCTAAGATACAGAACCAACTGTTTAGAAATCATGCGTCAATTTTATGAATTTTCAGCCAAGATAAATAAGTTCTTTGGTTCTCGAATAATTAATGAAGAGCTTGTGGATGGTTATCTCCGTTTTATTCACACTAAGGAAGATTTTGAAATTTTGCTACTTCCTGGAAATGTCGAAGAAGCTTGGGAAGCAACATTCAAAATTCGCGGTGCTGATTTGGACCATCCCCTAATACAAAAATTTTTTGCAACCATAAGGAAATGGAAATCAACAGTATGGGAAAAAGAAAAGCGAGATTAAAAAATCTATTTAATTCCTTTATTTTAGCTTAGCTTGGAGATTCCACACAAAAATTCTACTTCATAATCATTTGGATTAATATAACCATGAAGCTCATTAGGTGGCATATAAACAAATTCACGCGAATTAACCGTAGTTTTTTTTCCTTCTCCGTTTAACAGCTCGATTGGACCTTTAAGTATGAACATTTGATGCTCTTCGGGATGTGAGTGAATACCTATTTGACCCTTAGAACCAATTACAAATCTCCGTAACATAAAATGGGTGGACTCTTCAGGTCTTCGTAACCACTGGATTTTTGTTTCCGTAGAGCTAAACATGGTAACTGGCTCTTGAGGAATATCATCTAAGGATTTAACAATCATATGAATAATTAAAAAGGAAGTAAATTAAAATTTCTGGATTTGAGAAAAAAAATCAGCGGAGTTTTTGTCCGCAGTACTCACAAAAAAGGAAATCTGGTTCAATTGGCTCCCCACATCGGGGACAGAATTTAATTAGTCGTTGATTGGACTCATTCTGATGATGATAATCTCTTTGATAAGAAACTTGTGTGGTTTGATTAGCCAATGGCATTTTTTGATGCCTAATGTTGCGATAATAACCAGCATTGGCATGTCTGTCGACTGCTATATATGCAATTAACATTATTGGAACCGAAGGCCAGAGAAACCAACCGAATCCATTACCGGTGAAAAGATCCACTGCAGCTAAAAAGATGCAAACTACTCCAGGATACCACAATACGTAATAGCCTGAAACTGGATTTCCACTCATTTTGCGTTTCTTAGCATGATAGGCAAATGCATGACAGCTCAAACCGATTCCCCAAGAAAACATCGGCCAAATAAACCATGGGTAGTAAAAACCGCTCAAAATATTCAAAATGAATAAAAATCCGTTAATAATTAAAAATACCGCTAAATGAACGTGAAATTCTCGATCTGCTCGAATTGGATAAGTTGCTCTAATTTTAACTACAGCGCTATGTATTGAAATTCCAATTCCCCAAGAAAGTAATGGAAACAAATGCCATGGATAATCATATCCTGTAAACACATTTATCAAAAACAAGAATATATTTACGGTTAGAAAGCTAATCCAATGCGATTTTAAACCTGCACGAGCGCGTTCAAAAGAGCGTGGACTATAATAACCTGCGCTGGGAAGGTCTTGATTTGAGGAATTGTAATAATTATTTTGAGAATAATTGTTAAACATGATTTCTCACCATCATTTTCAATAAAGAAAGTTTCCATAAAGAAGCTTCATTAGCCCATTTTTTAGCGCATCATGAGGTATTCAATTTTGATGAATCTTCAAGTTCATCTACGGGTAACTCCCGATATCGAGGATTTCGATTGGCAACAATAATTGCAATTAAAATTAGAACGATTCCAATAGCTTCTCTTAAGTAAAGGATTTCATGCAATAATAAAATTCCTGAAATAGTGCCGATTATTGGATTTAAAAGTGAAAAAATAGCAATGTATTCAGAAGAGATTCTTTTATTAGAAAGAGCAATATTGTAGGTAAAAAAGGCAATTCCACCGCAAAATATGCCTAAATATAATATTGCTACCCAATTTGTTATATTCAACTTAGTAATTGCGCTTAAATCGCCTGAAATCAAGGAAATTGGTAGTAAAGTAATAAGTGCGGTTAGAAAAACTGACAAGGTAGTAAACAACGGGTTAGTTTTTTCATTAATTTTAGCTGTAAATGCACTATAAGCGCCCCAAATGAAGTAAGCCATTAAAGTCCCCAGATCTCCTGGCAAAGTTTCATTGTTGAACTTCAATTCATCAGAAATTAGAATCAAAAATACTCCAATAATGGCTATTGCCAAGCCAACCAGAAAATTCCGAGTTGGTTTTTGCTTGTAAACTATTGTATTTATAATTACTACCCAAAAAATCATGGTATTACTGAGAACTGCTTGATTGGAAGATTCTGTTCGACCTAAAGACCAATATTCCAAAAAGAAAGCCAAACTATAAAGTCCCATCCCAATAATTAAATTGGGTAGAAAAAATTTACGAAATGATTGAAGCCATTGACCTAATTGTCCATTAATTAAAAGAATGATAAAAATTGTTAATGCTCCAATAATGGTTCGGTAGAACGTCGCAATGATTGGAGAAAAAGGTTCTGGGGATATAAATTTACCTGCTGTGAAGGAAGTTCCCCAAATGAGAAAGGTGAACAACGCTAAAGTGTAAGAATATGCTGGAGAATTGTGCCAATGTGAATTTTTTTCAAGTTCTAACTTGGAAGAATCCATACATAAAGAAATTTTCCGAAGTTATTGAGCTTTCACATTAACTTATCCATCCTTGATACTGCTAAATCGAAATGTATTGGGCCTTCAGTATTGTTTTTTTAAAAGGCAGGATCATGAAATTCTTCAGTTGTATAGCCATCTATAAAGGCAAAATTCTGATATTCTACCACTCTTGGAATTTTTAACAGTTCCCACGGAGGTATTTGTCGTGCCTTACTTAGAGACTGAATGAAAATGTACTTTTCTTTCGCTGTAGAAGGCATTGGTTGAAACTTAATACATTGTTTCCTATCTAAGTCGAAAAGTCCTGCTTCATGAGAAACATTAAAAATTGCCAAGCGGCGAATGGCTTGCAAGAAATTTTTATGAAACCGAAAAGAGAACCACCTTCCAAGCCCTTATTAGATCCATTAATTTGATGATAAATATGCCCTCCTGAATTATGAGTTTTGAGATAGATATCGTCATATGCCCAACTGGGGAATCCTTTAATGGCTTCAGAAAGAGCGTTAAGATATGTAAATATGCGTTGTTTGGAATATTCACCTTCGTACTCGGAAAATTTAAAATCGTAGTCAATTTTTAATTTTTGGAGCAGAGAAGGATTCAAGAAAAGATTTTCATCTCAAATTTCAATAGTATAGAGCTTGTTGATAAAAATAAATATAAATGAAAAAAAAAATTACATTCCTGTTTTTTTATTTCCCCACATTCCCATGGCAACACCCAATTCTTTGTGCTCCTTAGCCGCCTTCTTCACGGAAACGCCATTCATCACCGCATCAATCGCTTGACGAAACGCCTTCGCTCCCGCAGTCGGACCCATTTCATGAGCATGAATACCGCCACCTGCTCCCAACATACAATTCCAGCCAATATCTCTGATTGCGTATTCAACCATTCCAGGAGTAATACCGCCTGAAGGCATTGGCATCATGGGTTTGATATGGGGTAGCGGGTGCACGCATTCCATGACGTTTTGGATAAAACGCTCTTCTACTACAGGGGCTTTTCCATATGGTGCCGGTAGAACCATCACATCTCCTCCGACTAATCTCGGTAATTTTCCGAGGGTTAATTTGCTGGTCACTCCAGACCATGGATCTTCATACCACACACCTGCGAAATCCATATGCATTTGAATTGGAATCTTGACGCTAGGATCCTCGGCGATTTGTTTGACAACGGGTAGTCCTTGAGGAAGATAGTTGATTAGCATACCGTTTCCGCCGTGAGATTGAACTGTGGCGATGTTTTCAAATATCTGAGGGGTGTTGTCGGTGACGTTGATCATATATATGGTCTTTTCACCTGTTTCTTCTCGTGCTTTGTCAATTGCCTCCATGCATTTGGTGACTCGTTCTTCCAAGGTGTTGAACTGCTGATCGGCAATTAATTCATCATCTTTTATCACATCAACTCCACCAAGGGCAACTTTATAGGACAAGTCTGCAGCAACATCGGCGGTATGGCCAGTGCAAGGTTTGATCATATTGTTGAGCAAGGGGCGGTCTTTAACTCCGAGATATTCCCTGATTCCATCAATTCCAAAACGAGGTCCTGGCATAGTTGCTAATACATCTTTCGGAAACCAAATATCCAACAGTTTCAACTTACCGCCCATGGAGATATTTCCTATAACGGCAGTAAAGAGCAGAGCGAAATTTAAATTTCCTTTTCGGTTTATTAAGTTTATTTTCGGCCAAGCAATTTGGAGAACATAATCTCGATATTTGACTTCTTCACTACCAACGCTTTTAGGAATTTCATATTCCCAATTCGGTAGTTCATAACAGCCGATGACCTTGGCAATATGGTCTTTTCTCACAGCTTCTGTTTCGGCAGGAACTCTAATCCATGTGCCTGTAGATTGTTCCACGGCAGCAAATTGAGCTAAGGTTAACCCGTTCTGTTTTCTCGGCAATCGAGCGATAAATGTCCCGATAATATATTTTTCTATGTCAATACCGTCAAAAATACCCCATGGTTGGGCGGGGATGTTCTTAAAATTTACAATAGGCATATTTTCTTCACCAATATCTTTTTTAGGGCATATTTTTTATATCTGATTTTCCTCGGGATTAAGGTTCTATGAATTTCAGATAAAATGCCATATATAATTATTGACACTGCATATATTTAAAGACTTTGTGGCTTTTCTGCAGAGATAATGCTCCGTTTTTGTTCAGTATTGCATGAATAACCCATGAGAACTATTATATTGCTTGATTCACAATTTTCAAGAAATAATATCAACGAAAATGTACTTTTTTTGGGAAATCGATTTCAGTCCAATTTATTATTTTTGTGAGAATATT
>CAYRPF010000030.1:0-34982 GCA_964426185.1 uncultured archaeon | reverse complement strand
CATAATCTTATGAAATCGGTTATGGTTCATCAAATCAAAACCATTGAAGCGGGCATCCTAATGGCTAAAACAGAAGGAATTTTACCTGCTGTAGAAACTAATCATGTTATTGCAGCGGCTATTGATCGTGCACTGGAAGCTCAAGAAAATAAAGAAAAATGTACCATCCTCTTCAACTTTTCAGGACATGGATACTTTGATACTCATGCCTATCAGGTATATCATGACGGCCAGATGGTGGATTACGAGTTTCCAGATCATGAAATTAAACAAGCTATGGTAGATTTTCCTAAAATAGATGAATCTAAATTTCTCTAAAAAATAAATCCCCATTTTAATGGTGATAATTTTTTTTTTTCATTGTTAATTTTAGCTAAAGTTGTTGTGAATTTTTTTAAAATAATTCCAAGATTTTTGAGTGAAATTATTAGCACATTCTCAATTTAGAAAAAAATACATAATGATTATGCCTTCCCGACAAAAAATTTTCAAAAAAAGTGTGGGAAAAATTCCGGGATCGAAATTGAGTTATCTTAATTTAACTGAAAAAATTTTGAAGAGAGGAGACAAGAGATTTTTTTCTTGATCCCCTTCATTTATTTTTTGTGGGAAAAAAATTTATGATTGCAAGGTTTGGGGTAAGGAGATCATCCCAATTGTCGCATTTATCCAAAACATTTAAATAAGGATAACGTTATTATTACAATATATCCGCGGAGGATATAATTTTTAAAAAAGTGATTATTATGGCTAAGAAAAAATCAAAGAAACCAGCTCCAAAGAAAAAGAAAGCAGTAAGTCGTGCTTCCTATATTGCTAAAGCCCCCATTCGACGATTAATGAAAGATGAGGGTGCGACCTTAGTGGCCGAAGATGCTTTAGAATTGTTAATTGATGTTTTGACCAAAGCAGCTGAAGAAAAAACCAAAGCTGCAATTAAATTAGTCAAAGCAGACAAACGCAAGCGCGTTACTGCTGCTGATATTAGTGCTGCAGAATAATTGTTCTATTCTGCTTTTTTTTTCTTCTCCCTTTTCTTTTACATTACATTTCTCAACGTATGGGTATATTCAAAGAAAGAATTAATGTCTCAACGTATGGGTTTTTATAAAAAAAGATCCTTTAATACTTGAGTTAGATTGCAAAACGTATGTTTTTATCATCATGGCTTAGAATACAAATTATTATGGGTAGAAAAACGATTTCAAAACCCTGTGATCTATGATAAATTTGGACATCGATTGCTTCAATATATTCATTTTACACAATCACCCGATTTTCCCGATTCAATATTCAATAATAAGGACGGATTACGCTGTTCTTCATTTAGAATCAAACATTTAGTTCCTCACGCCCAAAAAAAGATTAGTTTGAGTTTAGTCAAGCAGCAATATGTTAATCAAATTGTAGTTAATAGTGATTTCAAAAAATCCACGTTTAATGTGATTGAAGCGCTTCCAAAAATGGCTAATATTTGGTATGATATTTTCACTCAATTAAATGAGAAGAACCCCAGACATGAACCAATTCTACAAAAAATTATAGAATTACATCCACAAGCACTGGCATCCGAAGTTCCCGTGTGGACTACTGATTTGAACTCAATTCAAAATCGAACCATAAAACCATCTCCATATAATTGTATGGCAGATAAACAGTTTACAGGACATATTGATTTGATTTTGTATGATCCGGAAGATCACTCTCTAATTGTGGCCGATTATAAGCCAGAAGATCATTTTCTTTCATCCCTCCCTCAAGTAGCCACATATGGATTAATAATGAAGCAAGTTTTGGGTTGCTCAAATATCAAATGCGTTTCTTTTAGCCGTGAACGCGCTTGGGTCTATGATCCTGAAATTATTCGCACAGTTGTCATCGAATATATAAAAAGTTATGGGGATCCTTCTTTAGAATGGAGAGATATTGTGTATTCCCTATAATAATTAGAATATAAGATAAACAAATTAAAGGTAGTGAAGCCTCCTGGATAATATTAAGAAAGTACGATTTTTGCATAATGGGATTGAATACGTGTTCAAATGTGCAAAACGGAAAAGTATTATTAATCAAATGCCTCAGAACATTGCAAGAAAAATTACGAACTATTTCGATATAATCGCTGCAAGAGATGTTCCTATTGATTTATTCAACAACCCATTTATTCAGCGATGTTCAAAATTTCGTATTAAAAATTTACCGCATGGAGCGCAAAAAAAGATAACAACCCACCTTATCAAAACTGAGCGAATTTTTCCATTTTATCTTAATTCTGAGGACAATTTTCAGATAAATTCGAATCATGGTTCAGATGATAAATTTACCCACAACCAGGATTTTCTATTATCAATCCTCACAATTACAGAAAAGACATTTACAACTTATTATGCTCAAGGGTACACCGATTATAAGCCATCTCATGAGGAAATTCTGTCAACAATTCTTCTCCAACATGATGGAGCACTCTCAATCGAGGTTCCAGTCTGGACCAGAAAAAAATCTTCTCTCGAGCAATTTCTAGTTAAAATAGATTCGTCCAATAAACTATCTTGTGATTTTTCTTATTCTTTGACTGGGCACATCGATCTATTATTGTGGGATACTGAAACTGAGTGCTTAATCATAGCAGACTATAAACCTGAAGGCTATTTTCTAAGGTCACTTCCACAAGTTGCGACATATGGTCTAATGTTAGAAAAAATTTTGGAATTACCTAGAATTTTATGCTTATCATTCAATAAAGAAAGTGCTTGGTTATATTCTCCTCATATATTAATTGAAGATATAAATCCATTATTATCTCAATACGGTGATCCCCCGCTTAATTGGAGGAAAATTGCGAAAGGTTTTGAACGTTTTTACAAGAGGGGGAAAAAATTTTAAGAAAATTTAATTAAGCGGTGGTTTCTTCTTTATCTCCTTTCTTTTTTCCAGATGATGCTTTTTCTCCTTTTTCGGATTCTTTTTCTTCAGTGGGAATAAAATCTTTTCGGAGATAAAAGCCTAATCCTATGAAAATAATAATATTTAAACCCGCAACAACTGTTCCTATCACCCACCCATTGGAACCTTGAATTCTGAGTAAAACTCCAATAATTGGGGCTATGATTAGTAGTAATCCCGCGAGAATTCCTTTGAACCTATAGGTCGTATTTTTTAAATCGGCCATTCTTATCGAGTTTTGCAAAAGGAACGTTTATTAAAAATTTTCTCGCACAAAAAATTGAGAAAAAAATTTTAACCTGAGGGGTAGTGCCCATCTTTAGAGATAAATTTCCATTTTTTAATTTTCCACTTCAATTTTACCATTTAGATATTGGGATTTTCGAATAAGGCGGTGAAAACCATCTTATAAATGCAATCTAATGGTTCTATTCAATAATTCGGAATATTTTCAGCATGAATTTAAAGATTCTGGTGTGCAGAATGCACTGCAAAATTCAATAGATATGGGGTATTATAGCGGTAGATCGCGATTTAAACTTTCTGAGAACCCCTTATTTTTCTATACAACTCATTCTATTTTCCGATTTCGTGGAGAGACAAATGTAAGATTAAGAAGACTTGGTAGAATACTTGATTATATTCGCTAAAAATACAATATGAGAAGGAAAATAAAAAAATGTCACGAAAAAATATCTAATCTCTTTTCAACTTGTGATACACTACTATTATCACTCCGAGATTAAAACTCAAAATAATAAAGAAGGGGGAAAAAGCTGCAATTTCTAAAATCCGGCCATTTTCATAGGAATTTGTATCTACGTTAGGATCTGGTCCAATTTGGAACCACCAAATTTCAGATTGAATAGTTACAATCCCATCATCAACTTCAACATACCAACTATAATTTGTATTATAGGTTAAACCCTGCCAAAGAAATTCTGCCGTTCCATTTCCCATAGTTAGGTTTACTGCTCCTAATAGCTGATGTGATACATTATCATGAAAATATATAGTCAAAGGACTTAAATCTTCATCAAAAATATCTAATGCTAATCTAACTTTGGTATTTTCAAAAACATCACCATTGCTAGGTGTTGGAACAGACATGATTTCAGGTAAATAATCAGTATAAAAAACAAAAACGCTTGAATTTACTAAATAATGCCCATCTTCTACTGTGAAATACCATGAATATTGACTATTCCATAAAAGATCGTCCCAAAGAAAGGTGGCACACCCGTTACCACCAATTATATCTGATATCCCAAGAAGATTATCACTAGCCGCGTTATAAAACCTAATAGTCAGATTATCGTGATCTTCATCAAAAACTCCAATATCTAATTCCACGAAATCTACCTGCTCTCTACGATCATTAATGGGTGACACAGACAATATAATTGGAGTAATATTTCCAGCAATTTTGAACGACCATTTGCTGCTTTTTTGAAAAGTCTGTCCATCTGAAACAATTGCATACCATTGATAAGTGGTATTTTTTGTAAGATTTTTCCACCAAATAGTTGCATTTTGACCAGAGGGAACGTTTAAATCCCAACCAATAATCGAATTATCAGAAGCATTAAAGAAGGTGACATTCAGTAATGGACTATCCAGATCTTCCACCTTAATGGTCAATTTTACATCAGAAGAATAAATTATACTTTCATTTAAGGGTGATTGAAGAATAGGAATATCTGGAACAGCAGAACTCCAATATTTTAAATGAGGATCTCCGTAAAGATTAAAATCCATTTTATTCATCCAACTATGCCCTCCCCAATCTTCCCCTCCGAATTCCTTAGCAACGGCTAATGCTTGGCCAGCTGACATATTTTCATATAATAAATTGTGCATATATGCATAACCTAATCCCGCGTTGTCGGTGTAATTTTCATAAAAATCAGGTTCCCAAGGCGCGGTTCCATACCAGCTAACGCGAGAAGACGATATTGTTGAGATTCCCACACCAGATTCAAGAAGAGAATATCCTAAATTATTCGGATTTTCGGGGTATCCATTACTACATGAAATTTGAAAAATAAATGCGGAATTATTGGAATCAATTGAAGATAAATCATTAGATTCAAGAAAAGTTAACCAATTCATTTCATCTTTTTCAGGAATTCCATCCCCATCTTCTTTAGAATCATCCCAGTATTTTCGGTATGCTCCAGTTTCACTTCCATGCCCCCACCAAATAATTGCTCCATATCCTGAATTTATTTCGTTGATTACATTATTTCGGGTTAGAGGTAAAGAATAATGAAAAGCTGACTCATCTACAGGGTTCAAACCTGATGCCTCGTATAAAACAGTGTCATTTATATTTAGATGACTAATGGTGCTGTTCCATAATGCTTCTGGTAAATCTCGTCCATCAACTCGATCATAATCTGGAATGCCATCTTCATCATCATAGTTCGAGATAGCCATTGGTTCTAAAATTCGATATTTTTCCATCCCAGTTGATTGGTGGTGATAAATCGTTTTGTTTAAAATGAAATCCAGTGTTGAATAATCGTTATTATATACTGGAATGCGCCCAACCATTACTTCAGCAGCGAAATCAACCCCAGCATCTTCTGGATTCTCATAATGGCCGTACCCAAATTCCCCGTAATAATTATCCCCATCAGAATCCCAATCACCTGTTAAATCTGCATAAAAGTAATCAGTAGGCGATTCTTCATAGCTATAATCATCTCCGGTGCCATTATTCAGAGGCCAGCACATCATCATTGGAATATCGCCTATACTATCATCAGATATATCATCATTATCAGGATCAGGATCCCCGATTAAAAGAACATACTTGATATTTTCACTTTGATATTTATTTTTTAACCAATTTCGAATATTTATGGCTCGAGCTTTTCCAGTATCGTTCCCAAAATCATCTTCGGTTAAAATAATTACTTTAAAACCACACGCGTTCTTGAATTGCACAAAGTCATCTAATATTTGACTATTCGAGCGAATATTATTTGTAGTAATGATAACATAACTTGATGAAGGAACTTCATTCGAATTACTCTCTTCAGATTGTGATAAATGCAAGGATTGGAATTTAGGTTCGTGAATAAAAGATTCATCTTCTAAGATGTTTTCTTTTGACCAGTTATTCATTCCATTATCTAAAAAAATTGTATTATTGATATTAATCAAGAGAAAGCTTGAAAGAATAATCCCAAAAAATGTAAAAATACTCAAAATGGAAAGTCTTCTAAACTTATTTTTTTTTCGCATATTTCAACACCAATAAATACTATTAGTTACTGAAGGTTAAAGGTTGAAGTTCTGCAGCCCCTTTATAGATGAATTTTTAACTTCAAAGTCGATAGATGTTATATGGTTTTATGGTGGAAGATAATTACGGTGTTTTTAATTTCATATGATGGTGTTTATATTTTATCTCATTTCCCTTTGGATATTATAATGCTTTGTCGAAAAAAGCGAATTCATTATCCTGGTCCACCTTTTGAAAAAATTTGGGAGGGTTTTTTCTATATTTTTGCATCCTTTATATTTATTTTTTATATCTATATCACTCCAATTATTGCTTTGATAAAGCATACTAATATCTATTCAACTTTTTCACAAAACAGCTTTATCTTTGATATAATTCGCATTTTTGGAATGATATTGATGACTATAGGATTAATATTGGCTGCTTCTGGCCGTTTAGCGCGTGGTTTATATTTAAATTACGATTCTCCTAAATTAATAACTACTTGGGGTTATAATATTATTCGACATCCCGAATATTTTCTTTATATCACAGGATTTGTGGGATTACCATTAATTACATTAAATCTATGGCTTGTATCTTTAGTAACTGGTATCTATCCCTATTATAAAATAGCTAAATATGAAGAAGAACGATTAATTCTAATTTTTGGTCAAAAATTTAAGAAGTATCAAGAAAATGTTGGAATGTTTATTCCAAAATTTCAGAAACATTGAAAAATTTGAATAAAAACGAAAAAATAATAAATAGAAAAATCAAGTGCGTTTTTTACGAAGGTTTTCTTTAAATTTCTTATAAATTGCTTTATCGAGAATTTTACCAATTTTTTTAACAATTTGAGCGGCTACATCTCGCAATTCACCATCAAGTACACTTGTTGATAATTCTCTGGTAATTTGTTGATTTAGCCTTGCAGACATGGTTTGATTCATCATCTCTTGCACTTGTTTGAAAATTTCTGCATATTTTGGATATTTCATGGATGGATATAATTCTTTAATTCTTGAAATAGCAAAATGATAATATTGAGAAACTAAATCCATTGGAGTTGCATCAATACTACTTGACGGATGGTCTTCGCACAGACTTGTGGTTGTATCTTTTCCGCATTCACTGCAAATTTTCCGGTGAGTTAATTTTGCATGTATTAATAAACTCTCTAGCGAGAGTCGATTGTCTTTCTCTGTCCAATAAATGGATGTAGGATTTACAGACACTGCTGAAACTGAGATTAAAGCACTGGTGATTTTTTTCTCAATCCAGTTGAAAGTGTTTAATTGCTGTTCACTACTGATTTTCTCTCTCTTTTTCTTATCTTTTTTCTTCTTTTTTTCCAAAATTTCTTCCCGTTCTTTTCGGATTGAAATTCGTGAAGATTTAAAGCGTTCTAAGATTTCATAAGCAATTACATAAGAATGTGGGGAAAAGAGCGCTTTTTTCAATGGAATTTGCCCAACTTCTGAATAGAAAAATGCGGGTTCTTCACTAAGTGATTTTAGTTCACGTTGTAAAGTTGAATCAAAAAAACGCGCTAAAATAAAGGCATTGACAAAAAAACAATCATTTTGAGCATCAAAAATAAAAGTCAATTCTTCCTGTCGGTGCATCAAACGCTGAATAATTAGTTCTTCAATTTTAACTCTTATCCAATCTTCTTCTTCAGTTGAATCAAAGATTCGTTTAAGCCCTAATAGAATTATACTTTTATCTTTCTTTACTTTAACATAAGTTTCATAAATCCTAGCGATTTGTATAATTATGTTAGAAAATAAATTGAAGAAAACATCTTCAGCGAT
The DNA here is from genome assembly GCA_964426185.1 of uncultured archaeon. Lineage (GTDB taxonomy): Archaea > Asgardarchaeota > Lokiarchaeia > Sigyniarchaeales > Promethearchaeaceae > Harpocratesius. The sequence goes on along the minus strand of CAYRPF010000030.1, from coordinate 26,990 downwards.
CTGGTAATTTATATGGTCGATATCAAATAGAAGTGCATAATTTTCAATTTCTCCACTTAATGGAAATTTCGGCTGAATCGATGAAGAAATAATCAATTTTTTCAGAAAAATAGATTTCAGATAATTTAAATCAATATTTATGAAATCACAAGCTTGTTGCAAAATTCCTAACTCAAATTCGTCATTTTCCTGTAATATTTTGGTAATTGATTTAGTTCCTTTAAGTTGGTTTTTTTGATGAATCTCATCCACTAATTTTTGTATTTTATCAAGAATTTCTACATATTTATTAAATTGAAGAAAATCTTCCTTAGTAAGCTGATTCAAAGAAGCGGCTTGTAAAAATTCTTGGACGTTAATTGTTTGGATTTCTCCAAAAAAGCGATAATCATTAAATCCATATTGAGAAAAGAGAGATTTTAATTGTGTAGGATTGAATTCCAAGATTTTTTCAAGAAAAATTCTAAAATTATCTATATTGTTTACTGCTTTTTCCTTTAACTGCTGAATAATCCATTCTATGAGTGTTTTTTCTAACCTTTCGAATTTAATTTTTGTTGAGTTAGCTTGTTGTAATTTCTTGAAAAATGCAATTCTAAATCTAAGACCAATCAAATATTGGTAAAGTTCTTCTTTAGTATCTGGTAAGTTAGCTTTTTGAAATTTTAGAATATCAGTCAAAATTTTTTCTAAAAGAGTTGGATTTAATCGTATTTCTTTTAAAGATTTTAGATTATAATTTTTCAATAATCGATGATAAAGAATTTGAACAGTAGATAACTCAATATATTTATCATGTCCCGTTTCACTTATCAATTCTTTCTCCAAATCTATGGAAGTGGGTCTAATTTTGGCTCTTGTTTGTGAAATAGATACTCTAATTGTGGTAGTTAAGCCTAGATATTTTCCAATTATATCTAACCAGATAATATCTGGATATATTTGGAGGGTTTCAAAAAGAAAATCTCTGGCATGTTCGCGTTCATGAGAATTTATTTTGTAATCAAGCAATCCAGCTTGATTTAGTAGGTTTTCAAGAATTTGAGATTCAAAATTGCTAAAAGATAGAAGAATGTTTAATTCGTTATCAAGCATATTGTTGAATAAGAGAGAGATTTCATGAAATAATTCTTGTTTTTCTTGAATTTCTTGGAGATTTTCTTGAGATTCTCGCGAGATCATTGTTTCTTTGGATTGTGTTCGAATTCCAAGATAATGAAAACATTGTATCGCACAAGCACCAGCTAATAAGTTTGATAATGTAGTCCTCTCACCGGTTAACTTGTAGATTTCATGTCTATTTGACGATCTTTTAAACCTAGTTAATAACAATTGAATAGTTTGAAAATATTTTTGAGCACTTTCCTCTGCTGTCGAAGAAGGAATAATTACTGATCTATCAGACATTTTTTTCACCTCCAAGGAAGGGTGAAATTTTATCAAAATTAGTTGAAATTGATACTTTGATAAATTTCTCCTTTAAAATTTGAAAATCGATGATATGATCAATTTTTAGATTAGATGAAGCAATAGGTTCACTAGATTTAAGAAGAAGAGTCTTTGGAAAAGCCAGCAAGGAGCTGAAATATTTCATCTCTTCTTCAACTATAAAGCCATAAAATGATTTCTCCTTTCTAAAATCTTCTTTCATGTCCTGAAGATCATAAGTCAATATTTCTTCTGTTGATCGCAATGGTCCAATGATTTTCTTAATAGGATATGAATAAGAAAATTTAATAAATGATTCAATGGAAATATAAAAAATTTGACGTAGAAAATCTGGGAATTCATTCACAATTTCTAAGCCTTCGATATATTTATGATATATTTCAACTAAATTCTTATATTGAACATTTGAGAGAGCAATTTTGTCAATATAATTTTTCATAGGCTCGATAAATCCATCAATACTTGTATCTTTTTTTACTCTATTGCTGATATATTCCATAAACATAGATAAAATTTTGTTTTTTGGCCATTTTTCCCCATTTCCAAGAGAAATTTCATATTCATTTTGGTATCGAATCACAAAATCACGGATATATGTGAAAAATACTTCACGCCATTGTAAATTATAGATAATTGTTCTATGTTTAGTCAAAAACTGAATAAATTCCTCTCCGAAGTTTTGGGGAGTAAAATCCTTATCATTAGGAAATTTTTTTAAAAATCTCTGTAAAGTAGAATTCCGCAGAATAAAACCCCATATAAACTCAATTTCTTCTTGAAACGAATGCAATTTTGTTATATATAATTTATATTCAGGATTTGATTTAAAACAAAATTCACAATAGTCTAATAGATCTTTGATATTAATGGAAAATGTTTGAATGAATGGTTCAATCATATCCTTAAGAAGTCTTTTAAATTCTAACAAAAGATGGGCTTGACTTCGCACGGAAATAAGTCTGAATTTTAAACCAAATTGAATATGCAAATAATTTTTCAGATACACTAAAATTTTTTTTCCAATATATATCGTTGATTCATTTTTTATAGATAAAAGATTTTTTTCTAATTCCTCCATTAAGCGATTAACCATTTCATCAAAATAATATATTTGAATGTATTCTTTGTAGGTTTTTTTTATTTTATTAATTACAATATTCAGATTTTCCAATATTACTAAAAATGGTGCTTGGAAATCTCCTAAACGTAATTTTTGATAAGATTTAATATCATAACGATTATCCTTTATATTTTGAATTACGATTTTACCCATTTTATTTATAAATAGATCTATGGGCAAATTAGTCTCAAGAAATTTATTTCGTCGATTGTAATCGCTTTCAATTTCGTCAAAAGATTTGTTTACTATTAAGGAAATATATTTTTGGTATCTATCTCTAAAAATATCTTTCCATTCTTCGATTTTCTTTAGGTATTTGTCCCATAAGTGAATGAATAAATCTAAATCAACCATTTTATCAGGTTTCTCAATGTTTTTCAAAAAGATATTTAATATAAGCGTAAGGATTTGTTTTTGTGTATCATCTGTGGTTCCTGTGTTAGCTGCACTAAGAAGATCGTGTCCGAGAAGAAATGATTGTTGGGCTATAATATATGCAATACTAGAATTAATAGAATATTTAGAGAATTCATCTTTCTGATTTTCGGATAACCGTAGTCGAGGATACCCAAATCTAGGGTTAAGAATTTCCACTTTTTTTTCTTTCCAATTACGAATAAATTCTAAGTTCATATTTAAATATGGGGTTATTTTTTCTTCTTCTTTCAATCCTACCATTTTTCTATTCCAATTTGCTTCTATTGCTTCTGCTTGAATTTTAGAAGTAAATCGACTAGAGAATTTTTGAATGATATATCGTCGTTTTTCTAGGTTTAATTCAGGAATATCAACCGCTTCTTCTATTTCATGAAGTAGTTGGCTGATTTGGTTAATACTTTTTTTTGGTTTTTGATTATCTAATAAACTTAATTGAGGAGCTAATAATAATAATAAGGAAACTGTTTCTTTATAGAATCCAGGAATAAACAACATAGACTTGGGTAAAAGTCGAGTTTTAGCTTGTTGCTGATTAGTTAACAGTTCAAACTCTATGGAAAATAATTCACAGCCTGCAAATTCTTGCAACATTCCATTAAATCCGCTCAAAAATTCTAAAATGTTTTTTATTAATCCAATAGAATGATGACGGGAAAGTTTTCCTATCCCTCTAATTTCTCCAGCCTCAATCTGCTGAAAACCTGTATATCCAAATATTACAGTCAGCTGTTTTTGAAGTTCGTCCGATGTAGTTAAACTCATTGTATAAAATGTGGTATCCCAAGTACTTATAAGTTCTTGCTTTGCTTTCTTGGATGTGGATGAATTTAATTGGATTATCACCTTTAAGTTATTTAAGTTGATTTATAATGAAAAAAAAAAGAATTCACGCATTTATTGCGCTTTTTTGGGGTTTTAATTTTATATTCTTATTTTTATATGCTATTATTTCTGGTATTATTAACCTTATCAAACGGAAAAAAGATGAGGTTTTTGAGGACGAAGATTACAAGCGACAATTTAACATAATTATTAGTATTCCAATTATTACTATCATCTTTCTAATTTTTAATTCATTATTATTCAAAATTCCTCAGATTTTAGTAAATTACATAATTCTAACTATTTATCAACTCGGGATTATCATTTCGATTGGGATTATTTTATTTTATCCTGAAGAAATTCTAAAACTCTTTGACAAAAAGGTATCCAATATACTTCTTACATATCAACAATTCGGGATTTTTATCATTGCTGATTTGGCTTTTCAAATAATATTAGTTTCATCATGGCGATTCTATTATAATAGCAATACATTCTTTCTACTAAATATTATATCATTAATAACGTTATCTTTATTGACCTACCGCTATTACAAAGTTTTGAAAAAAGAAAGGAAAGAAATCAATCAACTTGCAGAATTTGAGCAACTGATTAATTTACAAACTGATAGCTTTTCAAAATTAAGAAAAAATATCATACAAATTCAAGAACAAATGGAAAAAATGTTAAAAGAAGAAGAAAATGAACAAGTTTTAAAATATATCGAAAGAATTGAAAAAAAATGCCAAAAACTTCTTAAAATTGCTAAGAAAATTAAAAACAGAGAATATATTTCTGCTGCAATGATCTTACAAAAAAAAACCAGAAAGCAAAAATACAATGCTAAGCGAGGGAAAGATGTTCAGGAAATTAAGGAATTACAAGACAAATTACAAGAATTTAAGAAAGAATTTTCTCAATCTGGAAATCAATATCAAACAGAAAAATTAAAAATAATCATTAAACTGCAAAAAATAATTAAGAAACGAATAAATGCAGCCAAACAATTTCGAAATCAAAATGATATTATGAAATTTTCCGAAATGCTAAAAAAGGTAAAAAAATGAATACAGTATTAAACAAAACCAACCAAATTGCTGCCCTCAAGATTATCCAAGATTATGGTATTGTTTCTCCAATAATTATTGCAAAAAATATTAAAATCAAACAAGAACAAGCAGGGAAACTAATCGATTTCTTGTTTATTCAAGGATTTATTAAAACTACTACTAAATCAGAGAGTAACAATATTGATTTTCTAAAATGTGGGATGGGTTGTGAAGGTTGTCCATTTAGATCTATCTCTGCATGTTCAGGTTTTTCTTCTAAAACTCAATTTTATTTAACAAAAAAAGCCAAAATTTTATTAAAACCGAAAAAGTAAACTGAAGAAATAATTTTTACCTTAAACACAGCTTTTTAATAATGAGAGAGCTATTTCCATTGGAAAATAAAAAAGTTCAAAATATTTTATTATTATTTAATTAAATAGAAAAATTCAATCCCCATTAATAGCTTACTTTCTTATTTTTAAATATTATTAGCTTCCCATTCATAAAATCTCAGCAAAAATTAAATTAAAAAAAATTTTCCAATGGAAATCATACTCATTATCGGGAACTATTTTCTTGAAAATACTTAGGTAAGCTATTTTTCAAGTGGAACCGAAATTCATTTTGCATTATTTTCTTAATATAAGATTTCCGTAGAGAATGATAATTGTCAATTAATGATTGCTGCATGGGCTTAATTAAATGGTCATAAAAATTGTAAGGTGCTTTTTCAATAATTTTTCTGCAGCTTTTAATTTCTTCAGAAAAATTGCTTTTTTCAGGAAAGGATTTTAAGTAGCCCATGATCACATCTCTGTCTGATTCACATAAGATTTTATAAAGAATTTTAAAAATAAAAAAAGGTTATTCCTCAACTAACTTGAAAAATACCATGGGACGTCCTCGAGAGTTGGTCGGTCGAGAGAATTTTTTAATTAAATTATAGTTGTTTAAGCGCATTAAATTATCATAAATTGTTGTTCGGGGAGATTTCACACGCTTAACCAATTCAGCTCTGGTCATTGGACCATTTTTTTCTAAGACTTCTAACAATTCTTTTTGTAATGGACTAAAAATCATACCATCCTCAAATTTTGCTAAATCTACCATAATGACATCCACTTGTTGTAATAATTCATGAGTTGATGTTAAAATTATAGACAAAAATATCAATAATTTTAACTTGTATCTTATTAGCAACAATTAGCTACTAATAAGCAACTCAATCATTATCTTTATATAGGTGTGTTGCATATATAAATATGTCGGTTATTATCGTATTGATATGATTTAATTCGGTTATTATCGTATTAATAATTAACAAATTATAGGAAAGAAGAAAGAATGCCAGGAACTCAAAAATCCAAATCCCAATCCAGCAATTCAGAAAAAGATTCCCAGAAAATTTGGATTACATTAACTACCAAATATTCCGAGATTTTAGATATCCTGGCTGATGATACTCCTGATAAAGTTCGATCAAATCGTAAATCGGTGTTAGTAGAAAAAATGATTGATGAGTATTTGGAAAAACACGAAAAAGAATTACGAGATGATGGAAAATGGGATAAAATTATTAGCGTTCGGAAACGTGCGGCTGATAAATTAGAAAAGAGTATTCAAGAAAAAATTGCATACATAGATAACTATTTACCCAATTATCCTGAGCTAGAGACAATATCAGAAGTATGGCAAAGAGTAAAATCTGTTGAGGATATAGAGTCAATTGATAAAATTTATTCAAAAATAGAAAAATTACGTGAAAAAGATTCACACAAATTAGATCAAATTCTTGCTACAATATAATTTTTAACTGTTGCTAATTAGCAACCTTAATTTATTAGATCTTTTTATGTTTTTTATTAGTAGATTCTGTAGATGAATTCGTATTATAATATTCAAATATGGGTTTTTTTAGGTCTTTTTGAGAATTTTACGGACTTGATGATTGATTTTCTAAGTCGAATTGATCATTATGTTGTTATTCTATTATGGGTTTTAATTTTTTTGGGTGTTTTTAGTTTTTTTACGGCATTTTTCCAAAAAATTAATTCTGAGATAAAAACATCCACTTTTATTACCAAGGTTTTTATCAGTTTTCTTCTATTTTATGTGGTTTGGATTATTTCCAACATTTTAGGAATTAATTTAATTAATTCTCCCACAAACTTGTAATTTTTAATTTGTTTCTAAGTATTTATAATGCGTAATAATTAATTCTAATGTGTAATAATTAATTCTAATGATGGACTCAAGTCAGATAAGCACCAAAATTATTTCAATCGATCCTTCTCATTTTGAAAATCGCCAATTGCATGAAGCCGTTGAGATTTTGCAAAATGAGGGGATTGTAGCATTTCCAACAGAGACTGTATATGGTTTAGGTGCATCTGCTCTTTCTGAGAAAGCAATTAATAAAATATATATTGCAAAAGGAAGACCATTGGATAATCCCTTAATTGTTCATATTGAGTCAATGGAGATGTTAGAAACCATCGTTAAGGAAATTCCCGAAGAAATTCGTAAATTATGCAATGTTTTCTGGCCAGGACCACTTACAATTTTATTCTTAAGAAATAAGAAAATTCCGGATTGCGTTACTGCAGGATTACCTACAGTTGCTGTAAGAATGCCTCAGAATCCCATAGCACTGCGCTTAATCTCTCTTTCTAAAATTCCAATTGCCGCCCCAAGTGCTAATATATCAGGTAGACCAAGCCCTACAACTGCAGCACATGTAAAAAATGATTTTGAAGGAAAAATACCTCTTATTATTGATGGAGGAAGCTGTCCAGTTGGTGTAGAATCAACAGTTTTAGATGTCCATCGTAATCCTCCCTTGATTTTACGCCCTGGTGGAGTGAACTACGAAGATTTGAAAAAATACCTTCCAAATTTAAAAATATATGAGAAACATTATAAAAACCAAGAATTAAAGAAAAAACCCCCCAGTACACCTGGACTAAAATATCGGCATTATTCCCCTAAAGCGCGCGTTATTTTAATAGAAAATTCACAAGTAATTCCGAAAACTCATATACACGATTTAATCAAAGAATACTCTATTCAAGGAAAAATAGGTTATATTCATACCAGCGATGAAATTCATTTAAATTCCCAGCAGTTAGATTTATTGGGAGATTCTTTCATAGATTTAACGCATTATTCTGATGATGAATTAATTAATAATCAAGAAGAGAAAAAAGCAAAATATGCCTATATTGCTCAGAAAATTTTCTGGGCGCTTCGAAAACTAGATAATCTTCAAGTTCAGTTCATTATTATTGAAGGCATAACAGAAGATTTTTCAGGGCTTGCTGTGATGAATCGTCTTCGCAAAGCGGCTTGGAAAATTATATGAAAATGATTTATTCTATTTCATTTGTTGTTTCATCATTTCTTTTTCAATTCGCTCGCGTTCTTCTGGTGGCATTTTTTCCAATTCTTTCATAAATTTCTGTTGAGCTTCCATTAATTCTTGAATTATAAATGGTTGAAATGCTTGGGATAGAATGGGCATAGCTATTCTCATTTCAGTTAATTCTTTATTCATTTGTTTAGCTAAGTCGCGCATTTCTAACTTTGCTTCTTTTGTCATTTCTCCATTACCAATTCCAGGACAAGTATCAGTATTGACTACTAAGAACTTCTTTCCATCATATTCTAACGGATAAGTACGGCAGCTCAAAGGTCGGTTGGAATAAATTAGGCATTCCTTTTTTTCTTTATTATAAAAAGGACAAGAACGGGCTTCATCTTTCTCTTTCTTTTTATCTTTTTGATCCTTTTTTAAAAAGGCGTAAGGATCTAAGTCTTTCCTTCCCAATACTAAATCTACAGTGCCTTGAGGAGTTTTAATGAATTTCAAATAGGGCATCATGTTTGCTACTACTTTATTTTTCGCCCACCTAATCAAATCGCTCATAACTAAGGGAATAGGACCGCGATCGGCACAACAAGTGCCACATTTAGTACAATTGAACACAAATTTTTGTTTTTGTGTTTTGGATTCATTTTCACTGTTCATACTTTCATCTCCATTATGTTATGGAAGTCTAAGTCATTAAAAAATTAAAAATTTTTTAATTTTAAAATTGGCAGTAAATAACAAAAATTGTGAATTCATTACCATATATGACAAATTAGGGCTAATATTACTAAAAATATCGTCGATCCTAAAGGTATAATCAAATCATCATATTTTGAAGGGCTAATTAACTCTAATATTGTAGAAAATACACTTACTGTAAAACTATATAATAAAATTTCTGATAAATTAAGAGGAGAAGAATGTCCCACAAACCAACGACCGTAAAAGAAAAAGGAAATCAAAGAACAAGCCAAAGCGACCGTAAAAAAGGTAACACTTCCCTCAATCGTTCTTTTTGTTCCAACCCAGGAGATATAAATATGATGTTTTCCATATTTTCTTCCAATAAATGAAGCGGAAGTGTCTGCAAACATCATAATTAAAATGGCACTTATCGGAAAATAGAATTTTGAAGGAAAAAAAGTAAATGTAAACATCAAAACAGTAATAGAAAGACAATAAGCGAATGGACCTTGAAGATATCCGAGTTTTAACTCTTCTTCTTCGCTGATTGCAGCAAACAATTCTCTTAAAGGTTTAGCCTTACTTTTATCTTTACTTTCCCGCGTTAAAAAAGTCATTAAGAGGGCAATTATAGCAGCAATTATGGTATAAGTTAAATAGGGTGTGATAAGAATAGCTAATCCCGAAAAACTATGTATAATTTTCCTTGCTGAGTATTTTGAAATAATATTTTTCTCTTTGAGGATTTTGGGAATAAAAATCGTAAGAGTTAAGTATATCAGAATTACTGTAGTGATAATTAGATCTTTTTTTATTAAATCGGGAATAACCATTAAGTTCAGATCCTTTGCTAGGTTAAATTAATCAATGGCTGAAAAAAAATATCTTTATACGATTCTATTCTTTATTATTTGGCATGGAAATTCGAGGACTAATTATTGATTGCCTAACCGCAGGAAAAGGTATTCGAGAGTTCACACGAGATTTTATTGGGTCAGGTCCTCGATTTGTAGCTGGTTTGATGGAGAAAATTAGTAATAATGAAATTCTTTGGGATATAGTGAGAAGTGATTATATTTTACAAGAAGATACACAGATATTAGCTAGATATTTGCTTATCGGTTTCTCCGCCATGACTATGGATATTCCAATCGTAAAAAAAATATTGAGAAAATGGAAGTTATTTCATCCCAACCCTGATTCTCGGCTTTCTTTTATTGGAGGCCCTGCAGCTTCCGATGAAAATTTATTAAAACAAATTTCTGTAGATTTTAGCGTAATTAAGCAAGCAGAGTTGGCACTTTTTTATCTTTTTAACCAAAATCGCGATATATTAAAAAAGGCATTAACATCGAGATCAGAAGAAATGAGAGAAATAGAGAAGACAGAAAAAGCAGAAGAAAGAGAAAAAGAAGATAAAATGATTTCTACCAAGTTTTCTTCTAATAATTGGAAAAGTTTGCTGTTAGCAAAAATTCCTGGCATAACTTATTATATTGCTGAAAAAAACCAAATTATAAACAATACAAATAAAAGGACATTAGTGAGCAATCGATTAGAAATTCATCAAATGGTAAAGAAGTGGTTTATTGAAGGGAACGGTTTTCCTGAAAAAATAATCCATTATAAAGATTTTCCATATGCACGGATCTACGTAGAATGTTTAAGAGGGTGTTCCAATTATCGCAGAACATCTCTTCCATTATTCTCAGAAAATCAATGCCAAGATGTTTCTTGTACTATTTGCAGAGGTTACCCCTTCACAACTCAACTTTCATGTCCAGCAAGGATTCCCCCAGGATGTGGATTCTGTTCAACTATTTCTCAATTTGGAAACGTAATTTCGCGGGATATTTCAGCAATTTTGGGTGAACTCAATTATTTAATTAAGATTGGAGCCAAACGCATTGTATTAGGTGGGCCAGATCTCTTAGATTTTTACAGAGAAAGGACTATAAGAGGTGAATTAATTGATCCAAATAAACCCGAACCCAATTATAGGGCTTTAGAGACTCTTATTTCTGGTTTACTTCAAAATCCGAAAATAAAAAATCATGAAGTGCAATTATTTTTTGAAAATGTGAAAGCTTCGCTGTGTACGGACAGAGCTTTATCAATTTTAAGTAAAATTCCATCTCCAATTTTTTCTATTGGGTGTGAAACTGGTTCGGCAGAATTTGCAGACATTTTAGGACGCCCCAGCCACCCTGAAGTGATATACTCTGTAGTTAAATCCGCTTTAGCCAAAGGTATTCGAGTACATGTTTATTTTATTCATTCATTACCGGGCGATACACCGAAATTTGCCCAAGAAACATTAGATTTAATAAAACGATTTGTTGTCCTTAACGTGGATAAAATTACTTTATATAAATACCAAGAACTTCCTGGTTCTCCATTTTGGAAAATTTCAAAAAAGATTTCACCACATCCAAAGGAACTTATGAAAGTGTATAAGCAAATCAAGCGCGTAGTTCTCCATTTCAATCAAGCGAAAAAAATTCAAATAGTTGGGAAAGATTTCAAAGTTTTTATATCAGAAATGAACCGGAATTATCCTAAAGATGCCATTGGATGGATACTTGAAGGAGGACCGAAAGTTTCTGTGGTAAATGGAGCTGAATATCTTGGAAGTTTTCAAAAAGTCCAAATTCGTAAGGTTTTAAGTGATCGATTAGTTCTGGGTGAAATTTTAAAAAACACTATGGTTAATGAAAAAAGTTGAAAAAATACGAAAAATTAAATTAATTGAGTTGAATGTAAAGAATGTTGGATATTAAACTATTCCGAGACACTCCAGATATTATACGTGAATCAGAGAAAAAAAGATTTCGAACCACAGAAAACGTTGATAATGTGATTAAATATGATACATTATGGCGTGAAAACTTACAAAAATTACAAGATTTAAGAACTAAACGAAATCAAATATCAAAATCATTTAAATCCATAGGAAAAAATAATCTTGATAAATTACAAGAATTGAAAACTCGTTCAAAAGAAGTAAAACAAGAAATTGCTCGATTAGAACCTCTTGTAGATGAATATCTCGAATTTCGAGATAAATATCGGTATAAAGTTGGAAATATTTTGATGCCAGATGTTCCAATAGCGGAAGATGAGAGTGGGGACCAAATAATTAGAGAATTTGGATCTCCAACTACTTTTCCATTTGTACCATTAAATCATGTTAATCTAGTTGACAAGATTGACGGAGTTGAATTAGATCGCGCCTCAAAAATTGCAGGATCACGCGCTTATTACTTAAAAGGAGATTTGGTATTGTTAAATCTTGCGCTTATCCGATTTGCAATAGATATTTTAGTTGAAAAAGGATATACTCCTTTTTGGACACCATTTATGATGAATAGACAAGTAATGTCAGAAGCTGCGGAACTCCATGATTTTGATGAACAATTATATAAAATCGAGGGGGATGATCTTTTCCTAATTGCTACTAGTGAACAAACTTTAGCAGCATTACATCGCGGTGAAATTTTAGATGAAAGAAAATTTCCCATGAAATATTGTGGAGTTTCCACTTGTTTTCGACGAGAAGCTGGTTCACATGGTAAAGATACCCTGGGAATATTCCGTGTTCATCAATTTGAAAAAGTAGAGCAATTTGTAATTTGTAATCCAGAAGATTCTGTGAACTTGCATGAAGAATTAATTGCGAATGCCGAAGAAATTTACAAACGCTTAAATCTTCCATATCGGATCGTAAGTATTGCCAGTGGAGAGCTTAATGACAATGCGGCTAAGAAATATGATTTAGAAGCTTATTTTCCGGCTAGTCAGACATTTCGAGAACTAGTAAGTTGTTCAAATTGTACCGATTATCAAGCTCGAAAGTTAAATATTCGTAGTGGAGTACTTGGAGATAAAGAAACTTTTAAAACTGCACATACATTAAATAGCACAGCTATTGCCACAGAACGAACCATTTGCTGTATCTTAGAGAATTATCAGCAAGAAAATGGAACAGTTAGGGTTCCAGATGTTTTGATACCGTATATGAATGGGAAATCAATCATCGGATAATTTTTTTAAACAAACATCGCAAATTGGTTTTTTTTCTTCCACATATACCGCTTCACCGCACATATGACAATACATTGCAATGTTATCTGTTCCAGAAAATCGATTACACGCATTACACGTGGTCCCACATAAAGAACAATATGGGTTTTGGGGATTCCAACTTATTTTTGCGCCACATTGAATGCAATATCCTTGTTTTGGATAATTTGTGTTCATGATAATCTTCTAAGGGTTGAAGATCTAAAAACTTTATAGGTTACAAAAAAATAACATTATTAAGATTGATCATTTATTAGTAAATTTTTTATCAAATGGGGTTTAAAATCGATGGTTCGATTGTATAAAAATGGGGAAGTTTTTGTTAAGTTACTTTATTGGGGATGCGCTGGAAGTGGAAAAACTACTGCCGTCGATAGTTTGTATCGGTTATGTAAAGAGAAATATAACGATGCAGTCGAACCTACAGGAACTTTGACAAAAATTGCGATGGCGAGTGGTTCTACTCTTTACTTTGATCGGGGAATATTTCAATCTAAAAAGGAGAATAAGGTTTTTTACCATGTTTATACCACTGCTGGCCAAGCTCGTTTCAGTCCTTTACGTAAAAAAATTTTTACAGGAACTGATGGTGTAATTTTAATGTTTGATGCTCAACGTAGCAGATTGGAAGATAACATTCAAGCATTAAAAGAATTAAAGAATGTATCTGAAGGAAAATTAATTTCAGACATTCCGCTTTTAGTTATGGTTAATAAACAAGATTTACCTGATACTATGAAGAAAAGAGAAGTAGAAGAAATTCTGAAACAAGAAAATCTATTTTATCCCCCATCACATCCACTACATATGTGGAATCCAATTGTTTATGAAAGTATTGCGCTTTATGAAAATGCAATGAATGTTTACCAAGTTTTTTCGGAATTAGCGCGCCGAACTGCCATTTATCAGGCAATTGGAGATGGAAAGGCACCGGATACTTCGAAACCTGTAAAATTATCAAAAAATGTTCCAGAATTATAACGATTTTATTCATCAATTTCTTTTTTAATTCCGAATTTTTTTGATTTTCTCTTTTCTTTTTCTTATATTTTTAAATTTGAGTAATTTCCGTAGATATTTTGGGAGTTTTGTAAGGATGCCTATTAAATTTTTTGCCTAAAATGGTTTTTTACTAGAATCGTAAAATTATTAATATTTGTCGATTTGTGACACTTATTAGCAAGTTCGAGTCGAAACGTATTATGGTCAAATCCGGATATAGTTATGTTTCCCAAACATTTAAGCAGCACGATGAATCTTATCAATCTGAATTTTGGAAGCGGATGATAAAACTTAGGCGAGGACCAACTACTGTGCGCGTTGAGCATCCTACCAATATTGCTCGTGCTCGGGAATTGGGATATCGTGCTAAACAAGGTTATATAGTAGCGATTACTAAAGTTCGTCGTGGAACGCTACACAAAATTCGACCTAAAATGGGTCGAAAACCTGCGAATTTAGGTGTTCGTCGTATAACCCCAAAAAAATCTTTGCAATGGATCGCTGAAGAAAGAACTGCAAAGAAATTTACCAACTTAGAAGTGTTAAATTCTTATAAAATTGGATCTGATGGGAGAAGTCATTTCTTTGAAGTTATTTTGGTGGATCCAAACCACCCAGTAATCAAAAACGATCGTAAAATTAACTGGATTACACATCCGAATAATCATTCCCGTGTTTTTCGCGGATTAACTTCAGCAGGAAAGCACAGTCGTGGTTTACATCGTAAAGGACGAGGTACCGAGAAAATTCGACCCTCTTTACGAGCAAATAGAAATCTTCATTAGATTTTTCTTTTTCTAATTTTACTTATTTTTTCTCTCAATTTACCAACTGGCGGAATTCATTCAATGGGTCACACTCATCCAAAAAATAATAATCCGCAAGAACCAATATTAAAAATTCGTCAAATTGAAATTCGAACTTTTATACATGCCACGGAGTCAAGAGAGAAAATTTTCCATTTCTTTGATAATCTAACTGGAAGCGAAGATAATAAATTAGAAATTCAAGCTGATCAATGCCATGGTTTTTATGGGCAATCCATAACTCCTCTTGTTCTACGAATTACAACTCAAAAATTGATTAAACAATTTATGTCCTATCTTGGTGAACATCTAAGCGAACAAAGCAAACGTCAATTACTGAGAGAATTAGAGTCTCGATTGGATTCCAAATTTAAATTATTTTTACGGTTGGATAAACAAGAAGCAGTTTTAGGGCGATTACAGTTAGTATCTCATTCTGATGTATTCCAAGTTATAATCGCCTTTTTTAATAAAAATCCGAAAGCTCATTTAAATTCTCAACATATTATAAATTATTTACATAAATTCAACATCTTTCTTGGAGAGTAGTGGCAGTTAATTATGTTTATCAATAGCTTTCTCGCATGGAGTTCTGATCCAACAGATTTTGAAGCAAATCTTCAACTTTTATATAGGTGTGGTTATCAAGGAACATTTGTAAATGTTGTAGATGCTAAGGAATATAAAATTTTGATCAATTCAACCTATTTCCATAAAAAACCACCTGCAATCTCCCTCCCTCTTCAAATTTCCAGTTTGAAATTTTATCAAACTCCCTCTTCCCCTATTTTACTTTTTCCACGTGTGACTTTGGAACCAAAAAATGTTTCAGGACTTAAACAAGAACTTGCTCAGTGGGTAGGAAGAAGATGTTTAATTGCAGTTCAATCTACTAATAAAGAAATTCTTGAAGTTGCAGCGCGTGACGGCCGAGTTGACTTGATTACACTTCCATCCATGGAATATTTTAAAAATATTTCAAAAGGTGTATTGTCACTTTTAAAACAGAATCGCGTTTATCTAGATCTTCACATAAACGAACTTATAACAAGCTACGGAAATAAGCGAACTCGGATTTTACGAAATCTCTATAAGTTATTCAAACAGGCTAAACCTTTTACTTATTCATACCTTTTAGGAGTTGGAGAGCACCCTTCCAAGATTCCATTACAATATTATCGAGGTCCTCGGGAAATTGGTGCAATATTGATTTCACTTTTGAACATTCCCGAGGTTCAAGTAAATAAGATTCTTCGCGAAAATGGAGAACAGAAAGCACTTCAATTTATTAAGCGAGATTTAAAGGTTTTTATTCAACCTGGGGTTGAAATCGTGAATAAAAATTCAAAATTATAGGAACTTACCAAATGAAAACCATACGCCAAAGATATGTGTTATTTGAAGTATTTACATTGCCTAAGAATGTGTCAATTCATATTTTTAAAGAACAAATAATGAAAGTAATATGGGATCAGATGCAAATACTTTTTGGGCAGAAAATTTGTTTTAAAGCTGGACTATGGATGATTAGATGGGATCCAATTAATCGAATTGGGATAATTAGGTGCGATAATGTTTCAAAATGGGAACTTATTACAAGTATGACCTTCATAACTAGGATAGAACGTATTCCTGTGATTTTTCATACTCGCAAAACTTCAGGGACAATAAAAAAAACCCTTAAAATTTGGCGTGAGATATTCAATACAATTCCACCTAAAAGAGATGATCAGTAATTTTCTTTTATAAATGCTAAGAAAATTAAAGGTAGAATTTAATATCATAATATATGAATCGAGATCGATACCCGTTTTTTCAAAAGAGGACTCCGATCACGGAAGGGTTTTTGATTTCGGTTGAAGAATATGATAATTTTCTAAAATCACCCCAATTACCGCGGTTATATAGCGAATATAGTTCTATTTTATGCGTTTATGCTATTTACCCAAAACTTTCTCGGATTACTTGCTATCCTGGGAATTTTTTCACTGTTGTTAAAATCTATTTTAAATTTACAAATGAAGGAATGAAAGAATACAAAAAACATTCTCAACTATTAAATTCTTATTCTGTTATTCATACGACAGGTTTGAGTAGAAGCAACTCCTCTTATATTGTAGAATATTACATTGGAGTATCAGATGAACATTCTCAATGGATTAAATTCAAAGAATTGATTGATCAATTCAGAAGCAGTTCAAATATTCAACGTTGTGAAGGAGAACTTATTCATTTTCAAGATCATTTCGAAAATGGATAATTTTTTTTTTTATTGAACATTGTAATTGTTTGAGTATTTCAAAAATTTGGTACTTATAATACCACCAGTTGATTTTATGGATGGAACTTCAACAGATGTTTCCTATGATTTGGAAGAATTACGCAGTTATAAATATATTTTGGGTGAATTTGGTATTCAAATGCTTATCGCAATTGCACGTGGAGCAGAAAATCGTGATTCTATCCAAATGATGTCGGGTGTTCCTCATGCTTGTATCTCAGGAAGAATGCCTGTTCTTTTGAATTTAAAACTAATTGAACAACATGGAGAAGATAGTTATAAAGTATCAGCTCGTGGATACGAATTTCTAAAGTGTATCAAAGAATATTGTTAAATAATAATTTCTGGGCAATGATGAACCTATGACAAATGATGCAAAGCAGATGAAATTGTCGCCCCACACTGAGCCTATTCCTTAAAAAAAACTAATTTTTCATCTATTATTCTCACTTTTTCTTCAATTTCATTTACTCGGGATTGAAGTTGCAAGATTTGATAGATAAGTGATTGAAATGAAGATATCCCAAAGGTATGAATATCCAAAATGAGGATTACGTAACTATTCAAAGAAAAATGACCTTTCCTTTCCAATAATGACATTTTAGTTGATTTTTTTATCCAGACCACCTTTTCTAGCATTTTTCTGGCAGAATGATCATTACTTAGATTTTCAATTGATTTGGGAAATAATGGAGATACACCTGGAGATGGAAGCTTAATTAAAGCTGTGCGAACCCAATTGCTAAAATTTGTAAAAAATTGAGAATTAGGATGATTTTGTTTCAAATAATGCATCCATTGATGATATTTTTCAAGTGGAATATACAATTTCAAGCGAACCATTTCAACTTGGTTATAATCTCGTTGATTCGACATTAAATATGAAATAAATCAGGAAAATATGTATATATTCCTATTTTGATCCTATTATAGGATCTATAAAACGCGAACCTTTAATTTACATTCCCAAAATAAATGTTTACAGCAAATTTTTTTAGAATTTAGGTGTACAATAAATGAAAGAGAATGAGCAAAATTTTATTGATGAAATTGCAGATAAATCCGAAATGACTATAGGGGATTCCATTGTTCCTCCAAGAACAGATAAAAAGCGCGAAATACGCGTAGCCCTCGCGGGATTAGGAAACTGTGCAGCTGCTTTGGTAATGGGAACCGAATATTATAAAAATATCAGTCCTGTAGACTCATATATCAAGGGTTTGATGAATCCAAGTGTTGGAGGATATCTTTACCGTGATATCAAATTTGTAGCTTCTTTTGAAATTAATGCTCTTAAAATTGGAAAGGATGTTGCAGATGCAATATATGAACCTCCTAATGTTGTTCAACCAATTGTTCCCCATGAAAAAATGCCCAAACTAAATGTAATTGTGCAACCTGGACCAATTTTAGATGGATGTGCACCACATATGGTTGAAAGTTTTCATCGTTACGATCCCCAAAAAATCGAACCCGTTGACGTTGCTCAAGTCCTACGAGATACAAAAGCAGATATTTTGGTAAACTTTCTTCCTGTAGGATCATATCATGCTTCAAGAGCTTATGCACAAGCGGCAATAGATGCTGGTTGTGGATTTATTAATGCTATTCCAGAATTTATTGTAAGTGAACATGTAGAAGGTGATAAAGATTGGGTGGCAGAATTTGAAAAAGCGGGGTTACCATGCGCGGGCGATGATATAAAAAGTCAAGTTGGAGCCACGATCTCTCACCGTGTTTTGGCTAAACTCTTCTTGGATCGTGGAGTAATTGTAAAAAACACGTATCAATTGAATATCGGAGGCAATACTGATTTTGAAAATATGAAAATGGAGAGCAGGCTAACGACTAAGAGAAAGTCTAAGACGAGTGCAGTTACCAGTGTTTTACCATATGATATTGATTGTCGAATTGGACCTTCTGACTATGTACCATTTTTACGAGATAAGAAAATTTGTTATATCCGCATTGAGGGTGAAACCTTTGGAGGTCTTTCATTAATTGCAGACATGAAACTTCGTGTCGAGGATTCGCCAAACAGCGCTGGAGTGGTTTGTGATATTATTCGAGTGATGAAATTAGCACTAGATCGTAAAATATCTGGTCGTTTAGAATCGATCAGTTCTTTTTCATTTAAACATCCTCATATTCAACCCCCGTCAGATGTAATTGCCAAACAATGGGTGAAAGAATTTATCGAAGGTAAGCGAGATCGATAATATCCTTTTCTTTTTTCTTCAAATAACTATTTAACCGATTATTTTTTAGGTTAACACCAGATTATTTAATATAGATACTTTGATCTAGGTATTAAAGAACAACAAGTCGAGCAACCAATATGCAAGCATCAGTCGCTATTAGTTATTTCCACCGTAAAATTGGACCCATTGTGTATTACAGCTTCCCTGAAGATATTCTAACAGAGGATGAAAAGAGTCGTCTGGCAGAATTCATGGATCAAATTTACGAAGAGGGATATTTTACACACAAATTTGGAAAGCTAGCTTCCATGAATTATTATTTTGAAATTAACAGTGAATGGGCTCGTGGAAATAAAGAAATGTTAATGGTATCCTTTGTTATTGATAAAACTCCAAATCAAATGGAAGAAGCTATTTTTAAAGAATTCACTCGAGAATTTGCTGAAAAAATGAAAACTCAGAAAAATCTCTTTAAAGCTTTTTATAGTACTGAAGATACTCAAGTATCTGAAGCAGATTATCCGAAAATAAAAGAGTTTAATTCTAATATCAGATTTTGGCTCAAAGAACTTTATTGGACTGGGGTAGAAGAATTAAGGGAACGAACCGAAGAGGAAAAATGGGCTTCTATAATGAGTAAAAAGGAGATCTTCAATGTAATTAAAAAACTATCCAAAGGTCCTATTTCGAATGAAGATTTGCAGAAATGGTTTGAAGTGGTTTTTCCCAATTATTCTTTTGAAAAAATCATAGAAGAATTACAAGAACAAAAATTTGTGTTTGTTAATTCAATTGGACAAGATTCTTATGTACTTTTGGTAAAAGATGTCTCGATTATGCGTGTACCTCCCAATTGCGTGATAGATTTAGAAGAAGAAGATTCTCCTGAAATGTCTGATTTAACAGAAATTTATATCAATGAAGTCCGAGATTTTTTTGAAACATATAGCCCTTCTTCGATGGATTCACTGGAATTATTCACTATTTTTGCCGATTCAAAGAAATATAACATTATCACACAGCTGCGGCAAGGACCACTTGCCAAAGATAAAATTCTTTCTCTATATTCAGAAGATTCATCAAAAGAACTTCTGGAAAATCTAGAATTTTTAAAACAGAAGAATATTATACAAGATTTTTCATATGCAGGTGAGCACTTATATTTACTGAAGACCGATATAGTTTTAACTGCGAGCTTTCCCGAGTATTTAAAAGGACTTTTACCAAAAGAAACCAAAGGATACATTGCTCGGGCTTATTCTTATCGAAGTATTACTTCTAATTCAGATGATGTTTAGTTATTTATTCCCCTTTTATTTTAGATTTTCTTTTTTTCTACTTATCGGTTAATCTCATAGCATTCATATTTTCATCATTTTCCGCTTAAACTCTGAGTTAATGCTACACTAAGGCATAGTTAAACCATTACTATGACTAAGCCATTATGTGCCCTAGGCCACTAATCATGCTAAACCGTTAGGGTGCATCTCAGACTTTTAGCAGAAATTACTATGGGAAAGATTTAAGCGGGATGGAATTTAATTATTCATCTGTTATAGAAAAATTGAATAAATTGTGACTTCTCATGATTCGCTGCGTAGCATTTGATTTGGATGACACTCTTTTCAACGGAACTCTTCTTGTTGAAAAAGCTCGAAAAGCATCAGTGCAAATGATGATAAATTATGGATTACCCGTTCCAGAAGATTATGCAACGCAGATGTTAAATGAAATTGTAGCAGAGTTCGGGAGTAACAATGAATTTCATTTGGATAATTTGATAATTCGACTCCGGAACGATCCCAATGTTCAACTAAGTCGAAAATTCAACATCAATAAATTTGTTGCTGCAGGAGTTATGGGATATCATCGCGAAAAGGTTAAACACTTCCATTTATTTAAAGATGTGGTTAAAACATTGCAGAAATTGCAAAAACTTGAGATTAAAACGGCAATAATAACAGATGGCTCTCCTAAAAAACAGTATGAGAAGATACTACGTTTGAAATTAGAACCCATTGTTGATGAAATTTTGATCTCTGATGAAGTAGCTGCGCGCAAACCCCATCCATTTTTATTTGAGCTATTCTTAAATAGATTTCACTTAAAGCCTCAAGAAATGCTGTATATAGGTGATCGAGTGGATAACGATATTGCTCCTGCAAAATCAGTTGGAATAATTACTGCTCTTATTCATCGGGGTACGAAATATGATCCAAATATCACAAAACAGAGATTTCTGGTGAAGCCAGATTTTCATCTGAACAGTCTCTATGATCTTTTTGATATAATCGAAAAATATAATTAAAATCCATCTCTTTTTAATTACAGTGCTCTAAATGGGTAAATCTTCTAAATCTGGACGTAGTGGTGGTGCTTCAATTCGTAATGGGAAAATGAAAGCATCTCATATACTCGTTAAAAAACTAAGTCTCGCTCAACAAATACGGGATGAACTTGATGCTGGAGCTGATTTTGCAGAAATGGCTCGGAAATATTCTGAATGCCCGAGTAAAAAAAAAGGTGGGAATCTGGGTGAATTTCCAAAAGGAAAAATGGTAGATGAATTTTGGAATGCATGTACCAAGTTGCAAATTAATCAAATTTCTGAACCCATCAAAACACAATTTGGGTATCATTTGATCAAAAGAACAAAATAACCAAATTTTCCAAGTGAAATTGGAATATTTTCAATTACATGATTTTTTTTTTGGAATTTTTCCAATTTTTCACATCTGCGGATATTTTTTTTACAACTTTTAAATACTAATATTGAATTCATTGATACTGTTGATAAAAAAATCGCCATTTTTTATTAACTTTAAAATTTTCATGTAATAACTGAAATAGATTCAATAGGAATCAACAACCATGACTGACATCACAAATTCTAATGTTTCACATCATCATTCCTTCAATTCAGGAGATCTTAACCATTGTCCCGAATGTAATTCATTCAATATTATTATTGATCAAGCTCGCGGTGAGAATGTGTGTGCCACTTGTGGCTTAGTACTCTCCCATCATTTGATCGATAATGCACGAGAGGGTCGACGCGCGTTTTCTTACTCTGAAAAAAGTAAACGGGATCAAACTGGAAGCCCCGTTTCGCCCTTATTGCCTGATCTTGGCTTGTCCACAGTAATTGATACAAGTATACAATTATCTCAACGAATGAAGCGAATTATCAAATGGAATACACGCATGAGTTGGAGTAACCGTAATATGCTCATTGCAGCTACCGAAATCAAAAGAATCGGGGCATTATTGAATCTTCCTCAACGAGTTAAAGAATATGCTGCAAAAATATACCGACAAGCATTTAAGCTGAAATTATTACGTGGGCGCTCTATTAAAGCCATGGTAGTTGCTTGTCTTTATTATGCTTGTCGTTCTGACCGAATTCCCAGAACAATGCAAGAAATAATGAGATTTTCAGACAGTGAACCTCGGGATGTTCGCCGATGTTATCGCACAATTATTCGTGAACTGAAATTGACCGTACCTGCATTAGATCCAATTCTTTTAGTACCGAAATATATTACTGCTTTACAGTTAGACAATAATGTAGAAAAAACTGCCATAAAAATCATCAAACATTATCGTAAACGATATAATGTGGCAGGTAGAGATCCTAAAGGTATTTTAGCCGCTGCATTATACGTTGCCAGTCTGTATCATCATCAACCCCGTTCACAGAGCAGAATCGCGAAAACCATCAAGGTTACTGAGGTTACTCTTCGTAGTAGATTCAAAGAAATCAGTCGATTTGTGAAAATCCCTGCTGTTCCATCCTTAATTTCACCATAATTTTTTATCTAATTTCAAAAATAAAATGGAACCGGCAGGATTCGAACCTGCGAAAAACTGGATTAGAAGTCCAGCTTCTTATATACCAAAAATATTCAAATTTATTTTACCTGGCTAGAAAACGGTTCCGTAATTATTATTAATAAAATATCAAACATAAATTTTGAATTTTATGCTTGGGTCGAATAAGTTTTTTATCCTTGAATATCTAAATGTACTACATATAGAAGTGGTGTTTTGGTGTGAAACTCGAGAAAGCGAATGAAACCGTGTGGTCGATTAAGCGGAAGGAAAAGCCCGGAAAATTTGAATGCCGTTTTACAGAGATGGATGGAATGATCACGCGCGTAACTTTAGCATTGGAAAAAAGAGACGAGCGAATAGAATTTGAAATGTCTCCAAATGAGTTTGAGAGTTTTTTTGAAATTTTAACAAATTTTAAAGAAACGATTAGCACGCCTTCGAACGAAAATATTAACAAAGTTTCCAATCAAGATCATTATATTTCAAGCGAATCTTCTATAGCTCAACCAAAGCCCTGGACACCTGGAATGACGCAATCGGATCAAGATGAAATTGACAGGTTGGTTAAAGATTTTGCAGAAACAATTCCTAGTGAACCTGTCGCAGAAGCAGTTTCATCAAAAAATGTTGCAATTTTGGCTTCAAAAAAACCAATTTCAATTGGATCTAAAATATCATCCACTGATGAAACAGCGACTACCCCATCTTCTTCAAAATCTAGTGCTACTCGAAAACAACGCTTAAGAGAGACTGATTGGGATCCATGGTAGTGCATTGCGTAAAATAATCAAGTAGAATCAAATTCAAAAAAGAAATAGAAAAATTTTGATTTTTTAAGCAACCGCAGGAAAGTTTACGGCAATTCTCTGGGCAGCAATTCTGAAAACCTTTACAGTTTTCATCAAATTTTTAATATCACGCCCAGCACCAACTAAAACAAATCTTCCTGCATTGGTGACAACAATATAACCATTATCGGCTCTAATGATGGTTTCTGAAAGTGGTTCATTAAACATATTCATCATGCCCATTTTTCCTGTCATTACCATTGCTGAGGCGATTCCACTTAATGCATCACTATCAACTTTATATGTAGGGAGCGCTGCATAAGCAATTTGATAACCAGTATCCGTGGTCAATGCTATTGCTTCAATATTGCAGTTTGAAGTGATATATGTTATTTCTGGCTCAAGTTTTAAGATATCTTCTGGATTTAATCCAATATCGCTACCGAATTGCGTCATAAGGTTTCACGTGTTGATATATGAAAGGAATATGGAGTGAACTTTTAATGGTCAATCCAATGATTTATTCCTAGTATTAATCCTTTTATTAACCCTAATAACTATATGATTTCACAATAAATAAATAATCGCTCACCCATGAAGAAAATCGCAAATAATTTTTAAGGTAAAGAATCGGAGATAATATGTAGGTAGAAGAAAAATTATTGGATTGAATAAAAAATGAGCCAATTAGAAGAATTTCTCGAATTACAAGATAGAGTATCCAAATTAGAAGCTTTATTGAAGAAGAAGGAGCAAGATATTAGCGAGAAAGATGAAAAAATCCTCCATTTAAGCGAAAAAATCAATCATTTAACTAATGAGGCAGTTAAGGCCGCTTCAGATACGCGCCATTTCCGCAGTATGATGTCGGTATTGGAAACTGACAAAAATAATTTAGAAAGAGAGCGTGCTCGCTTAATTAAAGAAGTAGACGCGCTGAATACACAATTAAAACAGTTCGCTCATATGATTGAAACTTCAAATCAAACAATTCAAGCAAAAGAAGAAATGTTACTTTCAAAAGAGAAGCAATTACAGACTAAAGATCTCTTGCTCGTAGAAAAAGATGAAAAAATCGAAGATTTCCGCCATAAATTCCAAGAAATGTCCGAAGCCACTGAGAAATATCAGGCTGAGAAATTTGCATTTATGGAACAGCTTTCAAATGAAAAACTCGAATTGGTGGAAAAATTAGGAAAATTAGAACGTGAGTTGGAAGAACGAGATAGAAAAATCAAAGATCTACGGAAAAAGAGTAGAGATGCCCAAGACGGCTTGTTAGGTGCTTCATTGGAGATGGAAAAAATCCGTGAAGAAACGTCAAAAACTGCCATGCAATTACAAGAAGCAAATCAAGAAATCGATCAATTAAAACAAGAATTAGAGCAATTACATCAAATAATCGATCAAACACCCGAACAACGCAAAGAATTGAGTATGATTCGCAAAATAAGTGATGAGAGTACAAAACCAGGGATGATGAAAAAATATAAAGAAAAAATTGCTTCTCTCGAACTACAGCTTAAAGAATGGCAAAAAATGGGGGCACAAACTGGGGTTCAAGCACCCACTGAGACACCAGAAGATCTTTTTGAACGTGAAACAGGAACATATCATAATATTTCCACTTTAATTACCCATTTTAAATTCCAAATGGCGAGTGTTAATCGATCAATTCGAATTATTCTCCCTGAAGCATCTTTTATAGAAGATTACGGATTAAAAGAATCAATGTTAGCCCTCCCTCAAATTGTGCTTAAGAATATCGCTTGTAATATTGATAAATCCAGAGATAGTGCAATTATAAAAGAACTGCAAGAACATAATTTTAAAATCACCGATTATAAGGATTCTCAATTATTTGCCTTAGCAATAGATAATACTTGTGCTGCAATTGCTGTATTTAACGCAGATACGCAAGTTTTAACAGGAATATTCTCCCGTAATCTTGAATTGGTAAAATTACTTTCGCAATCAATCATGACTCCTTTCATAAAAGGAACAAAATTGAATTAATAAGAATCAAAAATAAAAAAGAGTTAAATGAATTAATAACTAAGAAGATACATTAGGGGATAAAATATGGAAGATCAACTGTCACAAATTTCTCAGAAAATTGAAGAAATAAAATCCAATTTACACGAATTTGGGATATCTTTGACCCAAAAAGATCAAATCATTCAAAATAAGGATGAGCGTATCTCTGATTTAATGGATAAATTAGTTTCCGCCTCGAAAGAGAAAGATGAAGCTTTATGGGCAAAGATCGAATTGATGAAAGAAATTGCTGCAGAGCGCGAACAAACTCAAAGAGAAATCATTGAGTTAAAAATGCAGCTTTTAGAAAAAGATGAAAAGATCAAGAAATTAAAACAAAAACAACGTCAAGCTCAAGATGGATTGATTGGAACTTCATTTGAAGTAGACCGGATGAAAAAGGAAGTTGAAGAAAAAGAACGAAAAATCCAAGAAATTAAAGAAAAAGCCGATTCGGTTTCAATGGGTTTAACGGGAATAATTTATGAATTGGATTTGGCAGTAGATTATCTCAAAGATAGAATTAAAAATGCAACTAGATCTTTAAGAATTGTGGTACCTACTGTTGAATTTTTGCAAGAACATGAGATACTAGAACAATTAGAACAACTTCCAGATAGTTCTGTAGTAAATATCGCAACATCATTGAATTTGAGCGAACATCAAGAAATAATTGAAGGTTGGAAAAATCGGGGCTGGGTAGTAACAAATTATCCTGGAAAGAATTTTTTCATGATTAGTGCAGATGGTTCTGATGTTTGCATCGCTTTCACTGCAGGGACTCAAATATCTGGGTTTTACTCCAATATAGGTGATTTGGTTACAATATTCAACCAAGCACTGATGTATCCATTTATCAAAGGACAAAAATTATAGTTATGAATTTGAATAATATCTTGGGAAAAGCAAATAATATTTTCCGGTATTTAACTCTGTTTTTTTCTTTTCTTTCTTTCTGTGCGACAGAAGTAAGCCTCTTGATAAACTCTCATTTTGATGAGCCATCCTTTCAGGGGACGCGTG
>CAYRPF010000029.1:6570-35026 GCA_964426185.1 uncultured archaeon | reverse complement strand
AAAAAAATTACACGGTTTCCATTTAACCAATAGTATGATGGTGAAGAGAAGAATACCGGCTACCCCTCATCGAACCTCGACTTCCTCCTCCAAATCTACCCACCGAACCAACACCTCTGGTTCCACTGATTAATCGATTAGAGTGCATCCGTCCTCCTCGAGTTCCTGTATGATAAGTAGTATATGTCGTTGTTGTGGGATATCGTCGATAATAATGCCGATGTAGTCTTCCAATCCAGAAATACCAAGTTCTTCTATGATAATAACCATAATAATGGTAATACGGGCGAGGATTGGTGATGTAGGACAATGGGTATTTTTCTACATAATTTGATATTTCTTCATTCAATGAAAAGATATCAATTGAAGCTATAATCGGTAAAATTACATATTTCCAGTATTTTAGATCAACTTCACTTAATTCTCCAATACTTGATAGCAACTTAGGATTCAAATTTAAAATAATACTATATTCTAGCAATTCAGGAATAAATTGGACACTTTGGGCCATTAAAACTTGTTTTTCTGCTCTTTTAAGCAGTAACCATGATTCTTCTTTTGTCCAAGGCATTATTGATAAGGTTGATGCAAAAAAAGTGGCTCCCTTTAATCCATGATTAACTTTAGGTAGAAAATAGCTGAATTTAGAAGGATCATCGCTTAATGCCAATATAAATAATGAAGTAAGTGGATGCAGTTTTTTATATCTACCAATTTTTAAATCGGAATAATGTGACTTTTCTTCTGAGGAGGAATGACCAAAATAATTTCTTTCTAATTCATTTAAATTGTTAATGAATCTCAATATTAGTGGATGCTTCAATAAGTTTTTGGAATCATCTCGTGTTTGGTTGTATGCCCAATAAAGTAGAATATATGATATTAATCGCATTGTAATCCTAATTTCATTTGGAACACTACCAAAAGAGTTCATGATATTTTTCATTATTCGATAAAGTTTGTTAGTTTGCTTCAGAAAATTTGGTGAAATTGGAAAATCGTATAATTCATCTACCATTTTTTTGATAATTCGTTCTTCGGGAACAATTCGATCTACGTAAGGATTATGTTTCCTTCCTATTCTATCGAAGTACGGAACCAGATGGAGTTGATCTAAATCTGCTATATATGGAACGAGAATTGGAGAAAATTTCCGACCTGTGATATGAGATTGCACCGTATCAATTTGATTTTGATAATTTTGATCTACTAAGTTCAAGAATTTTAATAGATCTTCCATATTGCGATTGAGAAAACGCGGACGGATTTTAATTTCTCGAATTAAGCTTATTCCCTTAGGTGTAATTCTGTAACTTTTGTTTTTAAACTGGATGGAGCCAAGTTCACCATCTCGAAGGGTGATCATCTTCAATATTTCCTTTTTAAGTCTGGCTAATTGCTCTTCTTCCAAACGAATTTGATTCATGATGGATGAAAGCCTTTTTACCATTTTCCGTTTTTTACCAAAGCCAAATGGGTAAAAGAATTCACTCAAATATCTTGAATTATCTCTTTCCTTTGATATTTGAATAAATTTTTCCTTTAAAGTATCGTATCTTTGCAACTGCTCTTGATATTCCCTTTTTTTCTCATCTAAATCTATTTGGATTATTCCGTTAATATCCAATGGCTCTCGGCCATGAATTATTCCTAATTCTTCTAAATTTTTTATATTTTCCAAGTCTACAGGAATAAATTCATGATTTTTTAGCGATTCTAAGATTTCAAGTCCCTCTTGAGAGGTTAAATTATTAATCATATATTTCTATTCACCTTTTTTGTAGTTGGTTGTTCTTTTTTAATGAAATTGTTCTAAAAAAGGAATTTCTATAGGTGGAAGCGATTTCCACTGAATTTTTATGTATAGATTTCTATCATGGACAGTTGTATCGGCAATGGGATCAGTTTCCAAAGACTCTTGAACTAAATTTGCCAATTCCAGTCTTTGAGAAGTGTAATCTAAAGAAAGATTTTCAAGTTGACGGCGTGTCTTATCCAGGTTATTTAATGCAAAAAGAAACTCGAAAGCTAATTTCTGCCATTCTTTTTCTTGAAAATTTGGATAATCTGCTAATTGTACGGTTGAATACATTAAACCTTCGATGTCTGCGAAATGAATGGTTCCATCAAGAGCCAAAATTGCATCTTTATCTAACCAAACATCTTGATAGATTAATCCTTTAATTGTATTTTCTTGAATGATTGCAGAACGGGTAAATAGGGATAGAAGAGCGATGCCGCTTCTGATAAAATTCAATTCAAATTCACGCAGTTCTTCTCCCGTATCTATCCCTAATACGTCCATTAACTGCTCGGGATGTTTAAGTACCTCCGTAGATTCGAAATATAACCGTATTTTGGAAGGAACCAAGCGGATTACTTGGTAAAATGGTTTTTTATAAGTTCGATACCAAAAAAACTTCCTCGCCAATGTTTCAATTGGTTCTGGTATACGGATAATTGCGATAACAGGACAGAGATATGCGCCATTAATATGCAGAGGATTGGCCAATGTGGAAAATTCCAATTCATCATTGGCATTCAATTCACCTTGTGCACCGTAAGGGCTCTCACCCATCCAATTTTCCGCCATGAAAAATCCAGTTGTATTTGTTAATTCCTTAATTTTGGGAAGTAAATTTGGATCTCGACATGTATTTCTTAGACTTTGTTGTGTTAATTGCCCTCCTTCAAACATATCCTCATAGGCACCACAACCTTTAATTGAAAGGAAATATCTACGATTTTCTATAATGATGAAACGATCTGGAATGATTGCATTTCGATTTTCATCTCGAATGGCAGAAATAACCGACATTTCTTGGTGAAATAATTCCGGATGGATTTTTGCAAGTAACTGGTAACTTCCCGTTCCAATATGCAACATGATCCATGATTTTAAATGAGTGAAATGGGGATTTGTTTGGCACGAAGAAAGTGGTACCGAATAGAGGGTTAATTGAAAGTTCTTTAATTGTGTTAGATGTTGAGTATAATTATCCGATCGAATTCTTTTTTCTTGTTCCATCTTTCAAATGAACTCCTTATATCTTCCTAAAATGATTTATATCTATCTACGGCGGATGCGAACTGTGGGTTTCTTCTTACCATACAGATATATTTTCCCTACTGTTTTTGTGTTGAAATTTTCATAGATTTTTTTTGCAGGTCCGTTCCATTGACCAATTTCTGTCAACACTTCTTTTGCTCCCAGTTCTTTTAAAGCAGATAACCGAGCCAGAGCAAGATTTCTACCAATTCCTAAATTCCTAAATGCAGGATGAACATAAAGTCCGTACAACCATCCTATATCTTGATAGATAACCGCGAATCCTACTCCCATTATTACATCTTCTTCCACAGCTTCAGGAGGGGGGAATTTCTTTGTCTCTAATGCATCTAATATTTCTTTTACCCATGGTTCTTTTATATTTGCTATTGCAACATATGCAATCTCATTGCTTATGGCTTGATGAACCCATTTCCAGACTTCTGGTAATACTTTGCCAAAATCTTCGTTTGAAATAAGATCGACAACTGCCGGAACATATTTTTCAGCTAAAGGATTTACCAGAAATGCATTATAATCGAAATTTTGGGCAGACAAATTGGGAATTCTTAAGATATCATAGTTATCAATGCAGTGATATCGATGTTGCTGTGTATTTTCGGTAAAGAAATAATCAATTTTAGTCTGCTTAATCATTAAGCTTTGATATTTCCCAAAAAGTGTTCCTACTTTTCCCTTAGCATCAATTAGAGCTAATCCCTTTAATTTATTATCATCAGTTATTGAATAAACCTTACCTTCTTGACGGTATGTGCGCCACACAAACGCTGGGATTAAACTTTTGTAAATTGAGCTGAAGTCGGCATTTTCTATTTTAAAATCAATATTCGGTTGAAATATCAAGGTTTTTTCTCGGTAATTGATGTGTTTTCTTCGCCGAATATTATAATTTTTCAATGCAATAGCATATCCATAAACTACAATAATAGGGAGCCAATAGCATAACAAGAAATAAAAATAGTTTAAAGATCGGCCATAATTACTTGAATACACAAAAACTTTTGAATTAACATCATATGTGCTGTAATATCCATTGCTGTACCCTTTATCTGATTCAGAATAAATTTCACCAAGTAAGTAACCTTCTTTGGTGAAGTAATAATCACTGCGATATGTGGCGTCCATGTTGCCGTACTCATCATTTCGGTGAAAATTCCCAGTATCGGTGAATTTATAACCTAACTGCGGGCTTAATGATCGTATCCAAATTGTTTCAAGAGATTTCACTTGTGATTTTTGATAAGTTCCTGTAAGAATTTTATGTGAATTTGTTGTTTCAATGTTCGGAATATAGAACCATACTCCCATATCAGGATGATACTCATCTTGATCAGTTTGATAACCTATATATTTTCCATCAATCAACGAAAATTGAAAAATGTACTCATCCGCACCCTCTGCTGAATCGTAGTAACTACCTTGATAGGTTGCTTTCCATTTCCAACTGAATTCCGCAATGACATTAGCCACATCTCCATCAAAATCCACCACATAATGCCCAGTTGTGGTCATTTTTTCATCATAATCGTAATAATCCCCCGTTTTGCCATTCAATTTCCACTTATAAACATAATCAAATTCGATATCGTGATCGCTTTTTACTGGAATGAAGCAAGAAAGGGCAATGATTTGCAAAATAAAGGAGGTGATTATAATCATACCGAAAAGAATTACGCGCTTTTTTACCATATTACAATTTTTAGGATAGTGAATATAAATCTTACCGATCCTTTAAAACGATCCTTTAAAATCTGGGTGAACTTAGACAATTTATGAATCTATTTGAACGTGCCCAACATCTTCTCGATAGAAATGAAATTGATGGATGGCTCATCGCTTGTTCCGAAGGCTCAGATATTCATTCTGAATTTATGCTAAATTTAGAAGTACACATTCGACATTACATTTATATTGACCGTTCGGGAAACCATCAGGTTTTAACATGTACTATGGAAAAACCCATGGTAGAAAAGCAATTAAATAAAATGGGTGTAAATGCCCAAGTTTCGGCCTATACTGGATTTGATGATATTCAGGAAAAATTAAAAAAAATCCTTAACAAACCCAAAATTGCGCTTGATTTTGGAGAAAATGTACTATCTATGGAAAGTACTGCATTTGCTGAATATTTACCCCTAGGAGAATATCGTGCGTTAAGATCGCTCGCACCAAATACTAATTTTCTCTCCGCTGCACCTATTATTTACGAATTACGCACTATAAAAACTAATGAAGATATCGAAGATTTACGTGAAACTGCCAAGATAAACCTGGAAATATTGGAGGATCTACCCAATTGGGTAAAAATCGGCATGACCGAGAATGAAGTAAAGAGAAAATTAGAAGCAAAATATTTGGAAAATGGTGGAATTGGTTTTCCAGCCATCATAGCCAATAACGCAAACGCGGCTGATCCCCACCATAATGGTTCTGATAAAAAAATCGAGAAAGGTGTACTATTAATTGATTCTGGGATGAAACCTCATCGAATGTGTTCCGATATTACATGGACTTATTGGATTGGTGGAGAACCATCCGAAGATTTTGTGAATTCCTATCAAGCGCTGAATTATGCCAAAGCGAAAAGTTATAAGGTGATCAAAGCAGGAAATCCTATGAATTTACCTGCGATTCGGGTTCGAGAAGCTTTAGCAGAAAAAGGATATGACCATGAAAAGCTTTACTTTCACAGTTTAGGCCATTCATTAGGCTTTCAAGTACATGATGTGGGAGGAGGTATGCGGGCGAAAATGCCGGATAGTATTCTTCAGAGAGAAAACATGATCATCACCAATGAACCCGGTTTATATTGGGAAGGTCAATGGGGTGTGCGTTTGGAGGATGATTTGGTTATTAAGGAGGATGGATATGATAAATTGACCTATACCCCTAAAGATCCTCCTTTAATTTAGTAAAAATTCATGCACTTCCAAGAAATTCTATGCAATTGTGCAAGATATTGGTGAAAATGAGATGGTTACTGAAACTTTTAAATTCGATATACAAACCGTTCCTGATGAAATTGTCAATATAACGCCCAATGTTGAGCGGTGTGTGCAAAAATCAAATATTAAAGATGGAACAGTAACAATATTTATGCCTGGATCGACGGGAGGTATTTCTTTTTTGGAATTTGAACCGGGATTAGTCAAAATTGATGTTCCAACAATGCTACAGCAACTCTTTCCCGCCGGTCCTGATTACCAACATCATCAAACCTGGGGAGATCATAATGGACATAGCCATTTACGCTCATTTTTCGTCCCTCCCAGTCAAACTGTTCCTATTATTAATGGAGAATTAATTCTGGGAACATGGCAACAAATTGTTTTCTGTGAATTTGATGAAAAAGCGCGAAAAAGAACAATTTACTGCCAACTAGTAGGATGAAATAAAAATTTCAGAGTTTTTTTAAAGTTCTTATTTTTTCAATCTCACCTTTTAGGATTTCCTTTACAGAATCTAATTTTGTTATCGCTACCTCAATTTCTTGTTCTATCCTTGAAAGCCCTTCTTTATCTTGCTTAGCAATCAAATTGGAAACATTTTGGCAAAAATCCCGTAATATAGGGCTGAGATAATGTTCTGCAAAATTATTTGAGGGAAATCCTTCTTTGACTAATTTATATGGTGTTTTATTCTTTAACGTGGAGCCAGAAGTTAAAGCTGCATCCAATGCTTCATCATTCAATGATCGAATCTCGTTTGCTAATTTTTCGCCACGACGGGAGATTGAATAAAAGATTGTTTGCCTTTTACTATTGGTATCGGGACCTACTCCTTTTTTAATCAACATTTCTTGAGATAATTTCTTCAAAATAGGATAAACGGTTCCAGATTTAACATTCCATGAGTAATTATTTTTTAAATGACCCATAATTTGATATCCATAAACGACTTTTTCTCCGCCTTGATTTTCTTGAATAAGATCATCTATTGCCAGCAAAACCAGTGCAGTTGCTACAGAAATTGTTCTATTCCCTTTTGAAAGTCGAATTTTTTTTGAAAACATGTTTTAGATACACTTCTCTTAGATTAGTTCACCTTTTTTCTTGTTTTTCTTCTTATCTTTAACTTGAACATTACTACCATTAGCAGCTCTGCTTTTTTCATCATTTTCTTTCAATTCTTCTTTCTCAATCAATTCAGCTATTTCCTTGTCCACTCGAGATTTGAACTTTTCCTTATTTTCCGAATAGAAAACAATCCAAGCATATGCTGAAATAAATAAAATTATTGCTATATCTGGCCAATACCACCAATAGTCGCTAGTTTGTCCTGCAATAAACAAATAGTTGTTTAGGTAAATTAGGAAAAGACCGATATACAGTAAAATTGTTGATGTGATGATATAAATACGATATTCTAAATTTGGAATATTATTTGTGACTAATATCATGGTATGGGCAACCAGAAGTAATCCCCAGCCGAGAATGCTCCATAAACTCCAAAGATCTGTGAAGTTGGACACGGGAGGTATATTTCCTAAAATATTTAGGATGATTAAAAATGTATTTACAATAAGGTAGATGAAAATATGTGTTTTAAGAGAAGATTTAAGCAAAACGCGGGTTTTGGCCAATTCTCTCAATTCATAATATTCAATTGGAAGATTATCATCTTCATCATTTATGGGTTCTGCGCTGATTTCATTTACTAAGCGCCTAATGATATTAGGGGTTTTCATACGAATTTCACATTGATTGAAGAATCATGACCTAATAATTTTTTTGTCACTTTTGGAGAAAAGATGGATACATTACAAATTTTTCTTAAGCAGAATAATTCACGATGAAAATTTCACATGATGGAAAATGGTAAAAGATAGCAATACAATATGGCTTAGCCCCATAGCATTCATTAATTTTACCATTCACAACTGAAATCTGACTTAATGCCTCTCAGAAAATGAGAATAAAAATATCGAAACATGATTGCTGGAATTCACCAAAAATCGTTTTATTTTGCCTGGAATTGCTGGAAGCTTGTTAAAGGGTTTTGTCGGTGCGAATCTTCTTCAAAATATAAAGAATTCAGCAAAAAAAAAGCTGCTCTTTAAGCAATCTTAGCTTTCCATCCTTCGCAGGGTTCGATCTTATATCTAGCACCTTCCCAAAGATGGCAGTATCCGACCACTTCGGGATCGGTGGAACAATAACCTCTGACATCTTTCTCATTCTCGGTTGAACATGAAAGGAAATGTATACAGTTTTCACATGATTTTTCCATTTTTACACCTCTATAGATGATTTGAATGCAATTTACTTATTTAATAATTACTTTTTTTTTGTAAAATAATGGTGAATATAAAAAATAGTATTTACTCCATAAAATTTTTAATATGAACTCGTTAAAATTAATGTGATACGTTATGGTAAGAGATATTGGCTGGATTGGAACTGGAACAACCGGAAAAACTTTAGCGTCCCATTTAATCAAAGCTGGACATAAAGTTGCTGTGTACAACCGTACTATTGAAAAGTGCAATGATTTAGTGGATTTGGGTGGCCATTTATGTTTAAACCCCCGTGAAGTGGCAGAAAGCAGCAAAATTATTTTTACTATGTTAGGATTTCCCGGTGATGTACGGAAGGTTTACTTCGGCACTGATAGAAATGATGGATTATTGGCGAGCGTCAGTGAGGGAACTATTTTAGTTGATATGACCACTTCTGAGCCTGATTTGGCCCGTGAGATTTATGCTGCTGCAAAGGAAAAGGGCGCATTTGCTTTAGATGCCCCAATATCAGGCCCGGATTTAGCTGCAAGAAATAAGAAACTCGCCATTATGGTAGGTGGAGATGAGCATATTTTTGATGAAATCTACCCCCTATTTAAGATCTTTGCTGAAGAAATTACCTATATGGGTGCCGCGGGCTCGGGTCAGTCTACTAAAATCAGCAATCAGATTCTAATCGCTAATACTATGATTGGGGTGGTTGAAGCACTTCAATTTGCCTATAAAGAGGGTTTAAATCTGAAAAAGACTATCGAAGTTTTAGGCAAGGGGACGGCATCATCTTGGTCTTTAGTCAATTTGGGTAAGCGGATGATTGACAATCGCATTGATTCAGGTTTTTTTATAAAACATTTTGTGAAAGATATGGGAATAGCCCTTAAAGAAGCCGAGCGTATGCATTTGGCACTTCCTGGATTGTCTTTGGCCCATCAATTTTACATAGTTGCTATGAATTTGGGTTTAGAGAATAAGGGAACGCAGGCTATCTATCAAGTCTTTGAAACGCTTAATGACATTCCACTTAAAAAATAATCATCATCATACATGTTTTGATGAATTTTCAAGTCGAAGGATAAATTAAATGAAAATTAAGAAGATGGAATAAAAAAAAGGAGTATCCAAATTGATCCTTGAATTTTGAAATTCATCCATGTTTTTTTTTATTCTTCATCAAATGGGTATGCTTTTTTTGCCTTTAATTTGGCCAATTCTTCATCTTCCAACTCTTTAAACGCGATTTTACCTACCAAAGTTAGCGGTAGAGTCGTGCGAAATTCAATCTCTCGTGGTGTTTCCCATTTTAACAACTGTGATTTACAGTGTTCCAAAATCGACTTTTTACGTTCATCTGAAGGTTCTATTCCCGCCTTCAACACAATAAAAGCCTTAACTCGTGAAATTTGTTTCTTATCAGGAATCCCAATCACACAAGCTTGAGCCACATCCGGGTGTTTTCGCAAGACTTCTTCCACATTTTTAGGGTAAACATTGACTCCACTTACTTTCAACATCCGTTTTTTCCGTAATTTGAAGTAGAAAAAGCCATCTTTGTCTTGATATCCAATATCGCCCGTATGAAGCCAAATTTTACCATCAGCATGATTCTTTAGCACTTTTCTAGTTTCTTCAAGTCGGTTCATATATCCCATCATAACTGCAGGCCCGGAAACCACAATTTCTCCATCTTCACCAATTTTCTGTTCTTCGATGGTATCTAATTTGCAAATTTTCGCATCCATATTGGGAAAGGGTATACCAATGCTATTTTCACGATATTCTTGAATGGGGGATGCCATTATAGCGGTCACCGCTTCAGTTAAACCGTAACCTTCTAATAATACCACATTTCCTCCTGCCTCTCGCACAACATCCTCGAATTTTTCTTTGGTTTTACGGGGAAGGGTATCAGCACCGGAGAAACATACTTTTAAGCAAGAAAGATTAGTTTGTTGAAATTGTGGGTTATTTGCTAAGGACTCAAATAATGTAGGGACTCCAATTAGGTATTGAGGGCGTTTCTGTTTGACTAACTTAGCCACCGTTTCGGGTGTAAAGGTTGGAACCAAAATACTGGCGCCTCCCCGCATAAAAACGGCATTTACGCATACACCCAATCCAAAACCATGAAATATGGGTAAAATTGCTAAAATTCGATCTCCTGGAGATATATCACCCCAATGGGCGGCCATTAAACCTTCTGCTACCAAGTTTTTATTCGAAAGCATGATTCCCTTTGGAACTCCTGTTGTGCCTCCTGAATAGAGAATTATTGCCAAATCAGTCGATTTCATATTTGATTTCGGTACAACAGGGTAATTTGTTTGAATTAATTTTTTGTACCAGAAGACTCGCGAATCATATGGAATTTTTTGAATTTTTCGACCTTTGGTAACCCAAAACCCTAATCGCATGATTGGGCTTAGATAATCTCCAATTTTTGCCAAAATTAATGTTTCAACATCTGTTTCATCCAAAATTTCATTAAATGCCCCGTAAAATGCATCTAAAGTAAGCGCAAATCTACTTTTTGACATTTGGAGGTACATTTTAATTTTTGCGGGAGGACTTAATGGGTGAATCATCGAACAGATTCCACCGAGTTTATTCACAGCATAGATCGGAATGATCCCATTGGGAGCGGTGGGCATACTGATGGTAATGGTATCACCTTGTTTAAATCCAATACCAGCCAAAGCATTTGCGAATAAATCCACTTCATGCAAGAATTTTCGATATGTATACTGTGTTCCCATAAAATCCCATGATAGCTGATCAGGATATTTTCGCGAAGTTTCCACTAGCTTTTCATACAGCGTCATTTCGGGAATTTCGATAACATGAGGCACTTCGCCATAGTATTTTAACCATGGTTTTTGTTCTGACATTATGTGCTATTTATAGATTCGATACTATAAATAATTTTCAATTTATATCAAGTTTTAATTTAAAATATCAACATTCATTTTATAAATTTTGAAATAATATTAGAAAAATACAAATTCTAACCATTATCTAAGGATTTAAAACACCAATCAGCATCGTGGCAGAAATACATGAACATTTGGCGTAAATCATGGAAAAAACGGGCAGCTGGAGCTCCGTCAATAATAGCATGATCCATTGCAATTGTTAATCCAATTTGATCCCTTAATACTATCTCCCCAATGTAGTTGGTAGGTAGGCTTTCCATTCCACCAACGCCCAAACTGAGGGTATGCGGGGTTAGATGTATCATTTTCCCCATTCCCGAACCGAACATGCCCACGGCCGTCACTCCCACGGTTCCCATGGCACTCTTTTTAAACTTCGGATCTTTAAACATATAATTTAATATTAATTTTCGCATAAACTTGGGTGATTTATGCACATTTTTTGCCACTTTTTTGAGTAATGCATTTTTCTGACCACTTGCAGCTTGAATATGCTTTGTTTTTTGGGCTTCGCGCAGTTCTTGACTGATTTCCTTGAGAGTTTTGGTATGGGCCTTGCGAATAGTATAAGATACGGGTTTCTTGCTTCCATCAGGTAATTCACGCTCAATATTAGTCATAACATCTACATCGTCAAAAACATATAATTTTTTTTTTCCTTTTCGCATGGCATTCATGGGGTATTTATGATTAGCCACTGTGCGGGCAAAAACAGTAATGATAAAAGCGGTAAAACTGATTTTTTCTCCTGTCCGCTTAAAATGTAATCGTATTTTTTCCCGTGCCTCGGTAACATCCACTTGAGTAAAACTCCAGATAATATTTTTTTTTTTGGATAAACTGGTAAATTCATCAATTAACCGGGCCATTTTAGAAATTCTGCGAATTTGATAACCTTCCGGATTATTAATTTCCATTTCTGTGCTACTGTTTAGTTCTTTCTGATACTTTTTCTTTTTTTCTTTCATCATTATTTGTTTACTCACGATGCATCAGCCTCAATACTGTCAAAAATCTCAATTCCATCTGATATTTTTACAAAATTAAGATGTTATTTGATAATTCTGATTTTTTAGGAAAAGTAAGTTTTTTGAATCACAAAAGGTTAAGTTGTATGACTAAGTTATGGGAAATACAATTGAATTCCAGGAGTTTGATGCGGTTGATCTGCGAGTTGGAAAAATAGTCACAGCTGAAAAAGTGCCAAAATCCAAGAATCTGCTAAAATTACAAGTAGATATAGGAGAAGAGAAGCCCAGACAAATTCTTTCGGGCATTTCAGCATGGTATAAACCCGAAGAATTGGTGGATCTCTTTATAATTGTCTGCACAAATTTAAAACCCCGGAAGATGATGGGGATTGAAAGTCAAGGGATGTTATTGGCTGCAGATGTAGGAGGTAAGGCAATCTTATTAAAACCAGATGAAAAATTGCAAGATAAGCTAAAACCGGGTGCTAAAATCCAATAGCATCAAAAATTTATCAAATTTCATTTTTTATTTTTCATTTATAATTCAATGAATTTTTTCATGTTTTTTTTACATGGAGGGAAAAATATGAAATTTCTGCAAAAAAACAAAAAATTCCGTGAACCTTCATCTCCTTTTTTTGTTAAGCAATACGGCTTACTCATCAAAAATAATAAAATTCAAAAGCCTGGTTTCACCTTAATTAAAAAACGTAAAGCTGTTTCTGCCCCCTTAATTGAGTTAAAGCAAAACCGATTGGATTTATTTGGACAAATTTGGGATATTACCAATGCAAAAGAAGATGACATCGAATCAATTCTATTAGATTTTTACAAATCACTCACTAATTCGGGAAAATATTACCCGGGGCGATATGGAGATTGGTTACAATGCACTATTATATCAAATAATGGTGAAAATGAGCTTAGGGCATTGAAACTTGATTTTATTGGCCAGTTAGCATGGATCAAACCAACTTTAGCAGCTGATTTGGGTATTTTCATTAAATCCGGCGCCCGACATTATTTTGTAGGAATAGTAAGAAAAAATCCTCCAGGTCAAGGTGCTCCCGCTATCATAGGTGGAATTCTGAATACATCTGAGATGTTAGACTCCCCTATTTACACCATGCTTAGGGAAGTGAGAGAAGAGAGCAATTTAAGCATAACCTATGAAGGAAATTTAGAATCATTAAGAGAAAATTACTCCATTCCAGAAATTCCGGTAAAAGTACACGGTTTTGAAAGGATATCAAAAGATTTAAGCGAAATTTCCAGCAATATATATTATATTACCACTATTCCAACTACAGAACAGGAACGCAATGCTGATGGAACTAAGCGAGTCTATATGACAACAGCTTATGCGCTATACTTGGATTTGACACAATATAAAATGGATGAGAAATCATTGAAAAAAATCTTCCAAGCTGGCGATGATGCCCAAGACATGGCAATTTTTGATGTGACGAAAGCAATAATTAAGGGAAAACCTGCTGAAGAAGATTTACCTCCTTTTGGGTTAAAACATCATAAAGATTTACTTCGCAAAATGATTGAATTTTACTTACATCTTCTAAAATAATGCAGAACAGAAAAAAAATTAATTAATAAAGCTCTTGATTCCATTTTTTAATTTCAATAAAGTTTCGTTAATTCGTTTCAATGTGGTTAACACAAATGATTTACGATGTTTCACTTCTGATCGGATTTTAATTACCGAGGCCTTTCCCGCCTCAATTTTATTTTCAACTTTTTGTAATTTTCCACCAGATGCCATTTGAGAACCACGTAGTTTTGCCAATTCTGCTGCAGCATCACGCCAAGAACTTTGAGACTTATTTAATTTTTCCATAATTTTTCCCAAATTTTTCAAGGTTTTTGTGTATTCTTTGTAATCATTGGATAAATCTAACAAGGAATTAAGTATATGTTCTTGAACTTGTAATTTCTGCTCCATTTGACTATTTTCGGTTCTTAACTGGCTTAAATCGCTTTTTAAAACTAAATCAGACTTTCGATTGATTAATTGGATATAGTTACGCTCATTTTCTCTTTGAATGACTAAATAGTGCTGTATTTCTTGAGCAGACTTCTTTAATTGATTGGCTAACTCATTTAAAGCCCGACGAACTCCATCTTCCAAGTATTGTTGCTTATTGATTGATTCTGTAATTTTCTTATCAAATTGAAATTGTTCAATTTCTGGATCAATCGGCAGAAAGTCTTTAATGCTCATAAAAAGGAATTGCCTTTGGGAATATTAAAAGTTTACCGCATGTAATTTACTTTTTTTCCTTGCATTTCTCATTTTCATTAAATTTGAGAAAAAATAATTCTTTTAATCCGTTGAAGTGTTTTTTCGCGTTGATAAATCCATTCTGGGGTATATATATGCAGAATTTTCCATCCCAGCCCTGTAAGGACATTGTATCGGATTCGATCTCTATCACGTGCATTTAATGCTTCTGCATATGAACCGTCATCGCACTCAATTCCCAAAATATAACGAGTGTGGTCATTGGGATGTACAACGGCCAAATCGACTCTGATGTTCGAAATACCAACTTTCGGTACCACTGTAAATCCTTCTTCTTCTAATGCCTCCTTAATATCGAATTCCAAAGTATCGGTATCTAATTCTTGCTTTTCCAACGATTCGGGAATTAAATTGAGAGGAAGTCTTCCCGATCGAGCATATTCCATATAATTTAGCAAATCCTTTAATCCCCGGGCTTTAACCCGATCCATGGATATTTCTGAAGGTAAAAAGGATGCAAAGAGCTTGCAATGATAACGAGCGCGAGTGATAGCCACGTTTAACCGCCGATAACCTCCTGTTCTGTTTAAAGGTCCGAAATTTAGGCTGAAATTACCACTAGCATCTCGGGTGTAACCGACACTGAAAAAAATAAAATCCCTTTCATCTCCTTGCACATTTTCCAGATTTTTTATAAAATATTTCTCATCTTGGGTCCTATTTGCCAATTCTTCTACTTCAGGATACTTTTTTAATAATTTATGCAGTGCATCCTCAATTTCTGCTTGTTGAACGATTGAAAAAGCCACCACTCCCAAAGAATAATTTGTTCTCGCAGCTTGGTTATTTCGATAGTGTTGCACTATGGCTTGAGCTACCGCTTGAGCCTCGATGGGGTTACGCCCTTTTTCTTTAACACCTTTGGGAATATAACAGAATTGAATGGCGGGAAGGTGGTGAATTTCTGAGTATCCAGTTATACTGGAATTTTGACCCTTTTGAGCGGAATTTGAAATATTTAATGAGTTATTTGGAGAGATATTGCCGATATCGGGAAAACTAAACAACTTCCCATTGTAGTAGTTATAATTGCTGAAGGCAATCAGCCCTTCCTTTTTGGAACGGTAGTGAAATCTTAGCATTTTCTCCCTGAACCCGATGCCGGTGCATTCATCCAGCAGCGATTCCATCGTTTGTATTTCCGTATCCAAAGTTTCATCGAACATTTCATCACTTTTCTTACTGGTAAAAAATCGGGTGGGTGGTAATTGCTCTGAATCACCTACTACTACGAGACTTTTACCGCGAGCTATAGCCCCGATTCCATCTTCGGGAGTAACTTGGGAAGCTTCATCAAAAATCACTACATCAAAGAAACGGTAATAAGCTTCTAAATCCAAATAATTGGCGATGGATAGGGGGCTCATGAGAAAACAAGGGGTTATTTGCGTGATTAATTGTTGGGACTCCTTAAATATATGCCGTAAAGGTTTGATGTTTCTCTTTTTCTTTGCTTCTCGGCGTAAATACCCAATTTGGGTTAAAATTTCAAGTGACAAATCGACTTCCGATTGTGGCCGCCTTTGAGCTAATTGTTGCGCCAACCTCTGCTGATTTATTTTCAATATTTCTTCATCACGTTGACGAAATCGCTTTAATTGCTTTATATAAAAGGATCTTTCGAAATTTACCAGCGGAGGAAGGCTATCCATAATATTATCCAGCCAATAACCGTAAAAGGAATGGAGAAAAATAAGTTCATAGCTAACCGGAGTGTAATTGTCAGGAAGATAAAATTTTTCATCGAGTAAAGCCTTAAATAACTCCGCATATCCTAAATCGGCAATCTGATGCGCCCTGACTTGCACCTCAAACCAATCGTTTAAATAAGGTAAATTATCCAACCACTGCTGGGCAAAACTATGGTTATTGTCCCAAATTGATTGATCAATGGCCGTCGGTAAGTAGGAAATTTTGAAGAATGGCCGTAGTTCCTGCTCCATTTGATGAAGTTTACCCCAATCTTGGTATAAGATTTCAAACTCAGAAACCATGCTGGAGATTTCGACAGCGGTGTGATGATAAGGTTTACCGAATGAATCTTGAAATTTCTTGATTTGGTTTAAATAATCTAACGGACGAACCTTTTTACGGCCTTCTCTCCTGCATGCCAATATTTGTTTTCGATCTTCTCTATAAGTTGAGGATAACCGTTTTCTCCATACCAGATAATCGGTGGTAAAACGTGAAACTAATAAATCAACTGGTAACAGCAAGGCTTTGGGGTAAAAACGTTGAAAAAATTGGTGAACGTCGCTTAATTCTTGCACAGTTTGAATGGGTGCTATGAGTGATTTCAGATTGAACACATTTAAGTGATCTTGAAAGGTTTGCAGCATATCCGCGTATTTTTGAAGTTTTTCATCTACTGGAGAACTAAGTTGATCTTTTAAAGTTTTCCCTAAATTGAACGCAAGACGAATTTGGCGGAAAG
Organism: uncultured archaeon; assembly: GCA_964426185.1. GTDB lineage: Archaea > Asgardarchaeota > Lokiarchaeia > Sigyniarchaeales > Promethearchaeaceae > Harpocratesius. Next base: position 18,065 of record CAYRPF010000029.1, on the reverse strand, counting down.
ATTCAAAATTTAATTGAGTGTAATCAATTAGAGCATCAATATCAAAATAATCCCGCAGTTCTTGATAACTTTCTTCCAACTTCAACCAGTGGGGGAACAGGTTTCGCATAGCTTCCATCCAATACTGAATTTTCCTTTGCTGCTGCTGCCATTCGGTGATGATATCAGGATTATGATCAAAATTAAGGGGAAATTTAAAATGGAATTGGCGGATTTGCTCTTGGAGGGCAAAATTGGATTCTCTAAAGAGGGTTAGACACTCTTTCAATCTGACCTTCAACTCGTTGGATAATATGAGGGGATGGGTGATTCTGGCAGTATACCAAGGATTTTTGGAGTAATTTTCCATAGTATGTCGGAATTGGTCTAATTCTCCGAATAACGTCTTGAGTAAAGTATAATCTTGGAAAGTAACTAAATTAGGATCACGAAAAGGGGCCTGAATTTTGGGAATATTTTTAAATTTCAGCATTTTTCCAGCAATTTGATAAATTGATTTTTGCATTTTACCGAATGGCTGATTTACCAATTCAACATATTCATTTAAACGATTTCTTGCTTGTATTAAATCATGAAACTTATTTTCTGGTAAAGAATGTATGGGAAAATTTCGATCCATCGTATTTTGGATAGATTGCAGCAGATTTTTCTTATTTGAATTCTGAGAATGGACAAGCAGGCAAAAATCTCCGATTCCACATCGATCTAATCTTCGCTTAACCACATTTAATGCAGCCTTTTTCTGAGCCACAAATAGTACCTTTTTTCCTTCAGCTAAGCATTCTCCAATGATATTTGCGATGCATTGTGATTTGCCTGTTCCAGGAGGACCTTGAATAACTAAAGAACAGCCGGATTTTGCATATAGTATTGCTTCCATCTGGCTTGAATCGCTATCTAGCAAGGTGTAAAACCGTTTTGGATTTGCTTCACCTGATAATTGCTCCAAATTAGGAATGTTTTCGGGCGCCTCTTCAAAACCTTGTTCTTCTGCGATAGCCTTAATAATTGGATGAGATAATATAAGATCGGCATGATCATCGATATCTTCAAAGAGATTTACCTTTGTAAAGGCAAATGTGGAAATGAACTGACGGGACTCGACTTTCCAATTCTTCTTGTCCTGTATATTGGAACTCAATTCAGAAAAAAACCTTAAAAATGTGCGAGTACTGAATTCATCAGGAAAATTTGGGAGATGCTCCCCGAATTCTCGGAGTTTTTCACGTAAAGCCGGATTTACAATTACTTCATCATCTAACAAGGTGATTTCTAAAGGATTAGCCTTAATTTCTATTGGAATAAAAAGAATGGGGGAAGTATAACTCTGTTTTTCATTCGGTTCTTGCCAATTGAGAAGTCCAAACGTAAGAAAAAGCGTGTTTATGCCGCGTTCTTCCAACATTTCTTCGGTTTTTGCCCGCAAATTTCCTATTTTTTTTTTTAAATTAATGTCATTTTCATATGTGAGCAATTCGGTTAATCTTAAATCTTTTTTCTTTTTATTTAATGCTCGGATATGAGGACTGGTTAAACTACTTGCAATTTTAGAAGGAATTTCCAATATTTTTAATTTTTGGGGTTCTTTTGTCGATTTTATTTTTCGTTTTGAAGGAGAATATACAGATGGGATGGTAAAAGTTTGTTGCATGATTACTAAAATTTTAAAAAAGGCAGAGCTGTCTTGATGGAGAATTTCAATTACATTTTTACCCATCGGATTAAAATTAAGTTGATTGTTCCGATAGGAAAGATCTAAAAAGCTGGATTTCCAAAATTGGAGTTTTGCACGCGCTCGGTTGGTCGGTTCGGTTTCCATATAGTCCATCTAAAAGAATTTGCTTATATAGCTTTCATTTTTACTTTGAACGGATCCTTCTTCTTTTTAAAACGTTCTGTACGGAAAAACAATTTTCCTTTTCCATCCGGATGAATCCCACCGAAATCTTTATCGAATTTGTCCAATAGTTGCGCGGTAGGCTTATGTACAACGGCGTTAGGGTTGTTTAATACATCTAAAACCTGGCTTTGCTTCTTAATCTCTTTAAAATTTAACCGTAAATTCTTTATGTCAATCATATAGCCGAAGGTATACCATTTTGGATACTTCTCATTTGTGGAATGTACCCGGATTTTATAGATTCCATCTGCATCTTCCTTGATTTGCACGTCCGTTATATCCACAGCTTCTCGAATTTTTACCAGAACACAGATTTGATCCGATTTTTTATTGGTTTTTAATTTGATAAACTTCTTTAATTCTTTCTCAGCATCGTTAGCCATATATATTATTCTATTGTTATTCTATTATTAACTTTATTTACACTTTAGTTATCCACCATGTTGACCTTTGAATAGGGATATTCTATCTTCGGGGTGGATTCGAACCTTCTCCCATTCTTCTTCAGAAATCAAATCACCATTAATCACTATGGTGGTAAATTCTGCCAAATGATCATCTTCAAATATGTATTCTTCCAATTTTGGATAGATCGATACTACTTTCTGTAGCATTTCTTTTACGGTTGGCAGTTGATGATCATTTGTGAAGGTAACCTTTTTTTTTCGAGTTAATGAATAAAAAGGGCCATATAAATTTACTGTGAATTCTGGGTAGGAAGAGTTCGACATCTTAGGTACTACATATAAATCCTCGAAAAAAAAAGTTAACATTATCAGATAAAATCGGTGAAATTTGGTGGAAATAAAGTGTATCGCGGCTGAATCCTTTGGTGCACGAAGCATGGCATGCGTAGTAAAAACAAGGTCACAGAAAATTGTAATTGATCCAGGCATAGCATTGGATAGGGGACGGTTTCAACTACTCCCGCACCCTTTTCAAATTGTGGCTGCAAGGGTTCTTCGTATAAATATTATTCACGAATTGAAAGATGCTACAGATGTGGTTATCACCCACTTTCACGGAGATCATCATCCAATGGTGAACGCTGATATTTATCAGCTTGATGCTTCAAATATAATTCCGTTTTTACAAAAAGTAAATATTTATTGTAAAAGTGAAGAAAAAATCTCGAGTACTGCAAAAAAAAGAAGGAAACAATTGGAACATCTTCTAAAAAAAAAATTTAACATATTTGAAGGTAAGATAGAAGGAAATTTGCATTTTTCTCCTCCAATGGCTCATGGAGAAATCCAACAAAGCAAAAATACTGTAATGATGGTCGGTATTACTGAAGGATCGAACAGATTTCTATTTGGTTCAGATATACAAATGCTCAACTCAGCAAGTATTAACTGGATTCTTGATTTTAAGCCAACAATTGCTTATATTGCAGGACCTCCTTTGTATATTTCATCCGTTCGCAAGAAATTTGAGTCATTCGCATGGAATCAAGCAGTAAAATTGGCAAAAAATATCCCAACTCTGATAATTGATCATCACTTACTGCGATTCTTGGAGGGTTTTGACTTTATCGACCGTTTAGATAAAAATTCATCTGGGCGCGTTTTATCTGCCGCAGATTTTATGGGATACAAACGTGTTCCTTTAGAGGCTTTGAGAAAAGAATTATATCAAGAAATGCCAGTTTCCCTAAATTGGCATAGAAATTATGAGATGGGAACTGAATCTATAGAAGTTATTCAAAAATGGAGGAATTACTCGATAGATTCTTTTCCCCCAAAAAAGGCGTGATTAACACCAACATTACTTTTATACGGTGTTACTTTCCTCTTATACATGAAGGAAAATTGGGAAAATCCGCAAATTTTTGCAGCAAATAAGATTCCCGGTCATAGCTGTGTAATACCCCGATTTTCGAGAGAAAAAGCATTGGGGGCTAATATTGATTCTTCTCCTTATATAATATGGTTAAACGGCTCTTGGAAGTTTAATTGGGTTCGTTCACCATTGGAACGCCCAAAGGATTTTTATAAAACAGATTTTGAAGATAAAAATTGGTCTGAAATTGAAGTTCCCTCAAATTGGCAGTTAAAAGGCTATGGAATTCCCATTTATACTGATCAAAAATACCCCCCCTCAATTTCAGCTCATAAAATCCCTCATATTGATCCAAATTATAATCCGGTAGGCTCTTACCGCCGAAATTTTACCATTCCGGAAGATTGGACTGAAAAAAGGGTAGTGATTCACTTCGATGGAGTTAAATCGGCATTTTTCTTATGGGTGAATGGAATAGAAGTAGGCTACAGCCAAGGTAGTATGTCCCCTACTGAGTTTGATCTAACCCCCTTTGTGCATCCTGGCTCAAATTTACTCGCAGTCGAAGTTTATCGCTGGTCTGATAGTAGTTATTTAGAAGATCAGGATATGTGGAGACTATCCGGTATATATCGGGATGTTTATCTATATGCCACTCCACAAGTTTATATTTCGGATTATTATATCAAAACCCAATTCGGTGAACAATATCAAAACGCCACGCTACACACAATGGTTTGGGTGGGTTGTACTAAAGGAAAATCCCCCTTTCAAGGAATTTCGACCGTATATTCAGTAGAAATAACTCTTTTCGATGCAGAAAATCGACCAATGCATTCAGATCCATTAGTTAAAGGTTACGTACAAGTTTCACCAGAAAAATCCGGGCTTTGTGAACTTTCCATACCAGTATATGCACCTCATATGTGGTCTGCGGAAGATCCGTATTTATATACAATCGTTATTTCCCTAATTGATCCAAACGCACAGACGGTTGAAGTTATCTCCTTTCCGTTTGGATTTCGCACCGTGGAAATCTGCGATCGTCAACTTCTAATTAACGGCCGCCCAATTTTATTAAAGGGCATCAACCGTCACGAACACGATCCTGATCGAGGGCGCGCTGTAACTCGAAATCAAATGGAACAAGATGTTAAACTCATGAAGCGGTTCAACATTAATGCAGTACGCACCTCTCATTACCCTAATCATCCTTATTTTTATTATCTCTGCGATAAATATGGAATATATGTAATGGATGAAACCAATTTGGAGACTCACGGTCTCAGGAGTAAAATTCCCGATAGTAATATGCTGTGGCAACCAGCGTGTGTTGATCGAGTAGAAAGAATGATTTTACGGGATCGAAATCATGCTTCGGTGATTATATGGTCGATGGGCAATGAAGCAGGATTTGGATCAGTCTTTCATGCCATGAAAAAGGCAGCTTTAGCGTTAGATTCATCCCGTCCCGTTCATTATGAGGGAGATTATTTCTTAGAAGGTGTTTCGGATTTTTTCAGCACTATGTATACTACCATACCTCAATTTCAGGATGCAGCTGAAGGGAAACCAATTAAAACAGGACATTTAAAGTTGCAAACCATAAAACCAGTCCGATTTCAAGCCTATCCGATAATGTTATGCGAATATGCACACGCAATGGGAAACAGTGTGGGTAATCTTTCAGACTACTGGGAAATTATACGAAAATACCCAGCATGCATCGGCGGATTCATCTGGGATATGATTGATCAAGGTTTACGAAAAAAAACTCCCAGTGGAAAGGAATATTGGGCCTATGGTGGTGATTTTGGAGATAAACCAAACAACCGTAATTTCTGTATTAATGGAATATTTGCTCCGGATCGCACTCCAAATCCAAGTGCTTGGGAAGTAAAAAAAATATATGGAAATATCCACGCCTCTGCTCTCAACCTGACTGAAGGTCAAATTCAAATAAAAAATGAAAATTCATTCGATTCTTTAAACCAAGTAGGACTTTTTTGGGAAATTATTCGAGATGGACTGATAATTGAATCTGGTAATTTAGGATCTTTAGATATCCCTCCTTTAAGTTCCAAAATCTTTCAAATTTCTTGGACTAGTGATATTGATCCAAGTAATCCTGGAGCTGCTGATACACTAGCTATTTCGATAATTCGACCTCATGAATATCATCTTAAATGCTCGTATCGTTTGTTGAATCCCATATCATGGGCCCCCGAAGGATTTGAAGTAGGTTGGGATCAATTTTCCTTAACTCCCGAAATTGAAGCATCAGATTCATCAATAGCAAATGTACTGGTGGATAAACCTGGGTTATCTGAATTAAAACCGCTTAACCTCGACGAATTTACAGATAAAATCATCATATCAAACGATGCGGTAAGTGTTGAAATAAGTAAAAAAGATGCATCAATAATTCAATGGTCAATCAGAGGAAAAAACTTCTTGCTCTCACCCCTCCGCTTTAATTTTTGGAGGGCTCCGACCGATAACGATCGGGGTTTAACCAATTTTGTCCCTTTTCTACCGAAATTTAAAGGATGGAAACGAGCTTCACTAAAATATCGAGCTAAAAATTCTGAAATTCACTATTTAAACCCTTATGTTATTGAAATACTCACGGAATTGAAAGTTCCTTATGGAAAGACCAGTTTGATGCACCAATTAACAGTTTTTTCCACGGGAGAAATCTACATAGAGAACTCTTTTACCCCTAAAAAGGATATGATTAAATTTGGGATGTCCATGGCGATACCAATAGAATTCGGAAATTTAGAATGGTTCGGAAGAGGTCCTCACGAAAATTATGGCGATCGCAAAAAAGGTGCTCCGATAGGTAGGTATAATATGTCGATTAAGGAATTTTCCTTTCCATACATTCGCCCTCAAGACAATGGTAACCGATCTGATATTCGATGGATAACATTTAAAACATCAAAGGAAGATTCTATCGCAATTCATGGAATTCCGCAAGTAAGCATCTCAGCATGGCCGTATACACTACATGATCTAGAATCGGCTTCTCATACCGTTGATCTACCAACCAGACATTTAATTACTGTAAATATCGATTATAATCAACAAGCAGTAGGAGGGGATAACTCTTGGGGAGCGAAACCGCTGAAGAAATATCGACTGGTGAAGAATCAAACCTATTCCTATAAATTTCTTCTAATTCCTTCACTTATAGATCCTTAATTATTCCCCTTTTTTATTCAATAATGCTCTCATCAAAGCTTGAGACAAAATTTAGCATAAAATTGGACGGAAAAAAGTAAAAATAGAGTTATTTCTAAAAGCACTAAAGTCAAGAACTTTCAATTTTTAAGGTTCGCTTCAATCGATAAATCAGTGCAATAATCGGAACAATAGATAAGATGAATAATAAGGGTGAAATCTCATATAGAGTACTGCCGTACCCAGGAATAGCATTTGTTCTGTTTTTTACTAATTCAGGAGTTCCTTCAGCTAAACCGTAGGTTGAAAAATGAGAAAGCTGTACTTCAATTCGATGGCTATCTTGATATGCTTTGGTTGGAAGTTCTTCCCAATTTCCTGAATCATTTAGATACCAAAATGCCAACGTTTCGATACTCAACCCCCAATGTTCTAATTGCTCATCAGTATACTGAATAGATAGAGTTACCGGAAAGTTGACTTTTGAAGGATCTGAACAATTCAATTCCAGTAAAGCCACCATTTGTGAGGGTGTTCCATTGAGAAGAAAATCACTAGGATTTGATATAGATAAAGAAAAATTAACTGCATCTGAAGTAGCAACACTAATCGATGCTGTTAAATTGTTATAGGAAGGAAATGATATAGTTATCGGTTCACTGGATGCTGGAACATACTCTTTTCCACCCCTTGAAACCAAATTGGTTAATATTTGATAGTATTGACCATTAATACTAAATGTTTCATTCCACTGCAGTAAAACACCATCATTATTATAATGAACTTCCAAATAATAATTTTCTAATACATCACCAATTTCGGGGGCGTAATTATTCCATACTCTTAATATCCTTCCATCCCAATTCCAAGTCGTAAACTCAAGATTAAGAAAGTAAGCCCAAGTTCCTTCAATTTGCAGAATTAAGCTAGTTGCATTAATAGGGACAGGTACGAGTTTAGGTCCAGCTTGATGAATACTAAAACCACCTTCAGGATAGAAATAGATAACTCTATCATTCATTAAACTCGATATCCAGTGATTGCCATCATTAGAAGTGAAAATATTGGCATAAAGACCGTCGTTGGATTTTTTTGTAATGTCCCAACGTTCTAAATAGGAATAATCTGTGAGATCTTTTCGTGTAGTATTCCATATGAAGGATTCCCCAGTATTAATATGAATTTCATTAGCATTTCCATTAGGAATATCTTCAGCCACCATGTTAAAGGCGAAAATTGAAGTAGTTAGCTGGGAATTGATAATAAATATCCCCAGAAAGGTGAAAATTAATGTATATTCAAAAATTGATAGTTTTTTTTTCATAATCACACAATCCGTTTTTCTTTGCTGATTTAGTTGTTGTTTATGTAGATTTTTAATCATCAATCTATCTTTCTATTTATTCTTTTTTCTTTCCAGAACAAGGTGAAGGTGTTCTCAAATGGGAGGAAATTTATACCATTCTTTAAAATAAGACTCGTTTTTCTTCTCCCCCTTCAAGCAGTAGGAGGGGATAACTCTTGGGGTGCGAAACCACTGAAGAAATATCTAATGGTGAAGAATCAAACCTATTCTTATAAATTTCTTCTATTTCCTCCTTTCAAAAATCCTTAAGGAAGGAAAGATAAAAGAAGTAAAAAATTTGAGTGATTTCCCAGGAACACCAAAGTCAAGAATTCTCAATTTCTTATGGTTCTGTTTTTATTAATTTGCGGACTTCCTTTCTATTAATTTCTTCCTTGATTTAGGTTTATTTATCTGTAATTTATTTTATTTTCAATCGATAAAATAAAGATTGGATTTTATTAATGTAACCTTTCTATTAGTTGTATTTCTTGGCGTTTGCACCTAATCTATCTAGGTTTTTTTTCCTTCGTTTTTCCTATTTTTATGCTTTCCATTCTTGATACTTTTTTTTCGTTCTGCTTTTTACTCTCCTTCATTCCCCATCTCCCCTTCTTTTCCTTTATCGAGTAAAAGTTTTTAAGTTCGAAGGGAAGATTATAACTAAGAAACTTAGTTTTTCCGCATGTAAAAAAACGATATTTCGAACCCAAACTTTTTGTGATTATTATGAGCAATGAAAGCGATTGGCTGGCCGCAAAGCCCCTTGTGGTCGATAATGGAACCGGTATCTCCAAAAATGGATTCGCAGGAGAAGATCAACCTCGTTCGGTCTTCCCGACCCTCATCGGGTATCCAAAATACACCAGTATTATGACCGATGTTGAACATTATACCCGCGAATACTATATTGGTGAAGAAGCTTTACAATTGAAAGGTGTGTTGAAACTCATGTTCCCAGTGGAGCATGGTGTAATTGAAGACTGGATTGCAATGGAAAAAATATGGCACTATACATTCTATACGGATTTACGTGTTGATCCTTCTGAACACCCAGTTTTATTAACTGAAGCACCGTTAAACCCCCGACCGAATCGAGAGAAAATGGCTGAGATTATGTTTGAAACTTTCAACGTCCCAGCGTTATATGTCGCGATGCAAGCAGTGCTCTCTCTCTACGCATCTGGGCGAACAACAGGGTGTGTTATTGATATTGGTGACGGTGTTTCACACGTTGTCCCCATTTACGAAGGATTTGCACTTTCTCATGCAATCTCACGTTTAGATTTAGCAGGTCGTGATATTACCAGTTACTTACAACGATTATTGCGACAAAAAGGTTTTACTTTCACAACCTCTGCAGAAAAAGAAATAGTGCGGGACATCAAAGAAAAGCTCTGCTATATCGCGCTCGATCCAGAAAAAGAAATTATGCTTTCTAAGAAAGTAGCCGGAATGGAAAAAGTCTATATGCTACCAGATGGTGAAACTATTACAGTGTCTGTAGAGCGATTTTTGGCTCCCGAATGCTTCTTCAATCCAGGTGTGCTTGGAAAAGAATTACCCCCGTTAGATGATGTCATTTGCAATGCCATTAAACAATGTGATGTCGATTTGCGTCGTGATCTTTACAGCAATATTGTGCTTTCTGGTGGTTCAACCATGTATCCTGGCTTGAAGGAGCGCTTGACCAAGGAAATCAAAGAACAAATTCCTGAATCGGTGGATGTAAAAATCATCGCACCACCAGAGCGTATGTATTCTGTTTGGATTGGTGGTTCTATTTTGGCGAGTTTGAAGACTTTCCAGAGAATGTGGGTAACTCGACGTGAGTATAAAGAGCTCGGTCCACAGGTAATTCACCGTTGCTTCTAAAATCTTTTTCAATTTTTTATCTTTTTCTTTTTCATTAGTTTTGAATTCTCGTTAATAGAATTTCTGATAAATCGGATTTTAGTGAAGTTAATTAATTACTCTATTACTCTATTTTGAATTTGAGTTCCTTGGAAAATTAATGAAACCGATTCCAATTGAAATTAAGATCATCCCCACCCATAATGTCCAAGTGAGTTGTTCATTTAGTAGCCAAACAGAGGTCAATGTGCCGAAAACTGGAACTAAATTAATAAAAATTCCTGTTTTTGTAGCACCTATCCTATTTATGGCATAAAAATATGAAAAGAAGGCGATTACGGTGGTTCCAACTCCAAGAATGATTATTCCCACCCATAAAAATTCGTGATTCAACTGTACTTCAGCCCATTTGTTTTCTACTACTGCACTCATGGCGAATAATCCCATTCCGATAACTGTGGCCCAAGTAGTGGTTTCATATGAGTCATTGCTTTGCATAACTGTTTTCCCATAAACACTGTATGAAGCAAAACATAGAAATGCAATTACTACAATTAAATTACCAATAAAATGATCTCTATTGAAATTTAGAAATGGTTGAATCCCGATGATTAAAATTACACCCAGAAAGCTGAACAACAAACCCCAATAGCGCCAAGCAGGCTGAAGTCGTTCATGATGGATAAGACCTGCTAAAATAGAGATCATTGCCGGTTGAATACCAGCAATTACTGCACCTTGTGCTGAAGTAGTAAACCGCATTGCGGTCAAAAATAGAATTCCATATCCAAAAATCCCTAATAATCCTAAAATTCCGAACTGAAACCAAGTTTGCCATGAATATACTTTATTCTGTTTTCGATAGCGAATAAAAAAGATACATAGGAATATTACACCTGCTATCAAGAATCGGAAGAATCCGAGTTGAAAAGAGGTTGCATAAGATACTAAAATTTTAGTAAGCGGCCAACTGAGCCCCCAAAAAAACATCGAGATCACCAATAAGAGATATTCTTTCCAGTGGATGGATTTAATAGTGGAATTCAATAATGATTTCATTCAAGAGTCATGCAGATCAAACGTTCACTCTATAAAAATGATGAGATTTTCCAAAAACGATATCAAATATATCAAATTCATAACGATTGACAATAATGGAGTAAAGATGTATGCAATTTTAACCCCAAATGAAAATGTAAAAGCATAGCGAGACCCTTGTTTATAATCTTCGGTATTTTTAATGGATGCTATCAGTATTATACCAAAAATTAAGAAGAAAAATTGATAAACAGTTAATATTATTTGATAAATCGAAGAATATGATTGAAAATCTGTCCCAAATCGAAAATAAAAATGGGATTAAATATTGATTCATCAAGCTTATGATTAAATGAATTATTAAAGATAGAATACTAAAAATGATTCCCG
>CAYRPF010000029.1:0-6470 GCA_964426185.1 uncultured archaeon | reverse complement strand
AAAAAAATCGTATCAAAGAAATAATAATTGAAAGTATTTCAATTAAAATGATACCTTCGAATTTGTAAATCATTACCAATAATTGTAAATCCGAAGGATTCATACTTCTTTGCATCAGGAAAGGCTATTTCGAGTGCTTTCTTTTGCTCTAAATCTTTTCCAGCTTTGATAATTTTAGTAAATTGGGAAATTGATTCTATTTGATAAGAACTTGAACCCTTAAGCTTGTTCATTGTTAATTAATAATTCCCATGGAATTTTTTAAGCTCTTATGTTGAACACTTAACATATACGCTGATCTTTTCTTTATTATTTGTCTGAATAACAAATACGATTTCTTCATATTTTAAATAGGTAAATAGCTAAATGTAATGTAACCAATTATTTGGTGATCAATATGGGTGAGAAGAAAAAAACATGTTGTTGTATTTTTTGGGTGATTTTACTTTTAATCATCTTGGTACTAGCCGCTGATACGTTCTTGTATGATTTTCTACCATGGTTTGACCTTTGGGAATTAATTACAGGAACTCCTTTCACAAAAATAATCGCATCTACGTGAATGTGTTTCAATTTTTTTTTTTTACTACTCCTAAAACATTTCTTTAAGGTGGTTCACTAACTACAATAATACAACGAACTAAAGGATTAATATCCAGAACAGTGGTGTGATTACATGGTAATCGGGTGAATATACTTAACCAAACCAGTTGTTTGGATGTGGTAGTGCAATTTTAGGTATGTTTTTTTTTGCTATCTTATTTTAAATTTCACTTTGAAGGTCAAATTTGACCTAATAGATGTTGACCGGTTAATTTCTCTATTTCTCTGATTAGAGGAACCATAAGAGGATCTGTTTTTATTCCTATTTCCATGTTTTCAATGATTTTTACCGCTTCATTTGTCCTATTTAGGCTTAAATATGAAACTATCAAATTATGATATAAACGTGCAAAATTGGATAAATTTGATTCATATTTTAAAGCCTCCTTGAACGCGTTTATTGCTTCTTCATGTTTTTCTTGAAGTGCAAATGTATTAGCATAGATAAACCAAGGAGTAAAAAGGGGGATGTTTTTTTCAATTATAGTTTTTAATCGTTTTCTGACTTGTTCAATTTTTACATCATTATGTTGCTCAATAGTATAATATTTACTTTCAATTTCTGAGAGTTCTTGTATAAAATGATATTTATTCTTAAGTTCTTTATACAATTGCGGATAAACCGATTTTTGCGTAATTTCCAGCATTATCTTAAAGAATTTTTTCTTATTATCAATCAACATCTTTTGATTTGTGTAGATTTCATTAATTAAATGTTGAAAATCACTTACAATTGCTTCAGGATTTTGGGAAAACTGCATTAAAACAGATTGAAAGATGTTTTTAATGGGTTCAATTTTTTCAAAACTTTGTATATATTCAATACTGCAAATTTCGATTAACCAAGAATAAATCCGATGGAAGATATCTAACGTGCCTGAATTGAGTTTTTGAATAAATTTCTGAATGTATTCTTTATTAAGTATAGAGGGGCTGTACTTAAGAAGTGGCAATTTTTTCCCCTTAATTACTTCATATTTATTCAATAATTTTTGTAATGTGGTCGTAGTCATCTGAATCATCCTGATTCGAGATTGGAAACGAGCCCCTTCATTGAGATTCATTTCGTAAACTATTGTAAAATGGGGATATATATTATCAAAAAAGGATACTGAAAAATATATAAGGTTTTCAAGAATATCATTCAAAATTTTCCCATAAGTTGGTTCATATCCGTTAGCTATTGCATGTTGTAGAAGTTTCTGAGTTTTATTTCTATATTTTTTCAAAATAATTTTGAATTTCTGACCAGTTAATTGAAGTTTCCCAAAATTATTCTGTATTAAATGAAAAAGATAATTATGAATACGAAATTCGTTATAATTTTGGCACGGGCGGTCAAAAAATTCAGATAATTCCAGATAAAATTCTTCAGAACTTCGAAGATACACATTTGCTGGTATGGTGTAGCATTTTTTTTGAACTTGCTTTATATATCCTTCTTCACACGCCCAAATAAGGTTTTTAATATATAAAACATCAAAAAATTTATCTTGACGATTTTCCAGATGCAGCAAATCCACCCAAGTTTTAACAAATTTACGATGAAGCATGATTTTCATTACTGGAATGTTTCGATTTTCATACCATTCTTGAAATAAGAGAGAAAGAGCTTTTAGCAGTGGTTTAATTAAAATAGGATGTAAGTCTTCAAAACCTTCCCATTTTCTAGCTTCAATTAAAAGAGTCATTACGTTTTCTGTAAGTTCTTGTTTATTTTTTAGGTGTTTTGTACTTTTTGCAAATGTAATAATGAATTGAGTTAGAAAATCTAACGTAATTTCATTGTTTTGTGGAATTGAAGTCAAGTAAATGAAGAAATTGGTGGCTAATGCAGGTTTATTTTTATGAAAGCAGATCAATGGAATGTTTTCACTTAGTATTCGAATGATTTGAAATTTGAGACGGGGATTGACTAATTTTGGATTAAATTTATCTAATAGATTAAGATAATCCCCAATTTTTTCATTTAAAAAAGCAATAAAATCTAAATTATCGGATAAAATTATCAAATTCGACTTTATAGTTTGAGTTGTTTTTTGATCAACCTTTTTCTCTTTCGTAATAAAATTGTTGATGAGATTGATCACCTTTTCAAAGAATTTTAGGTAGAGAACATTTGAAATTTTGCTAGTATCGGAAATATGACGAGGATTAAACAAATCTTGGAGAATTTGAAGCAATAAGAAAATTAAATTTTGAGATTTGAATCTAGGATGTTTTTCTAAGAAATTTAAAAGAAAGGTTAAAATCTCTTTAAATTTTTCTTGATTTAGATAACTTGCTACAATATTTGTTATTGCGACAATTTGAGGGCGTTCTAAAATCTGGAAGTGTGTTTCTGATAATTTCCAATTCTGATCTAATATTTCTACAATGTTCATAATGATTTGACTGTTAATTGGAAATGTATCAATTAAATATACCAGTGAATTGATCAATAAATCCACGTTTTGTTCAAAGAGATTAATTCTCTTGATTTCTTTCAAAATCTGTGGTATATTTCTGGAGAGAGAACTTTGAAACTGATTTTTAATGAAAGTTAAATAGTTTTTTTCTAATTCTTGAGTAATAATCGGCTCTATATCAGGATTTTGATTGATCTTTTTTAAATCACGCAATATATTTAATCGTTGGTTGATCGATGATACTGTTGCAAGTTTTTCCAATGAAATTTGAACATATATGTCTAAATCTCGCCCATTTTTTAGATCTAAATGATTTTTTTGATTTAATAATAAGATACCTGATTCAATTCGCCCCAATACTTGATTTACAAATATTTTACAGTCATCTGGGTTCGATAAATCCAATTTTTGATTCGATGGATTTTGTTCTGTACTTTTAAAAATTGAGGGTTGAAGAGATAACAATGGCTCTAATTTTGCTTCCTCAGAACTGGTATTTGGATCATTTTCCGTATTTTTAAAAATCACTAGATCTCCTAATTCTCCATTTTCTTGAAGTTCAACTCCAATTTTAACTCCTAAATCTTCTAAAATCTTAACTTTTCCTTTTGAACCGTGTGATTCTCCCAAAATTTGATCTTTATCGATGAATTGGACCCATTTAATTAGATATATTCGGGAACGATAAATAATGATTCCTATTTGATGAAAAGAAAACAGAGATTGAAGATGGTAGTCTAAACTTTCAATAAATCGTGCGATTTTCTCATATTTTTCAAATTTTTCCATTTGTTCAAATATTTTAGAATTTCTTAACACACCCGTTATTTTATTTATAGACGAGAGTGCTTTTGTCCTATAGATTTTTCCTTGATGAATTAGTACATCTGGATTACTTCCCAAACGCTCTATTTCTTCAAAATTTAATTTCGAAAAATTTTTCAGGGCTTTTTCACTTGACAACCCCTTTTTATTTGTTACGGTTGTATCTTGAAATGCAATAATTTTCTCCGATAAAACAATATTTACAAAAATATCTTTGGGATTAAATTTTTTTGCTATCTGCCATTGCCGAGCAATATCTTTGGAATTTTGCTTAATAATTTGCATCATCGTGGCGTATTGTGGGTTATCAAGATTGATATAATAGAGTTTTTTGATTTCTTCCAGTGTTTTTTTAATATTCCCCTCCTTGATTGCCTCTAAAAAGGGATAAAAAGGCAATGATGAAATTGAAGATGATGTTTGGCAGAATTTACAAATCCAACTTCGTAAATGAATAAATTTGCGTGATTCTAAATCATTTTGAATTTGGTCTAAAATTTTACTCATTTTTTCTATATTCCCAAAGATATCATTTTGTATTGATATAATTTCCGATATATTTTTGAATCTTCTGTAATACTTCGGAAAGTGGTTCTACAATTACTTTCGTAGTGCCGATAATATCAATAAATCCTAACTCTTCTCGATAGCGGGGTACTATATGAACATGAACGTGTTGAATACTAGCACCTGCATAATTACCTTGATTATAGCCAACATTGAATCCAGTTGGAGAGAATATGTCTTGTAGCATTTTCTGCATTTGAATTACCATCCAAAATAGGTAGTTTCTTTCATTTTCTGTTAAATCTTCAAATTTTTCTACATGTTTTGTTGGAATCACCATGAGATGCCCTGGATTATATGGATATAAATTTAAACATACCATTAAATACTCATCTTGAAAAACTTTCAAGCTGGTAATTGCTGGATTGTTATCTCTGACACCACAAAAAATACAAGAAATTTTGGGGCGCTGACCTTTTGCATATTTCAATTTCCCCACCGCTAGCAGATGATGTGTGAATAATCCTTCGTTATCTAAATTAGGTGAGTTGCGCTGATTTGGATTCATTTTTATCCACCTATAACTTCAATCTTTCTTTAAGTGAACATCGTTCCTGCACTAAAATCAAGGTCTGTATCAGAACGGCTAATATTTCCGCCACCTCTCTTTCTGGTAATAAATTCAACTAATTGCATGTTCATAAAAACATTAGCGTTGAAAACCTTCCGAATGGCTTGATAAAACATATTTTCATTCAAACCATCGGGATAAATATTTTCTAGAATAACATACCGAGCATTCTTAGCATCGACATTATATAGCAGATTTTGCATTAGCATATATCGTTTGAATACCACAAAAAATTTCATTAAACCTTGTGGATCTGATTTATGGAGTTCCTCCACGTGTTGTTTCGCAATTTGTGTAGCAATTTGAATGGAAATAGCTTTAGTTCCTTTAGGTTGGATTACCATCAATCGCATAGGTTTGGGAGAATTGGGAGGGAAATTCAACTCATAACCAAAATTTACTTTTGGATTCGAAGGTAATGGTTTACCTAAAATTCCTTCATCAATCGCCCAATCTCTGATCTTTTCTTCTAATTCGGATCTTCCCATACAGTGATTTAGATGATTAACTAATAAGAATTTTTCACAAATATGGGAAAATGAAAAAAAATCTTTTTTAAGGGCGAAATCAAAGTTAAGACAAAATGTCACTACATTCACCAAGTGATCTAGAGAATACGGATTCTCCCATTATTTATGAAGAAAGAAAGAAACTTGCTTATATTTCGATAAATACTAAAATGAACGCTGTAAGTATCGAAACTGCTAAACTGCTAGTGAAACATATACAAGAAGCCGATAAAAATCCCAAAATTCACGTTATTATCATAAAATCCGAAGGTGAAAGGGTTTTTTCAGCGGGTTTTGATCTAAACATGTTTCGGAATGGGGTAACCCTTGAAATTTTAGATGATCTCCTCACATATGGCGGAGCGGTCTCGAAAGCAATATTTTTCTGTAAAAAACCCGTTATTGCACAAGTACAAGCATCAGCCATTGGATTGGGTGCAATAATTGTGCTTTCTAGTGATTTCCGATTTGTTGCAGATCGCGAAGGATTATTTTTTCAGCTACCAGAAATCGATATAAATATGTTTCCCGCCACGGGACCAACCGCCATGGCAATTCGCACTTTAGGACCTGTTCATGCTCAAGAGATGCTGTTAACTGGTCGAAAAATTCCATTAGCTGAATTCGATCGTTGGGGAGCGATTACTCAAATTGTTCCTCCAGAAGAGCTTGCTTCAACCGTTCGAAAATTCGCCCGAAATTTGGCTAAAAAACCACCAAACTTGCTATTTTCGATTAAATCTGCCATAAATATGATTAGTTATGATCAAGCTAAGAAATGGTATGCTTTGGAAAATGAATTTGCAGATTTTAATGTACGTATGCTGGGTAATCTAGAACACCCTCTGCTGGAAGAATTTCTGGATGAGATGTGGGAGAAATATACTCAGGGAAAAGAAAAAGTATAATGCTTGCAACTCTTAAAAATAGATTTTTTTTACTTTTTGAATTTCCATAGGTGAACTTTTTTTGTTACCCACGGTTCTC
>CAYRPF010000028.1:0-35193 GCA_964426185.1 uncultured archaeon | reverse complement strand
AAAAATACTCAATTTCCCGTTCCGAAATCCTTAGCCGCCACTTGGAATCCTGATTTATCCGAGAAATTCGGAACTGCCGTTGCGAAAGAAATTAAAGCCCGTGGTAAGCATATCCTCCTAGCACCAGGAATTAACATCGATCGGACTCCTTTAAACGGTCGAACCTTTGAATATTTTTCGGAAGATCCCATTTTTATAAGGGAGATGGTGGTTCCTTTAGTTAAATCCGTTCAAAAACAGAAGGTAGGGGCATGTTTGAAACATTATGTCGCTAACAATCAAGAAACCAATCGACATTTTGTCAGTGTGGAAATCGATGAACGAACCTTGCGGGAAATCTATTTAAAGGCATTTGAACAGATCATAAAGGCGGCAGATCCTTGGACCGTCATGAGCTGCTATAATCGGGTGAATGGAATTTACGGTAGTGAACACCCCAAATTGTTGCGGGAATACCTCATAAATGAATTCGGATTTACTGGGTTTGTAATGTCTGATTGGGGTGCCACTGTAAACATCAAGGATCCGGAAAGATGTGTAAAGGCGGGGCTTTCCTTAGAAATGCCGAAAATGCATACCTATACTCCCGAGAAACTTCAAAAAGCTTTGGAACAAGGAAGAATAACCATGGAAGATATCGATGAACTTATTGAAAGGATTTTAACAGTAATGGTTAAAACCGAGGTTTTGGATCGTGAGAAAGCTAAGAGAAGGATCAAAGTGGATTGGACAGCTCATCAGCAGATTGCACGGGAAATAGCAGCTGAAGGAATGGTTCTCTTAAAAAATAACAACAGCATTTTGCCGATAAATCTTAAAAATATAAGGAAAATTGCCGTTTTAGGGAAAAATGCCAGTAAAAAGTTCGGCAAATTTCTATATGGTGGAAGCGCGGCCGTAATTCCACCCTTTGAAATCACTCCGCTGCAGGGAATTCGAGAGATTTTTGGAAAATCCGTGGAAATCACTAATGATCCTAAAAATGCCGATATTGCCTTGGTTATTACTGGATTGAATCATGATAAGGGTTATGACGGAGAATCTTTTGATAAAAATAGTCTTAATCTTCCCCAAAAGGAAGAAAAATTGATCTTGGATACAGCGAAACAAAATCCGAACACGGTGGTTGTTTTAATAACAGGTAGTCCAGTTTCTATGGAAAAATGGATTGATAATGTTCCCGCAGTTGTGGAGGCTTGGTATCCGGGTATGATGGGGGGATATGCTTTAGCTGACATATTACTCGGAAATGTGAATCCTTCCGGAAAACTGCCCATCACATTCCCGAAAAGACTTTCTGATAGTCCTGCCCATGCTCATGCTGGTTCAAGCACATATCCCGGAGATGGCCCAATTTTCAGCGAGAGTTTTATGGATATGATCCGAAAACGTGAAATTCCTGAATCTGAATATAAAGATGTCAAGGTATTTTACGACGAAGGCATCTATGTAGGGTATCGGTACTTTGACAGCAAAAACTTGGAACCACAATTTGAATTCGGTTTCGGACTCTCATATACAAAGTTCCAACTTTCAGATCTAAAGTTGGATAAACATAAATTGAAGGCAGATGATTCATTTCACATTTCTGTGACTGTGGAGAACATCGGAGAGTGTGGCGGAGCCGAGGTGGTGCAGGTGTATTACTCGGATTTGAAATCCACGGTGGATAGACCCGCAAAAGAACTATTAGGATTTAAAAAAGTGTTTGTTAAGGCGGGAGAATCGAAAAGGATTGATATCAAGCTTAACGCGGCAGATTTCGCCTTTTTCGATGTATCTTCTCATCAATGGAAGGTAGAAAAGGGTGTATTCAAAATTTTGGTGGGAACTTCTTCTCGCTGTATAATTTTTGAAGAAGCGGTAGAGGTAATCGATTAATACTTAGACACCATCGAATTTAAAAGTAAAGAATTCCTTTTTATCTTAGTTGTGCATTATAATTGCACAATCAAATTATATTTTACATAGGTAAAAAAGAATGAACTATCCCACATTAGATACAAATTTACATCATATTACCAGCAAAGCAGAATTAGAAGAAATTGTTTCCAATAATGAAAAAGTCGTTGTTGTTTGTGGCCGAATGGGTCCCATGTGTGTTCCAGTCTATGGAATTATGGAATTATTGAAATCAGAACATCCTGACATTAAATTTAATGATTTCTTGTTTGATCACCCTGAAGCCGCGGTGATTAGAAAACTTCCTGAATGTAGAAGATTCCGAGGTCTACCGTTTACTATTTATTATCGTAATGGGAAAGTGGCGAAAGCCACTTCCAGCATCCAGCAACCTGAAGAAGTAAAAGCAATTATCAACGAAGTATTTGCCTAAAAGGATGTTATTTTCTTCCCTTTTTTTAATTCTGTATTTTTTATAATTAATGATATGGGAATAATATGGAATATTATGAACACATAAAATTTAGATGAAAAAAATATGATAAAATACGATTTAATAATTATTGGTGCTGGTCCTGCAGGTCTAACCGCCGCAATTTATGCATCACGTGCCAAATTACATGTATTGGTGATTGATAAGTCAACTGCAGGTGGTCAAGTGAAAACCACGCATCAGGTTGCCAATTTTCCGGGATTTGTTGATCCAATCCCAGGATACAAATTAGCTCAGAATATGTATAAGCAAGCTTTAGCATTTGGAACAGAATTTAAGCTTATCAGTACTATTTCCAAATTGCACCTTACCCCCGAAGAAAAATGGGTTACTCTTGCATCAGGAGAAAAATATGAAGCACCCTTCTTCATCTTAGCCATGGGGCGATCACCTCGATTATTAAATTTGCCTGGAGAGAAAGAACTGGCAGGTAATGGAATTTCATACTGTGCTACCTGCGATGGAGATTTTTATAAAGACAAAGATATATTTGTAATAGGGGGGGGAAATTCTGCTATAGAAGAATCCTTACTTCTGTTACAATTGGTAAACTCTATCACCGTTATTCACCAATTTGATGAATTACAAGCAGAAAAAATTACCGCAGATAAAGTAAAAAGCAATCCAAAAGTTACCTTTCTTTATTCTCATGAACCTCGAAAATTTGAAGCGGTGGGTGACAGAATTACAGTAGAAATCGAAAATTTAAAGACCAATGAGCGTTTTTCCATGGAGCGAGATGGGGTTTTTATTTTTGTAGGGATGATTCCCAATAATGCGCTTGTTAAAAACACCACTCTTGCCTTAAACGATTATGGCTATATTCCAACCGATGAACACACCATGGAAACCAATATTCCTGGTGTTTATGCTGTAGGTGATCTACGGGATAAATACCAATGGCAAATTACAACTGCTGTGTCTGATGGGACTATTGCTGCCTTAAACATCATTCAAAAGCATTAGAAAAGATCTTTTAGATTATTTGCATATTTTTTTTCCCCGTTATAATTTTAAATCAAATAATTAATATTTTCAAAGGAGAACTAAATACATTAAATATTTTTTTTCTAGGAAAAAGGTTTATTCCATGAACTCAATCATAGTAATTTTATTACATTTTGCGATTTATGCCTTCCCCATTTTTTTCATTACCTTATTTAAGCCGAAATATCAGTTGTATTTTAGTTATGCTTATCTGGGAGCAGTATTTTGTCTAACTAAAATATTCAATTCCTTATATTCACTTCAATTATCAAAGAATTTTTTACTTAACGGGGGCGATATTGCATACAGTGCCTTGATGTTCGCCGCCATTTTCCTTGTGTTAACACATCCTGAGCCTGAAAATGTCAGAAATCTAATAAATTTCATTTTCATCTTGAATCTTTTTATTTCCTTATTGTTTATTTTATTAAATGGAGTTTTTGCCTCTAATGTTAATGTTATTTATCTGGATTATTCAGAAATGATTGTTGAATTTTCTTATAAATCGGTTTTATATTCATATCTCTTGATTAGTGGAGAATTATTGCTATTACTTTTTACTTTCCGTCTTTTCTTCCAGAAGAAAAAACATAATTTGCTTCTTTCGGGAGTTATTACCATTATATTCATAATAATTATGATTTTAGATGGAATTCTCTACCCTGTAGGGATAAACATATTATTTTCAGGCAGTAACCTATCTATAAAATATGGAATTTATGCAAAACTAATCTTTGGGGGAGGATTTGGATTACTTCTATTCATCTACTTAAATTTATTCCCATCGAAATTGGAAAAATTCACATCCATTCAATTTTCTTTCATTCGCTATTTTTTACCGCCCAAACGTAAAAGTTTGTTAAAAAAGTATGAAGATGCAAAAAAGGAAATAAATGAACTGCGAACTATTTTACCCATTTGTTCTAAATGTAAGAAAATACGCACAGATGAAGGTTATTGGGAACAATTAGAAGAATATTTGGCAAAACACAATGATGTTTATTTTTCTCATAGTTACTGCCCATCTTGTGCCAAAGAAATTATGGATGAAATCGATAAAGAAAAATAATGCGAAAATTTTTTGGAAATGGATTTTTTATATAATATGAAATATAATGGGAAGAAGAAAGCGAAAAAAAGTAGTTTATAGAAGAGTAAGAGCCGTTCCTAAAATTTTTACTTGCCCGAAATGTGGACATAAAACCATGAAAGCGAATATGAAGTATAGCGATGACAAAGCTTTGATTGAATGCGGGCATTGCGGTGAGCAGCAGGTAGTTCCTAAGAATGAAATCAGTGAACCCGTTGATGCATTTGGTTCTTTTATTGATATCTACTATAAAGATCAAGAATATGAAAGATTAACCAGACGCGAAGAAATCTTGAAGGAAAAGCAACAATATTCCGAATTGGCTTTAGTATATTCTTTCCTATCAGATAATGCTCAAATTAATGCAGATAAGGCTTTGGAAGAATTTGAGAAATATAATGATCCGAAAGATTTAGAAAATGCAGAACGGTGGAAAGAAACCGCCAAGCAATATAAAGAAAATGAGAAACGCCTATTGGAACAATTGAAAGCTGGTTTGATCGTTGATGCGGAATTAGAAGAAAATATTTACGATGAACAAGAAATGAATCCATTTGGGGAAGAGCAAGATATTCCTTCAGAAAAGCCAAAAAAACGAGCAAATATAGAAGAAATTTTAGGCGATCCTGGATTTCTCGAATTCTAAGCTTTTTTAATTTTTCCTCATGCCAAAATTGGAATTATTGGAAAAGTAATTCTTAATAAGAACAACTATTATTCTCTATTGTAGAGAAAATTTTTATATAATATTGAAACGGAATGTGAATGGTTAATGGCAGAAGAATTTTTCAAGATGATGAATGCTAATTCTGAAGCACCCTTAAAAGAAAGAGTAGAAGGGTTGGCGGATGTGATAGAGAAGATTATGCAAATTGTTTTAAAGATTCCAGAAATGACAGATGTTCAGATTCAAGTAATTACAAATCAAATTAATGGATTATCTAAAAAAATAAGTTCAATTGAATCTAAAATTGGTACATTAGAACGAAAAATTGCACAAGGCGGTGGCGCAGCAGGTCTTGGAGCCCCACCACCACCTTCTGGGTCAAAACCTGGAGCACCTCCACCTCCAGCGCCGAAACCACAAGCAAATGCCGCTCCAGCTAATCCGGTGAGTCTTCGGGGCAGTATCATGGATGAATTGAAATCGTTGTTTAACAAGCGAAATCCCGATGGTTAACATTTTAGATGATTTGCTTTTTATTTGATCAAAATAATCAATTCTTGATGATTAATGATCTCTTCCGCTGTCCCTAAGGTTAGAATTCAATATGAACGGTATGTTCCAATTATCTTATTTATTTGGGGATATTCTTGGTTTTTTCCATCAATTGGTTTGTATTATTATGTAAAATTTTCAGTATATCCAAATTTGCCAAGTTTGCTTCAATTTTCGTTAGTTATTATAGACCTTAGATTAATTGCGATATGGATTTTTACCCCCATAATTATTATACTCTTCTTTTTTATTAGATTAATGATTTTAATCCTGTTCAGCCGTTGGGTGATACGATTTTGTAATTGGCGGTCGCCTCAAACGGAATTGGTGGCAGCTGCTGGTGTAAATAGAGCTGAAGTTCGGGCGCTAAATTATTATCACTTGCGTGGATTAATTTTACGTATCTTAAAATGGGAAGTTTCTAAATCAATATATCCCTGGTTGGTTCCTTGGGCTTTTGCATTTGTAGGTGCGAACAAAATTGGAAAAAATTCTGTGTTAGAAGATCAGTTTTATACCCAAGAATTTTTGGAGATGGGAGAAAACGCATATATTGGGCAGGGTGCAATAGTAAGCAGCCATCTTGTGGAAGGAAAATACGGTGCCATAACTTTAAAAAAAGTGAAAATTGGAGATCATGCCGTTGTGGGTGCTTTTAATGCAATTCCTCCTGGAACTGAATTGGACCCCTATACAGAATTTTTACCAATGTCGGGAGTGGTGAAATTTCGGAGAGTTAAGGGATTTGGCAAATATTTCGGTTTACCCGTCGGAAAGATTTCGCTTAAACGTTATATAAGGATGCTTGAAATTCCAGATGAGCTTGAACCGCTGGTGCTTCAAAATAAACAGCGAAAAAAGCGATATAAAGAAGCGAAAAATACGCAAAAGTAAAAAATATGCAAGAATAAAAAATATACAACAATAAAGAGGGAGTAATTCAAAATGTCAAATCAACTACCGACCAGTTTAAAAGCAGGACCGACTACCACAAATACTTTATTGGTAAAATGGGATATTTTACTATATGTTTTATTGATTTGGTTAACTTTGTTTCCCGAAACATATATTATTTTTAAGATCCTTTCATCTTTCGAAATTTCACTTGCTTGGTTTTTGGGAATATTCCCCCTTCTTTTCTTTCTGGGCTATTTTCTATTGATTTTTGGAGCAATATGGTGGTCTTGGCTTTTTCTTAAAATAATTAACCTATTCCATCGTCCACGTGAGGGATATTTTGAAAGATCTTCTAAAAACCGCGATTATCGATTTTGGAGTCTTCGCGCAGTAATTAAAAAATTTACTCTGTGGATTTGCCATAATTTTCCCGTTCCTTGGGCAGATTCACTTGCTCTTAAGGTCTTTGGAAACCGAGTATCATTCTCTACACCCACATATGATGCATGGGTGGATTCAGAATTCTTAGAAGTCGGACCTGGAACAATTATCGGGCAAGGTTCTGTAATCATGACTTCCTTAATTACCACTGAACTTCTCATCATAAAGAAAGTAAAGATTGGAAAAAATTGCTTGATTGGAGCCCACTCTGTGGTCAGTCCAGGAACAATTATAGGAGATAACACCATTCTAGGTGCCCTTTCCAGCACTTCTTTCCATCAAGAGTTGGAACCCAATTGGGTGTATATGGGAACCCCAGCTATGAAATATCGACCCAGCGAATTTAGAGAAAAGGATGACCTTACTGCAGAAGAACGCGCCAAAATAAAACCAATCAAAGAAGTGGAAGAAATAATTGCAGAACATGAAGAACTAAAAGGTCGGAAAACACCAATTGCCTATTATCAATTGAAAAAGACGGAATACAAAGATCGCCGAGCCCAGAAATTACTGGAAAAAGCTCAACAAAAACGGGAAAAAGCAAGAGAACGGCTTGAACGCTTAGAATGGAAAGCAGATAAAAACGAATACAAAGCTGAATTAAAACAGATTCAATCTTTGAAAGCATTGGAAGCTGCAAAACTTGCGTTAGAAAAGAAAATTGAAAAAGAACGGAAGAAATTAGCCCGCATTGAAGCAAAAGAAAGAGAAAAAAGTCGGGAAGAGAAGAAATCTAAAGAACAATTAGCTGCAATTTTAGGTATAAAAGAAAAACTCTTCAAAAAATATACAGATGACAAAAAGAAGGAGAAAAATGAGAAAAAACATGAAAAAGAACATGAAGAAGAATCAAAAGATACAATTAGTAATAAATAATTTTTAAAAAAACCCAAATTCTGCTCTTCTTAATAAGCACAGATGCATTTTGAATATTATTTAGAATAATTATCATATTGTGATAATCATGAGCTTGGATAAATTTGGTGTTAAAGTAAAATCTAAAACACAGCCTGAAGATAAAAAAAGCAAAAAGTCCACTAAAAAGTCAAGTAAAATATCCATAAAAAAAAAAACAACTGCAGGAATACGCAGAAAATTTTACCTAAAATGCACAACAAAATGCGGTTATCAACGGACACTCCGCAAACGAGAACTTTCTGAAGAAGATTACCGCTGTGAAAAATGTGGTAAAACCATGAAATTGGTTAAAAAGATATAAATAATTAGAAGAAAAACAAATAAGTCCTGTGCAGATTTCTCTTCATATCATCTAATTCTCGCTCAATTCCGCTAGTTTGTTCCACAAAATCTTTGGCGATCCGATAAATTTTCATATTTTTTCGAGTCATGTTATCACCCCGATTCCAGGTATTTCTAAATAAGTAAAATTATTCCATTCCTATAAATGGGGAGAAAAGTAGAATGTGAAATTCCATTTGGTACAATGATGCATCGGATCGTCACGATAAAAATGTTGAACACAATATCCATTCATATTATTTCTCGTAAATGTTAATTAGCAACCTTAATTTTACCTTGTGAACGATATATGGAAGAAAAAAAATTCTATCGTATTGAAGAAGTGATATCACCAGAATTTGCGGGAAAAGAAGTCCGGGTCCGTGGTTGGGTATATCGCCAACGGAACAGTAAGAAAATTGCATTCATAATTATTCGAGACGGAACGGGTATTTTACAATGCACTGCCAAAGCTTCAGATTTTAAACTTGAAAAATTTGAAGATATCTGTGGAATTCGGTATGAATCTTCACTTTGGGTAGGTGGCAAAATTCAACCAGATGAACGAGCACCAAACGGATATGAGTTAAAAATTTCAGAATACAAACTCATTCATCAGGCAGAACCATTTCCGATTTCAAAGGATCAAAGTGAAGCCTTTCTCTTGGACAATCGCCATCTTTGGGTCCGGAGTCAAAAACTTACCAGTAGTTTTCGGGTTAAAGCTGCATTATTGGAAGGTGCTCGGGCTTATTTCAAAGAGCAAGGCTATTGGGAAATGTTTCCTCCCATAATTACAGGAAGTTCTTGTGAAGGAGGAAGCACCCTTTTCGAAATTAAGTATTTCGGTAAACCAGCTTATCTTTCTCAATCCGCTCAATTGTATTTAGAATCCTTAATTTTTGCTCATCAAAAAGTTTACTCTTTGACACCCAGTTTTCGAGCAGAAAAATCTCGTACTACTCGTCATCTGGCAGAATACTGGCATTTGGAAGCTGAAGCTGCGTTTGTGGATTTGGAGGGAATAATTAATTTGGAAGATGGATTGGTTACTTCCATGATTCATCACGCAGCTAAGGAAGTATCCCGAGATTTGAAGGAATTGGGCCGCGATCCTGAAGAATTATTAAAAATCGAACCACCATTTGACCGAATCCGCTACGATGAAGCTGTGGAACGCATTCAAAATAAGGGTGTGCCTATCGAGTGGGGTGAAGATTTTGGAACCCATCACGAACGTGCCTTAACCGAGGATCTTACAGCCCCAATTCATATAACTCATTTTCCTCGAGATATTAAAGCATTTTATATGAAAACTTTGGATGGGAAATACGCGGAATGCAACGATTTATTAGCACCTGAAGGTTATGGTGAAATTATTGGATCCAGTCAGCGCGAGGATGACATTGACAATATTATCTTTAATCTTAAGCGAGACGGCTCAGATATCGAAGATTATCAATGGTATTTAGATTTACGCCGGTACGGAAGCGTACCTCATTCAGGTTTTGGTTTAGGAATCGAAAGACTACTTCGCTGGGTGGGAAAATTAGATCATATTCGAGATACTATTGCATATCCCAGGGTAATGAATCGAAATACCCCTTAATCCATTTTTTCCCACTTTTCCTGCTTCTCACTCTTTTTTCTGATTTATTCTAATTGCTAATGAGGATGAAGTAATAGGGTGAAATAAATAAAAAAAAGTTATTTTAAGGGTAGTATCTTATCTTCTACCCCTTGTAGCACCATAAATCCATTCATCGGTTCTCCCAGAGTGATTTCTCCCGCAATGTTGGTGGTTAAGATTTCTTTAACCTTATTGTATCCTTCGAAATTTCCCAAAGCCCAGCACATTTTAGCAAAAGCCACCTCAGGTAACATATTTTTTCCGGGAATTACCCCCAATTCCAGTAATTCTCGACCACTTTCATACACATCCATTCCAGTATAACCCCAAATAGTTTGGACAGTCATTAGAACGGGAATTTCAGCTTGCTGCGCCCGCTTCAAAGCAGGAAACATCGTTTTTGGTAAATGTCCTAATCCTGAACCAGCAAAAACAATGCCCTTATATCCGTTATTGATATAAAAATCTAAAACATCGCTTTGCATACCAGGATGTGAATAAATTAAAGCCACTTTATCTTCAATTTTCGGCCAAAAATCCATTTTACTGAGATTATTCTTATTTCTGGGATTATAATCAGGACTAAAATAGGTAATTATCTGATTTCGTACCATCCCCAGAGGAGATGCTCCAATCGATCGAAAAGTGTGGCGCGCGGATGAATGCATCTTACGAACTCTGGTACCCCGGTGAATAAAACCGTAATCATGCGCTGATGAACCCAACATACAGACAACGACTTCTCCTAAATTGGCTTCACTAGCAACTTTTACGGCATTAATCAAGTTTAAGGCAGCATCTGAAGAAGGTCGATCGCTTGAGCGCTGGGATCCAACCAGTACAATTGGAATAGAAACATTTTTTAACAAAAAGGATAAAGCTGCGGCCGTGAAACTTAAAGTATCGGTTCCATGAGCAATTATGATTCCATCAATTTCCGATTTCGCTATAGAAACAATTTTTTTTGCCAATTCAAGCCAGTTCTGGGGGGATAAATTCTCCGAAAGAAGTTGAAATACCACCTCAGTCTCTATATTACTGATCTCAGCTAATTCTGGCACTGCAGTAAATAATTCTCCTGGTTCAAATGCGGGAATTACCGCACCTGTAGTATAATCCAAGCGGGAAGCGATTGTCCCTCCCGTCCCAATTAATTTTACTGTGGGAAGTTTTTTGTTGTGTGGAAGAGTTTTTTGTTCAAATGATACTTTCATCGGAGGCACAGTTCCCAATACTTTGATATTAGAAGATTCATCCACAGGAATACCAATATTGTATCCATTTTTGAGTTTTATTTCAATAAAACCATCGGGGGCAAATTTATTGCGGGGAAGAACCACACCTTGGGCTTTTCCTTTGGAGGTGGTAATTTCAATTCGATCCCAAATCTTTACATCAAATTTTTGCATAATTTTAATGGTTTGAGGCTTATAACCACTGTAAAATTCTTGAGTTTGGCTAGTCATCTTAGTTTTTCACCTTCTTTGATTTTGTAGTATTTTTTTTTTCCTTTTTCTTCTTTGGAGTTGTTTGAGAATTTGGGAGGATTTTACTGATTGCTTGGCTTAATTTGGATGATAAAATTTTCCCATCTATCGACCCTCTACCCACAATCTTCATTAAATCACCCATTAATGGCCCCACTGCTCCCCGTCCTCGTGATTTGATAAGATCTTGATTTTTCCTAACGAGATCTGTAATAATTTCGTCTAATTTTGACTCATTTACCGATTGAACTCCCGCTTTAGCTTTCGCTCGAGTTAAAGGTAAATTAGGCTCATCACACCAGACCCGTAGTATTTTCTGAATAGCTTCTTTTGCAATGATTTCCTCCTTTAAACCCTTAAATATTTGATGATAATGATTGGGGTGCAAATTATTAGTATCTTTTTCTTCGCGATGTAAAACTTTAACCATATCGGTTATGGCTCGGACAATTAACATGGGATTATCAGGATACTTTGTAATTAACTCATCAAATAGCGGAAGTTTACCCGTCATTATTAAATCTTCAATGAGAAATTCTTCGAGCTGATATTTTTTAGAGTAAATCTTAATGACATCCCATGGATAAAGAGGTAACTTATCTTCAAAGGCATTGATACGATTTTCAGAAAGGATTATTGGAGGAGTATCTGTATCTGGATATAACCTTTTTTCGCCTCCCAATTCCCTCAGAAAAACATGAATACCATCTTCTTGGGCTTGCCTAGTCTCTTCAGGAACACCGATGTATGCTTGTTTACAACGTTCAATAATCACATTAAGGGCGGTTTCTAAAGCTTTTCCTTTTGCGAGTAATAAGATAAATAGATCTCCCTCATTAATTTCCAATTTTTGATTAGCTTGTTCTATTTCTTCTTCAGAAAACTGATATTTCTCAATTAATGGTTCGTCTGAATGAATAAGACCCTTTAAACCAGTAATTACTTTTACTTTATCGGCAACTTCTGTTCCGAATCGACGATTTGGTAGGACTTCCGTTCCAAATATGCCTTTAAAACCAGGAATTTTCAAACCTATTAATTTTTCTTTTCGTTTTATCCCTGCTTTAACAAATTTGCAATTGGTTTTTTGAAAAACATTGGTTAAATCCACGGGTTTGTTCTTGATATCTGTGGCTGAGAATGATTTTTGCTTCAATTTGTCCTTAATTTCAATCAGTTTCTGCTGTCGGAGAACTTCATTCTGGATTAATAACGGTATCCAATCTAATTTCTGGACACCCTTAATTTCTATACGTTTTCCTCCTGCAATCGAGACATTTATATCTTGACGAGTGGAACCAATTATATTTTTGACTTTGTTTGTGGAACGCAATAATAAACCAATGCGATAGGCCGTTTCTCGTGCATCTTCTGGATCATGGATGTCTGGAGTAGTAGTTATTTCGACCAAAGGAATTCCTAATCGATCAACTCGAAAATATGAGATTTTTCCTTCAGTTTTTATTCGACGGGCGGCATCTTCTTCTAAAAATATATTTTCAATTCCGATTTCTTCCCCGTTTTTTAAGGTTAATCTGCCATTTTGGCCGATTTCCATGGTTCTCTGGAACCCAGCCGGCACACTTCCATCTACATAATTTTTTCGACATACATGCATTTCTCTGACGATATCCATTTTAAAAAGCGCACAAATCTCCAGTGCAATATCAATGCATTCTTCATCGCATGCAAACGGAGGAGTTTCATCAAGTTCGTAAGTGCAGGTGCAATCATAATATCCTTCGTAAATGACTGAACCACCTTTCAAAAATTCAGACAGCATACCTTCGTCAAATTTCCCTTCTTCCCCTAAAACTGGTCTTTGTTTTCTTAAAATTCTGAAATCTGGATCTCGGGTGCCTTGTAGTTGATTTGGGCAAGCACAAAAGAGTTTAGTGGCAGAATTCAATTGTTGGTGGATTTCAATCCCACATTTAAGCCCGACTGCGGCATAGTCTATCGATTTTCCCATATGAACTAAAGGTGTCAAAAATTTTTATAATTTGATATTCCGAATAAATGCTTCATTTTTAATGCTTCCAAATCGATTAAATTAATTTGGGTGCGTTTCCTTTAATCTCTTAGAGATTTTATGATTTTATGCCTACAAATTTGTGATTCACGAGGATTTCCTTTTTTTACACGCACATTCGCAGGATTTCCCGAAATTAATGGTGTGCTTCTTAGCGGAATGGTTTCGGCTATAGGAAGTTTGGGACAAAAACTCTTTCATCAAGATATAGCCACCATTTCATTCGGTTCTGGTGTAGATCTAACCTATATGGTTGTGATTGCCAAAAATTTATATTTTCAGAAAAAAGCCATCTATTTCGTCTTCTATTTAAAGGATAATTGTGATTTAAAAAGATTGAGGGAGATCGCCACTACGATTTATATAGAGAATAAAGGTATCCTTAATGTTTCAAATTTCGATGTAGACTTGCTTAAAAAGAAGATAGATGTATTAATCAACACGAAATTTTCTGAATTTCAATTATGTTAACATCCCATTTTCTTCCCGTGCTCCTTGCAAAAACCACGACTTCAAAAAGGTTCCGTTCTTAACTCAAATAATTCAGTTTAGTGGTTTTTGTGAATAATAATGCTAGATCCAAATAATATTGATTTTCAAAAAATTGGGTTTCATGCTGGTTTAGAAATCCATCATCAAATTAACTCAAAACGCAAACTTTTCTGCCATTGCCCCCCAATTATGATCCCAAATTCAACAAAACCAGATTATCGCTTTGAACGATACTTTCGACCAGTGTTGGGTGAAATGGGTGACTTCGATCCTGGGATGCTCATTGAATATGAGAAAGGGTATCGGGTGATCTATCATGCTTTTGAAAAATGCGATTGTATTTATGAACAAGATGAACAGCCGCCCATGCATCCGGATGTAGAGGCTTTGATGAGAGGATATGAACTCGCTCATTGGTTGAACTGTCAAGCTATGGTGGATGAAATTATTTTTGCCCGAAAGCAGTATCTTGATGGAAGCATCACTACCGGTTTTCAACGGACTACTATTGTTGCTCGTGATGGTTGGGTAGAGGTGGATGGCAAAAAAGTAAAGATCACCAATCTTACAGTGGAAGAAGACAGTGCACGTAAAATTAAAACGGAAAATAATGGCAGAACAGTTTATTACAACTTAGATCGTCTAGGCATTCCTTTAGTTGAAGTAATTACTGATCATCGAGATGTTTCCAATCCTGCAGAATTAATTAAAACCGCTAAAACTATTGGTCTTGTTTTACGATTAAGCGGAATCGGGCGCAGAGGAATCGGAACTGTTCGCCAAGATGTAAATATCAGTATTACTGGAGGAGATCGAGTTGAATTAAAAGGAGTGCAAGATTTAGATAATTTTGAGAAGCTCTGCCGATATGAGGTGTGCCGTCAAGAGACCCTAATTGAAATTGCACAAGAACTTCAGCAAAGAGGTTTAAAAAAGGATAATTTTGAGCACACTTACATAGATATTACCCATCATTTCCAAGATATTCCCGAAAATTCCATTGTGATGGGAATTCGACTACCTAAATTAGCTGGAATACTAGGAAAGGAAGAACAGCCAGGAAAAGATTTTGGCCAAGATATTTTGGAGAAAGCTTCGCTTATCAGTGGTATTCCCATTTGGAATCTTTATCATTCAGATATGTTTAATTCCCCCATTAATTCACAAGGAAATTTCTTTAAACCATTAATAGATCAAAATCGTCGTCAAGAAATCGCTAAAACCTTGAGTTGTTCCGGTGAAGATGCTTATGTTTTGGCTTTAGGTTCTCAAAAATGGGCAATTCACGCCATGAAAAAGGTAATTGAACGCATTAAAATAGCCTTTGATGGAGTACCTCAAGAAACTCGCCGTGCTTTGCCTAATGGAAATTCCGAATTTCTCCGAGTAATTCATGGAAAAGAGCGATTGTATCCAGATACTGATACACCTGTCCTAGATATGGATATGGAAGCGATTTCAAAATTGGTGGTTAAAGTAGGAAAACGGCCGTGGGAATATGAAAAAATGTATTGTGGAAAATCAAGAATAACTTTCGATCAATTGACACAGCTAATTCGACATGATCATATTATTCTTTTTGAAAACTTAGTTAATGAACATAAAATTCCCATTAAACGAGCATATTACTTCTTAGAAGATAGTTTATTGGGCTTAAAACGGGATGGTATAAAAATCGATAAGCTTTCTGATGAGAAAATTATCGAGTTATTAAAGGGCGCACAAGATAAGAACTTTGATTGGTCAATATTGCCCAATTTAGTCATTTCTACCTTGAATCATCCAGAACTAACTTTAGATCAATTATTAGAAGCATTCGGCACAAAAGATTTGTCTGAGGAACAGTTGGAACAAGAATACCTATATGCTTTAGAAGTTTACAAAAATTTTGAAGCTAAATCGAAGAAAAAAGAAGTTCTAAAGCATTTATCAAAAGAAGATATATTGAATTATAAATCGAATCAATTAATCGGTATAATTATGAGAAAGATTAATCATGCACTTCCTGGAAATCAAGTAGCAGAGTTTGTTAATAATAAGCTACAAGGGGGGTTATAAAAAATGACCGAACCGAATACTAAAACATCTGATTCATCAAAATCATTACAGAAAGAACCAACCGGCTATAGGGGAAAACTCCGAGAACGCTTACTTAAAGAAGGAGTAGGTGTTTGGAGTGTGGTAAAAGTTACTCGAGGTAAAGCTGAATATGAAGGTGTCATTTTACCGCGAAGTGAACATACTTCTGAAGATTACTTGGTAATTAAAGTAGATACGGGATATAATGTGGGTGTGAGAATCACCGATGATTGTCACATTGAAGAATTGGGTTATCGGAAAGGGACATATAAATTACCCAAAGTCAACGTCCAGTTTAAACCGGGACTACCTAATGTCACGCTTTTAGGAACGGGTGGAACGGTGGCAAGTCGTTTAGACTACCGTACCGGTGCCGTATTACCTGCATTTACCCCCGAGGAACTATTTTCTGCTGTTCCCGAATTAATGAATATTTGTAACCTCACACCAAAAAAAATCTATGGAATTTTAAGTGAAAATTTCAAACCCGAATATTGGGTTAAAACTGCAAGGGAAATAATGAAAGAGTTTGAAAATGGGGCAGATGGTGTGATTATCGGTCATGGAACTGATACAATGGCATATACTGCCTCTGCTCTTTCTTTCATGTTTCAAGATCTTGCCCGTCCCATCGTTTGCGTAGGTTCACAGCGAAGCAGCGATCGTCCTTCCAGCGATGGCCCATTAAATATTATTGATGCAAGTACCATTGCTGGCCATGCAGACTTGGCAGAAGTAGTTGTATCCATGCACGGAAACACCAGCGACTCCTACAACCTCATTCATCGAGGCACTCGGGTTAGAAAAATGCACTCTAGTCGTCGTGATGCATTTAGAACTTTAAGTGATATGCCTTTAGGTTATATTGATGCCAATCAGAATATCACTTGGCTGAAGGATGATGTAAAGCGGCGGGGAAATATTGAAGATACATGGTTGAACGATAAAATCGATGAACGAGTGGCAATGCTTTATTTCTATCCTGGAATGGATGAAGATTTGATTCACTCAGTGATTGATAAGCAGTATCATGGAATGGTTATAATTGGAACAGGACTTGGACATGTTAGTTCATATCTTTTTAAGGCATTAGAGCGAGCCCAAGAAGAAGAAATACCAGTGGCAATTGTGGTTGAACCCCTTTTTGGTTTTACAAATCTACGAGTTTATGAAACAGGGCGTGATATGTTGGCGCGTGGGGTGATTGAGGGTGCAAACATGTTGCCTTCCGCAGCTTATGCCAAAATGATTTGGACACTTGGGCAAACACGCAATTATGAAGAAGTAAGAAAGATTATGACCACCAACTTGAGGGGAGAAATCACCAATAGAGAACCTAACAAGGGGTATATGTTATTACAAGGGGTAGAGCCGGGATTGAAAGAAATGATGAAAAAATTAGAGCCAAATCCCCGTTTTGATGCTTATCGTTGATATTTACATAAAAATATCCTATATTTTTTATCTATCTTTCTTTTAAGTAACAATTTTTACCTTTTTCTTTTTTAGTTAAAATGCATATTCCCAAGCGCGTTTTTCTTTAGGAGTTTTTATTGATGAAATCTCACCTGAAACATCTTCCAAAACCTTGGCACGAATTTCTTCCATGGTCAAATTAGGAAAGTTACCCAAAATCCACATTAATTTAGTCATAGCTGTTTCAGCGATCATATCGTATCCAGGAATTGCTCCCGCTATCAATGCCATTTTCCCCGATTCATACAAATCCATCCAAGAAAATCCAATAGCACATTGCGAACATACAATTACAGGTATTTTGGCCCGCGTAGATTGCTCTATTTCTTTTATCAACGAATTTTCATAAATTGGAATATTTCCCGACCCAAAACCTTCCGTAACTATACCTTTATATCCAATTTCTCTCAACTTAGCAATGATTTCGGGATTATATCCAGGAGTAATTTTTTGAATACAGACTTCCAATTCCATCTTATCGTAAAATATTGGCTTTTCATTTTGATCTCGAGAAAAATAGGGGACTCCCGAATAGCGAATGTCTTGTTCGACTATTCCAATGGGTTGCATCCCGATGGATTGATAGGCATCGAATTCCACCTCCCGAAATTTCTTGGTACGATTGCCACGGAGAATTTTTCGATTGAAAACGATCAAAACCTCATGAATTTTCGTTTCTACCGCCACCCTAATTGCATCAGTTAAATTCCGCCAAGCATCAGTCCCTAGAACGTGAGGTGGCACCATGGATCCGGTTAAAACAACAGGTTTAGTCAAATTTTGCATCAAAAAGGAAAGTGATGAAGCAGTGTAATGTAAAGTATCGGTTCCGTGTGTGATCACAAAACCTTGATAATTATCATACTCCTTTCGAATGGTTTCGGCAATTTTTACCCAATACTTTGGCTGCATGCAGACTGAATCTATGTTGAACAGGTTAGTTGTATCGATTTCGGCTAATTTGCGAATTTCCGGGATGAATTGGAGCAAATCTTCTTCGGTGAATTTACCGGGAGACCACGCTTGGTCGATTTTTTGGGCAGTAATGGTCCCACCGGTTCCGATTAAAAGAATTTTAGGTAATTTAGAATCTTCTGATCCCATATATCATTAATATAAAGGAAATAATCGGTTAAAAAATAAATAGAATTGAAAGAATGAGAAAAAAATGTTAAGTTAGCTGGATTTGCTTTATATTACCATTTTTTTTAGTTCAATTTAATTTCTACCGCATCAGCCATGGGATCTTTGATTTTTCCTGACACATATAGAAGTCCATTGTTGTACTCCGCTTTAACGCTGTCTGTGTCTATTTCAAAGGGTAAATACTCACTAGAGTGATACAGTGCTTGATCCCGCTTAGCTTCGAGAGAATAGGCATCGTTTAAGATCTTAAATTTCACATTCTCCTTTGGAACACCAGGTAAATGAAACTCCATTTCCCATTTGTTTTCAATGCAATCATAATTCAAGTATCGGGTTGGACGAATGCGATATTTGATTTCTTCCTCAGATTTTTTGGATTCAGCTACTTCTTCCTTTTTTTCCACCATTTCTTTTTCTTTTTCCACTGTTGACATAATCTATCACCTTCTTGGTTTTTTTACGGTTGATATTAATAATTTATTGTAAAGAGATTTACAGAGAATTAAAAAATTGAATATTTTCTGAATTATAATGAAATTTCCTTAGCATCATCCATTGGATCACGGATGTAGGCGGTTATTTCCAGCAAACCGTTGTCATATTTTGCCTTAGTTTTTTCAGGCACCACTTCAGCACCAAAAGCTTGGTTGGCACTGTATTCCATGTGGCCGCGTCGACCAATTAAATGGAACCAGGTGGGTAATACTTTCAGAGTAATGTTTTCTTTTTTAACTCCTGGGAGGGAAACTTCGATGAAAATTTTCTTATCTTCGTAGTTGATTCGGCGTCGCATGTCGGGGAAAACCCGATAATAGACTTCATCTTGTTCTTCTTTGGTTTTTGATTCTTGCATTGCTTTGGATTTTTCATTTTCTACGAGTGCCATATTCATCACCTTTTTGTTTTTTCAAATTTATCGTTTTAGTTAAAGAAAAAAATGTATTATTGAATTGGAACGGTATAAGCGTGCTCCAAGGGATTGAATCGTTTAAATTCTAAGCGTAATAGTCCTTCTTCATAACTCGAAGAAGTTTTTTCTGGCTCGATCTTCACCCCAAAGTCCAAATCTAACATGTAAACCGTGTCTTCATCACGTTGAGCCCGCAAGGTGAAATAATCTTTTAATGCCTTCATTTGAATGTTTTCTTTTTTAACACCAGGGATTGCGACTTGTAAAATTACTTTGTCATCTTCTGTATAGACACCATACTTTGGTGTAATTCGATATTTTAGTCGGTGTTCATCAGTTTTAGGATTTTCTTCGGTTTTCGTTTGATTTTTTTTACCATCGGTCATGTTGCTCACCTAAATTTTATTTTTATAATTTATTCAACCATTAGACAACTTTTAGTTGTCATCTATATTATAATAGTAAAAATGAATATTTAAAGCTTACGAATCACAATTATAATTTGATTTCGCCGTTTATTTTTTGAAGAAATGACATCTGGAATTTTCCCATATTAGTGAAATTAACTCGATAACATGATGCAACTTTTAAATTATCTTCAATTATTACATACAGATGTCGGATACCTTAGATCGCTCTAAATTGCGGGCACAAAATAGAAAAAATCTTAAAATAGTTTCAGAACCGCACCCTTTTCTGAAATGGGCAGGAGGTAAACGGCAGCTTTTAAAACAATTAGATCCATTTATTCCTTCCAAAATTAAGCACTACATTGAGCCATTTGTGGGGGGTGGCGCTCTTTTCTTCTATTTACTTCCAGAAAATGCGGTTCTAATTGACAATAATCCAGTTTTGATAAATGTATATAAGGTTATCCAGAAATCTGTGGATGAACTTATCGAACATCTCAAACAGCACAAAAATGAAAAGGAATACTTTTATCAAATCAGAGAGCTGGACAGATTTTCTTCGTTTGCTAATTTAAGCCCAATGGAAAAGGCATCTCGCACGATTTTCCTTAACCGCACCTGTTTTAACGGTCTTTATCGTGTTAATTCCAAAGGATACTTCAATGTTCCCTTCGGTAAATACAAAAATCCAGTAATTTGCGATGAAAAGAACCTGCGAACCGTTCATGAAGCCCTGCAAGGCATTAAAATTATTGAAGCTTCCTTTGAATCTGTGTTGGATTATGCTACTCAAGAAAGTCTTATTTATTTCGATCCCCCGTACATGCCTCTATCTAAAACTTCAAATTTTACCGGATACACCAAAGAGTTGTTCCGTAAGGAAGATCAAATTCGTTTAAAGGAAATTATCAAACAATTGAACGAACTTGGATGCAATATAATGCTATCAAATTCCTACTGTGATTTCATTTTAGATTTGTTTTCTGAATACAATATTCACACTCTTTCTGCAAAAAGAGCAATTAACAGCAATGGTAAAAAACGCGGAGCCATTCCGGAAGTGCTTATTACTAACTTTTAAGCCAAAATTAAGGATTTTTTTCACGAATTCTTTTCATTCAACGTCCCCTTCCACCAGTTTTAACGTAATTTTCCATAATTTTTCGGCAGCTTTAGTGTTTCGAGCTCTAGGGGAACACCTTCCTATTCTATTTTTGGAAAAATATACACCATTTGTATTAGCAAATTTGGGAGACAGTGCAAACCGAAGAATATTCTTAACGCATTTATCAAGCGGGGTTCCGAATATCTTGACCAGCCACTTGGTAATAAAACCTTCAAAACCAGGTGTTTTTTCGGTAATTTTTGTACGTATTATACCTGGATGAATCGCATTTACTCTAATAGTTGAGGATTGTAATTTCTTGGCTAAAGTGCGTGTAAACATCATTAAAGCTAATTTTGATTGCCCATAAGCGCGGGTTCCAAGAGGATATTTATTACTTTGGAGATCGTTGAACCTAATTCTAGCCAGCTTATGATCCACCGATGTCATGTTAAGAATGCGTGCAGAATGACTTGCTTTAAGTGCTGGAAGTAATGAAATAGTAAGCAACACTGGAGATAAATAATTTAAGGCAAAAGTTAGTTCAAAACCCTCCTTGGTTTCTTTGCGTACAGAAGAAAATACCCCGGCATTGTTTATTAATAGATCTATTCGAGAATAATGAGACAAAATTAAATTAGACACTCGATGGGTTTCCTCAAGAAGAGATAAATCAGCCCTGTAGAATACAACGCGCGATTCACAGCATTTTTCATTGATGTCTTGAACAACTCGCTGACCTTTTAGTTCATTTCGGGCAACAATTATTACAAAATGACCGATCAAAGCCAATTGAGCGGCAATCGCCTTCCCAATTCCATCCGTACCACCGGTAACCACACATATTTTTCTTTGATTCAAAATCAATGACGAAACAGATTGATATGTAGATACCATATGATCAATATGTTGTTCTACATAATAAAATTTAGGGTTACAATTTATAATTAAACAGATATGCAACTACTCTGATTTCCCCTTATTTATACGTTTTCGTTCCAAATCAAGAGTTTCTTTCACCAATAAGTCATATTTTCCTTCTAAATCAAAACAAGCCAGCACTGCTCTGTCTAATGATTCTTGTTGTGAAAGGGAAACTTGATCTATCCTTGGAGAATTGCTTAAGATTGATTTCATCGCATGGACCACTCGAGATTTTTGCCTATCTGAAATTTTGTTTAAATTCGGTATAACAAATCTTCTTAGTTCATAAACCAATAATTGAAGATCACCTTGTCCTTCCCACCTTCCTAACATATGCGCTTGCCAATAAAAAAAGGTGGAATTACATAGACCTAATAGAAAGTAGAGCCATTTTGAATCTAAAACCTTGATACCCCGTATTCCATCAGCAACAATTGCCCCAATTTTATTCCAAAAAGCCCGAAAATTTTTATCAATATGTCGTAAAAATAATATATCAGGAGAATCTTGTTGACTTTCGGGAATTGCATACCAAGGTTTCCAATGCAGCGAAGGTCGCTTGGGATATTTTTCTTTTTCTTCTCCGTATTTTATGTAGGCAGAAATTTCCGGAGATTCATGGGAATTTAATTCTGGAGGGATTGATACAAATAGGTCGATGGATGAATTAATTATAAAAGTATCGGGTAAATTTCGCCCCGAACGAATTCCAGGTTTCAGATAATGTGAAGGAAAACAAAATTGCTCGATTAATTCTGAAGAAGGAAAGAAAAATGCGTTTGCTCCAGTTTTAATTCCTCCTACCACTCGAGTGAAAATTCCATTATCCAATGATAGAAGGTCACATTGAGACAGAAAACGGGCGAACCTGCTTTGAAAAAGATACTTCATGGACCATTTTTCTTCAGCATCCAGAAATTTTTGCCGGATTATTGTTCGGGAAATGCCAGATATTGAATTGTCAAAAATATAGGTAATATTATGAAGATTTGGATGAAAATCCTTCTGAATTCGGTTGTGTTTAGTGAGTTCACGGGATCCACTGAAAGATTCACCCTCGTTAGATGGAATAATAGCATCTTGATCTCTGGATTTTAATATCTTCGTAATGAGGGGAAAAACTTTCGGCGATTGCAGGCGAAGAAACTGCACTTCGGTAGATTTACGCATTGTGGCTGAATTGCATCTGTCTGCTAATAAAATTACTGTTGAAACTTGTGCTTTTGGGAAAACATTCTGGTCAAATCCGATTATCGCATTAATTTTATAATTTGCCAATAGAAATTCCTTCAATTTTTCACCATATTTAACATCCATCCACTTATTTGGAAGAATAAAGCAAAGTCGACCTCCTTCTTTCAAAAAATAGGTAGCATACCATAAGAAGAAGCCATAGTAATCTGTTTTTCCCGTGAGACCTAATTTAATTCTTTTTTTTGAAGGGATTTCACCAGAAAAATTCCTTTTTTTTTGGAAATTAACCCTTTGAGAAGCAAATAAGGGTAATTGGCACATCATTTCTTTCTTATTCGGGATTTTTTCCTGTTTAATATATGGAGGGTTGGCGATAACAACATCAAAAAAAGAAGGCAATACGCGCGTGATAATATGCCCATTTTGTAAATTCTTCGATTTCACTATATACGTTTTTAATGGGCCTAATTTAAGGAAATCCTCTAAAAAAATACCCACACTATCAGTTATGGATGATAAATTCAAGAGTGAAAGAGATAGCATGGAAATATGCGCTGGAA
This sequence comes from uncultured archaeon, assembly GCA_964426185.1. GTDB lineage: Archaea > Asgardarchaeota > Lokiarchaeia > Sigyniarchaeales > Promethearchaeaceae > Harpocratesius. The sequence goes on along the minus strand of CAYRPF010000028.1, from coordinate 11,480 downwards.
AAGGATTAATTTCGATCCCCCATAATTGATTTAATACATGATTATGAAAGGAGTTTAGAAATTCCTTCGAATTTGGGGAAGATTTTGAAATATTTTGATCTTTTAACTTGTTTAAGCGCCTATAACTTTGTAAAAGCAAACTACCACATCCACAAGCTGGATCCAGCACCGTATCATTAGGTGAACGGATAGCCAGCTCAACCATTAGTTTCGCAATTTCTGGAGGAGTATAGATTTGGCCGAGTAATTTTCGATCTAATCCAGGTAATAATTCTTGAAAAAAATTCCCCAAAAAATCTACTTGAAGATGCAGAAAGTTCATACGGCTTATCTCTGAAATAAAAGTAGAGAGTATGGCAATGACATTATTGAATGAAGGAAAAACTTCGAGGATTTTAAAATAAGGATTGTTACTGAATATTGGCGCGACTTCAAATAGTTCTTCAAGAATCTTAAAATTCTTCAAAACTTGACAAGGAAGACTTTCAGATAATTTGGAGGAATAAATTTGGGGAAGTTTTATGGCATGTGATTCTCGAACTTGTTGTCGTATAAATTCATAATAAAAAATTTTATTCAACAGATAGAATGCACCCATTTCTGAAGCTTGAAGCAAAAAATTTTCATCTTTCAGCTCCAAAAGAGTTTCATCTTTGAGAAATTCATATAAATCATTTGAAGGTTTAATTAATGTCGGATTTTCAGAAAATGAGATGAGGAGTTCATCTCTTATCTTTATAAGCACATTGTGAAACATTGTGGTAAATTCTTGCATGGAATAATCAATTTCAGATTTTTTCTTAAGAAAATCAGTTGATTTGGATGAAATATCAAAAGAAATCTTGGATGAAACCTTGGAATTATCCCCTATCATGAGCCACAATCACTATAACAATTTATCAATGTAACTTTAATAACCACTTGACAAAAATTGCTCGGTTGATATAATTCAAGGTAATATGACGATCTTTTCTCAGTATGGTATGAAAATAAAGTACTTGATGGAAGCTAACAAATATTTGAAAAAAACAAACAATTTATTTACAAGCTCTCTAGAGAATATTAATCGTGAAAGCGCTACATCTTTTAGAACAAAAGATCACAAAATTTTCTAAAAATTACCAGAAATGTGAAGATGAATCAGAGAAGGAGTTGACTGCGCGAAATCGATTGCATGAATTAATCATCCCTGCAATAGGAGAATATAATAGAATTCTTAACAAAGTATTGCAAAAATACAATCAAATAAATTATTCGAGCAGCAGTAAAACAAAAAAAGCAGTACAAAAAGCAGCTCTGGGTTATTCATATCATTTTTTAGATTTGTTAATGAAAATACTACGGATTTTAGAATCTGAATCAACCACAGCAGATGTTATTGATGAAAATATTACTCTTTTAATAGAATACTATGAACGCAAGGAAGAACTCTTAAGTAAGAAATTTTATCCAAAAGCCCAAGAAGAACTATCTGCATTTTATGATTCTGATTTAAGGAGCCAATTGGATTCAAATCTAAAAAAATTTTTAGATAAACATCAACCTCCCCGAAAACACCGAAATGATTCGACTTAACGAATAATACAAATTTTTATTGGTTTTGATTGCTTTTTTTTGTGTGAAATTATGAAAAAACTGACAGCTTTTTGTTTTCTCCAAATCGAACGAAATGAGCGAGAGAAGGTAAAGGACTATTTATTAAAATGTCCCCAAATTAAGGCTTATTATCGATTAACAGGAGATTATAATGGAATGATTGAAATTGAAGGGGAAGATACTGAAGATATTTATGAATTCTATCACCAACATTTAGATAATTTGCCTGGAATCCAAGAAACTTACACACAAGTAGTTATCAAGAAATTTTCCCTTAAATGATTATATTTAGGGTAAAATGCCTTAAAATTCAAAAAAAACGAAAAAATCTTTCAATATATAAGTGAAAATTATGAATTTATTCTTATTTTTATTAATCTTGGGAAATTTGTTTATCGGGTTAGGCCCTTTATTTATCAAATTCATTCCAGGTATTAGCCCTTTCACCATAGGCTTCAGTCGTTTCATCGTTGCTGCAATTTTTGAATTCATGATTTTAATTTTTCTTTGGGGACGCATTTTTCTCACTCTACGTAAGAAAAGTATGGAAAATTCCCCTCCAAAACTCGGTTTTTTAATTATAACATCGTTAAAATCCTATTTTTTTAGAAAAAACAAATTTTTCTTACGTGGGAAGCCACAGATTTTCTATTTAGCATTTCTTGGTTTTTTATTAGTAGGCATTGTTGTTCCCTTTTATTACTTAAGTTTTCAGCTTGTTGGGGTCATTATGAGCACGATAATTGTAAATGCACTCCCAATCCTCTTTATTACAGTTCAAAACTGGACAAGACGAGTTGAAGAAATGGATGGATTTAAGTTAATTTATTTATTTTTACTCACAGCGGGAATAATTTCGATTACGCTCAGTTATGAATCAACTTCAGAGGCCAATTTGACATTTTTTGGATTTCTCATCCTAATTCTGACAACTTTTGCATTTATATTATATTCTGTCTATATTAGTCAAGATTCCTTATATAGAGTTCAATTAATTCCAACTTCCAAAATCTCAAAAGATATTTCTCAAGAAATTAGAAAAGATCTGGGACTAATACGTTCTTTTTATAAATTGTTTGGAATCCATTTGTTGGGATCTCTTATATTTTTGATTCTAATGTTGATAATAGGTATTACTGACCATTCAACCGTTGCTGGCACCGAAGCTCATAGATTTATATTTGAAGATTTAAAAAAACTGCCAAATTTTCTAATAAATCCCGCAATTCTCTCCATAGCTGTATTCTGTACTCTTATCCCCTACATGATCCAAGTCTTCGCCTCGGGAAATTGGCCAAAACATGAATTAGGTTTTGATTCTTGGAATAGCGTATTAACAGTGCTTCAGCCTTTGGTAGGTCTATATATCGGAATTTTCATTTGGTTAGAACCAATTTCGCTCAATTATGTTATTATCACCTCGATTTTTCTTATTATTTCAATTATTATTCGATACTTGCACGAAAGTGCCAACTACCGATTAATTTTGTTCCAAATTAGGATAAAAAATTCCGAAATTGAACCATTTTTGAAATATGTTCATGGTTTCCGAGAGATTAGTGAAGTGTATCTAACTTTTGGGCGCGTTGGAATAATATTTCATGCAGCATTTCGATCTGTAGCAAGACTTTTTATGATAACTAAGAAAATAGAAACTTTTCCGGGAGTAATCTCGGTGAAATATTATCCTGAAATAGAGTATACCTCGGCAAATCGAGAAGAAGAAGAATGAAAACAACCCCTCCGCTCACAAAGCTAAAATTTTATATTCTTCATAGATAATCAATTATAATATGAAAAAAATTGGATTAATTGGCGGAATGACTTGGGAATCAACGCTTGAATATTACCGCTTATTAAATGAAGGAATTGCAACAAGATTAGGAGGATATCATTCCGCCCATTTAATTCTCTATTCAGTAGATTTCGACGAAATTTTCAAGTTAATGGAAGAAAATAGTTGGAGAAAAATCACTCAAATTCTTACGAAAATCGCCATTGACTTGCAGGATATAGGGGCAGAAGCGTTACTTATCTGCACCAACACAATTCATAAAATAGTTCCCGCAATGGAGGCATTAACGAGTTTTACAATTCCAATTCTTCATATAATCGATGCCACTGCATTAAAAATTCAGGAACTCGGTATCAATAAGGTTGGATTGATAGGAACAAAAATATCAATGGAAGAAGAGTTCCTCAAAGAGCGACTTTTGGATAAATTTCAAATAGAAACGATAATTCCTTCACAATCGGAGCGCGATGAGATAAATAAGGTGATATTTAAGGAACTTTCTTTCGGAAAAATTCGCCCAGAATCACGTCAAGCATTCAAAACCATTATAAACAACCTCCATCACAAAGGTGCTGAGGGAGTTATTTTAGGTTGCACCGAAATTCCACTATTAATTCACCAAGAAGATGTTTCTATCCCTATTTTCAACACAACCAAATTGCATGTCGAGAGCACTCTGGATTTTATGTTGAAATGATTAAAAATCACAATCTGTAATAGAAAAAACTCAATTTATTGAAAATATTACCTCATAGTAAATAGATATAATTCGGTGAAAAAGTAATCGCTTGGACCTAATATAATCGTATTCCTTTCTCAGTAGAATTTCTTATTTATTATACCATAAAATTAATTTAGAATCTCCGCATTAATTAACCAAGAAGTAGCCTTTTTGAGGTATATTTACAATGAGTTATAATCAAGAGTCGTGCACATCTTGTGGTAAAATGATCCAGCCAAACGAAAATGCGGTCCACTTTATTTGCCCCAACTGTGGAGACGTCATGTTATGGCGCTGTGAACGATGCCGTCGCTTTGCACGAGCATATAAATGTCCTAAATGCGGATTTGAAGGACCTTAAATAATAGGTGAATATAATGGCTGACGAAAAAAAAAAGAAAGGCCCAAAGACATTATTGGGAATTTTTGATATAATTCCTGAAGATTTTGAAGGATTAGAAGAACTAATGGAAAATGTTGTCAAACCCATTGTTGAAAAAGAAGGTGGAATGGTCGAAACATTTAAGATTGAACCTATTGCGTTTGGTGCAAAAAAAATAATTGCGCGAATTTTATTGAAAGAACGTGAGGGTGGAACCCAACCACTGGAAGATGCAATTTCGTCCTTAGATGAAATTCAAAGATCAGAATGCACCATGGTTTCCATTATTTCCTAAATTATTTTTTTTACAATTTTACGCTCCTTTGCTTGGGCACAAGGAGTGAATTACATTTAATCATGTGCGATGGAACCATTTATCAATATTCTTATATGAAATTTTGATATAAGTGGGTCTTCCATGAGCACAGTGATGGGGATTTTCACAAGCATCCAGATCTTTGATGATTTTTTTAATTTGAGACTCACTCCAGATTTCATCTCCAGCTCTAATACTCTGATGACAGCCGATATATTGAAAAATATCTCGTTTAATGTCAGAAAAGGATTTTTCCCGCCCCATTTTGATGATTTCCAAACATATATCCACTATTAATTGAGAATCCATGTGTTTCGGCTGTAAAATTGCCGGTACGGTTCTAAGCAAGAAAGTTTTGCTACCAAAATGATCCAACTCAAACCCATAAGATTTCAACTCATGTGCAGCGTCTTTAACAAATTCGACTTCATTGGGTGCAACTTCTAATTGAATAGGTAAAATAAGCCTTTGAATTGGTACTTGATCCAATTTCTGCCATTGTTGCACCCGCTCGTAATTAATACGCTCATGTGCTGCATGTTGATCAATTAAAATAAGACCTTCTTCATTTTGAAATACCAGATAATTATTTCCTGCTTGAATTCCAGCGTTTAGCTTAAATAAAGGGGGCAGATTTTTCACTAGAATATATGGTGATTCCGAAATTGATTGATTTTCAAGAGAAGTAGAAGTAGAAGATAATTCATGTGAAAATTGTGGCTTGAATTTATTGTATTTTGAAGAGGGGCTCTTAATTCTGGGTTTTTGTATTTTTTTTGGAGTAGGGAGAAGGTGAGTTTGCTTGGGATTCGTTAAATGGTGTTGATGAGACGATTCAACCCGAATTGAAGAATCATGTTTGGATAAAGATGTGTGAGAGATTTGAGATGAAATGGATGGATTAGATGAGTTAGATGAGTTAGATGGGTTAGAAGTGCGAGAAGATGGAGTCCAGTAATCCATGACTGTGTCAAAAGATTGGACGTTAGCAGATTCACCAAGATTGTTTCTTTGAGATGCCATTAAGATCGAATTTTTTATGGGTTTACTAAGAGCTTGCTGAATTTCAGCGAAAAAATGAGAAGCATTCAGAAACTTAATTTTCTTCTTGGTTGGATGGACGTTACAATCGATTTTATTGGGAGCTATTTCCAGAAATAGGATAAAAAACGGGTATTTGTGTCTCATTAGATAATCCCTATAGATATCCTGCATGATGGCGAAAAATTCTTTACTGATTACATAGCGATGGTTTACAAAAAGTGAAGACGCATTTTTTTCCGAGCGGCCGATATCTGGTTGACCTACAAATCCAAAGATACGAAAATCTTCGCCCCCAACATCTATAGGAAGAAGGTGAGTACTAATTTTCTTTCCATAAATTGTTTGCACGGTAAATCCATAAATTTCGGTTAACTTTGAAGAATTTGTGGAAATATCAATCTTATTGTTATTAATTACATGATCTATTTGGCCGCGCCAATCAGGAGAATTTAATATTGAAAGATTGTTATGTTTTAGAGCAAAATGAATTAATGGATACGCCAAGGCATATCGAGTAATAATATCCGTTATATGTCCTATTTCAACTCGATTAGAACGTAAAAATTTCTGACGGACGGGTAAATTGAAGAAAAGATTTTGAACTTTCAGATCAGTTCCGATTGGAGCCCCACAAGGTGCTTTTGATATGACCTTTCCACCTTCTATCTGTAATCTCATCCCATTTTCTTTTTCTGCAGTACGAGAAGTAATTTCAATCTGAGATACCGCTGCAATGCTGGCTAATGCTTCTCCCCGAAAACCTAGAGTATTGATGGCATCTAATTCATCAGCAGAGGTGATTTTAGAAGAAGTATGACGTTGAAATGCAATCTCCAAATCTTCTGGGTCGATACCGCATCCATTATCGATAATCTGAATCAACGTTTTACCTGCATCTTTTAGAATGATAGAAATTTTGGTAGCTCCGGCATCAATTGCGTTTTCAATTAACTCTTTGACAACTGAAGCGGGTCGTTCGATAACTTCACCTGCAGCAATTTTTTGATAGTCTTCAATTAATTTAATTCTAATTTTAATCCACCTCTATCCATCTAATAATCTATTAAGAACAGCAATTTTTCAACTCTATTACTAATGCTTTAGTAATATAAAATGAGAAGTCGAAGCAAAATAATTTAAGTTACGAAACGCAAGTATTTAATTATGAAATTACGCTTCAGATTAACGGGTGTTCCACCTGATCAAGCAATTAAATTGATAGAAGTGGACCAAAGTAAGACTGTTGGTGAGATTAAGAAAGTTGTGCAGAAAGAATACAAGCTAAATCCAATTTTAGCAATTCAATTCATCTTTAAGGGAAAAGTCTTAGCAGATGATATTAAATTTTCTAAGATCGGTTTGAATCCAAAAGCGGATATCATAACTGTAATGGCCACTCAAGCAGGTGGAAATTAATTTTTTCATTTCATACTTATAATTAATTTCGAATAATGAATCAAAAATTATTGAAAGCGGCAGTAGATTTTGCGCATTCGATTTTTCAAGAAATTTATAACCAATCCCCTCACGAAATCGAGTTAAGGCTAAGAGAGATATTTCTCTTTTGTGAAATCGCGCAAGATAAAATTTCAAAAAAGGAAATTAGGCAAATATATGCGCATTTAATTCCCACAATTATCATTTTACAAAAATACTTTCATTTGAATTGGAAAAAAGCAATTAATTTTGTTTCTTTATTTATAGATATTGCAAAAAAAAATGAATGGATGCATCTCATTAATAAATATGTCGAATTCTCTAATATAATTCATCGAGAAAGCACGCAAAAAACTTGTGAATCAATAAACAAGAGATTTAACCAATATTCTTCCTTAGAAAGATTTAATGAGATATTGATAGAATATTATAACCCTTTCGTCCAAGAATTTAATAAAAAGAAGCAAGCGCAAGATGGAATGATTTTTACCCCCGCAATAATAACCCGTTTTATGATAAATGCTGTAAATAATATTCTCATTAAAGATTTTCATTTGAGTAACGGCATTTTGGATGAAAATTATGATTTTTATGATCCTGCAGTAGGGCCATTGACATTTGAAATAGGTCTTCTAGCGCATTATCTAGAAAAATACAAAAATCAAACCGAAGAGATTCTTCCATTTCCACGGAAATCTCCCATTTTTGGAAATGAAATTAACCCATCTTCCTTTTTTATTGGTCTACTACTGTTAAAATACTGCTTTCCCCCCGTAGTTGCTCAAAAAATTGAATCTAATTTAGAAGTCCGATTTTATACGGCTTTAGATCATGAAAATGCACAAATTTTCTCTCAAAAGAGCCAAAGGAATTCCAATGGTATTCCCATTGTAGTAATTGGAAATCCTCCTTATTCTGTTTCAAGCATTAATAAAAATTCTTGGATAACCAAGTTAATGAAAAGGTATGCGGTTCCTGAACCTAATATCACCCGATTATATGATGATTACGTAAAATTCTTCCGATATGGGGAATGGTTGATTAAAAAGCGTAATGGTGGGATTTTAGCCTTTATAACTAATAGAAAATTTCTTGATGGAAAAATATTCTATGGATTCCGCCAAAAACTTGCCACTTTCTTTGATAAAATCTATATAATTGATCTTTTTGGAGATTCTCGTAATCCTAAGCAAAAATCAGGAAAAATTAATTTATTTAAGATTCAAACTGGTGTATGTATCAGTATTTGTTATAAATTCCAGTCAAAGAAAGAAAAAAAAGAAAGTACTTCCTATAAGGAGAAACAAGGTATATATTATTGTCCTATTACTGGCACTGAAAAAGAAATTAAATCAATTCTCCAAGATGGTTTTTCGAATCTTTCTTACAATTTCGTTCCTTTAATACCACCTCAATACTTGTATATTCCAATAAGTATTTCTGAGCGATCAAAACAGATTTGGCAAAATTATGGATTACCATTACCAACTTGTTTTATTAAATCAAGTCGGGCATTAATCTCCTCCCGAGATAAATTCATGATTCACATCAATCCTGAAAAATTACAAGATAATATTAACCTACTACAAGCGCGAGACTTTACTACCCTTCGTAATAATGGCCGTATTCGCAGAAATCCAGATCCTTTACTAGAAAATGACTCAATCGTTCACTCATTTGATTTTGATCAGATGAAGAAAAACATTTCCCTAATAAATTATCGCCCATTTGATATTAGAAATACCATTTTCTACACCATTAATCGCAGATGTGGCAAATCTACGATGTTAGACTTCATCAATTCACCTGATATACTTTGGCTAGAAAAACTCAAATTAATACAGAATAAAATTTTGTTAGCAAGAGGAACAGATAAAACACCACAACTAAAAACGCCAACGGGAAAATCTTCAGAATATGATGGAAAAATTGCCTTTTCTTTTGTTCAATCAGTGCAAAAACCACCTTTTCGACATTTCTGGGTAAGTACTGGTTTAGTTGATTCAGGATTATTTGGGTATTCAACAGCAAAAATCGCACCTTGGTATTTAAAGAGCACTCTTAACTTTTCTGATGAATTCTTACATAAATGGAAGCAATTTTTTCCAAATATCCCGCCCATCACCGCATTTGATTTTATGTATGGATTATTGATGGCTCCTTCATATGGAGAACAATTTTTACCTTTTTTATTACATGAATATCCCCGAGTGGTGTTACGGCCTCATTCAGAAGGCGCTTTTTTAGTAAAAAAAATCGCTAATTTTGGAAAACAATTACTTAATTTTCATTTAGGAAATCTTTCCAAAAATGATCTTACTCAGATCCACCAATTAGCGACAGGACTTTTTGGTTTAGAATTGATCAACCGTGATCTTCAATCATTTCATTATTCAGAGGAGCAAAATATACTGGATCTCCATTTTTCTAATGAAGACCATTCAACGACTAATAAAATATGTATACCGATGAAACCAGATCTATGGTCATTTCAGATTGGTAGCATTTTGGTTTTGAAAAGCTGGTTGAAAGCCCGTCTGGTCACAAACATGGAATTATCCTGGAACAAATCGACATACTTGGAATTTACTGGAATTTATTATGGAATCAACCAAACTTTGCTCCTTCTTCCAGCATTAGATGGAGTTGTTGAGAAATACCTAGCTTAGCACAACTTTAGATGGAAGGGAATGTTAACTAAATAGAGGGAATAATGACAATCAATGTTGAAATTGAAGATTATGGAGAAATATCGTTGAAATTCTTGGTGATGGATCTGAATGGAACGATTTCTTCATATGGAAACCTCCATCCAATTATTAAAACTTTAATCGAAGAACTTAAAAAAAATTTGGAAATCTATTTGTTATCCGCTGATACATATGGAAATGCAGCAAATATTGCCGATGACATGGGAATCCGCTTGCAAATTCTACAACAAGAACAATCGGGAGCTGAAGAAAAAGCATCATTTGTAAAAAAATTAGGAAACGAACATGTAGTAGCATTAGGGAACGGCCGAAATGATTGGAAAATGCTTCAAGCTGCAAAAATAGGAATTGGAATAATTGGCGAAGAAGGAATTGCTCAGGAAGCATTAATTCATTCAGATTTACTAGTCAAATCGCCTAAAGAGGCTTTAGAATTACTAAAAAATCCCCAAAGTTTACGAGCCACATTAAGAGGGTAATTACTTATGATAATGGATTTGGATGAACAGATTACGGAAATATTGGATATTTTTCCAGGCAGCTTTCTGAAAAAAAAAGCAGTAATGGAAGTTCCTATGTTTCCTTCCGCAAATATTCAGGTAGATTTACGTAAATATCCCAAACGCCCAAAAATAATCATTCCAAAAAAATTTCAGAAAGCATTTGGTGATTTTGAATATTTCCTACCAACTTATAAAAAATGGAATCGCAATCATCCAATACAGATCTCTCAAATATTGAAAGCTCTTCAATATGGATTTGAAACAATTGCGGGAAAAAAGGTACATTTTTCTGAAAAAATCTTGAATGATATCTGTTACATGGCTAAAACAGCTTATCCTAAAGAATTTTTCTCATTATTAAGAATTGTTAATGGAGTGTTGCATGAATATGTCCTTGCTCCAGGAACAGAAGCCTCGGGAATTTCTGCAGTATTTTTTCCCAGTAGAATTCGAGGGGATCGAACCCTAATTGCAACATGTCACTCACACCCTAGTCCAAATAACCATCCAAGTCAAGCAGATCTTAATACATTCAAGAAATTTTTTATCAATGCTATTATCGGCGCCCCATTTTCCATTAATACTTTAGGAGTATATAATTTTAAAGGCGAACCCATTCCCTTTGAAGTTCATCTTTCTCCCCCCTTAGATTTTATGGAAGATGAAGAGAGTTTCTTTTAATTTTTCTTATAATTATCAGTCTGTTTTATGTTTTGTATTTTTTCCCAATTTTTGTAACTTTTCTTTGGTTTTTTCTATTACAATTTTTTTTGCTTCTTCAACAGCAATGTCCTTGGCTTGATTTAATATAATTTTTGTGACTTCATTTTCGGCAATTTTCATAACTTTTTCTTTAGCAATTTCAAGTTTAGGTTGTGATGCTTCGGCAGTTTCTTTTGCTTTCTTTCCCAGCTCATGAATTTTTTTTTTGGTTACTTCCTTTGTTTTTTCTCCTAATTCACGAGTTTTTTCTTT
>CAYRPF010000027.1:14249-36183 GCA_964426185.1 uncultured archaeon | reverse complement strand
CTATCGTAAAATTTCTATCAGAGATTTAGCCCTAAAATTGGCTATTACTGAACAACGCGTGGAAGAAGGTTTGGCTACTTTAATTTCTAAGGGCTCTATTAATGGATATATTGATATGACCCAACGTTTATTTATAGCAGATGGTAAACAACCAGTTACCTCTTTTAGTTCCCACGTCTCTTACCAATCAGCTTCATCTAGTGCACAAGGCGGGAAAATTGGAACAAGTAATACGGAAACCGTAGCACACCCCATTGGCGAAGTGGAAGTGGTTCGACAGTATGATTTCATTGGAGGACAGTTGCATTTTAAGGTAGTAGTCCGCAATAAAACAAATATGGCTATTCATGATATTAAAGTTATCTTAGATGTTCCTAGTTCTTACCGTCGTGCCCAAGAACTTATCACTATTAACGTAATTGATCCTGGAAATTCCCATGGAGTTGATTTCTATTTGGAACCCGCAGAATGTGGTATTTCAACCATTGGTGGGACCGTAATTTATAAGGATGCATTAGGAAAATTCCATACAATATTCATAAAACCAAAAGACGTCCAGATAAAATGCCCTCTATTAATTCGAAGTTTAGATACAATTGAAGATTGTCAAAAGGCAATTCAATCTTTACCAAGTGATGCTAGGGCTTTTCTAATTGCTGATTTACCGGCAGCTATGGCTTATAGTGCTGCCCATCGAGCTGTAGCCCAATTTGATGTAACCAATGTCGCATCTTACGAAAATGATGAAGGCGGTATTTATGAAGCGGAAGCATGGTTCAGTAGTGAAGCAAAAGTTACCGGGGGGCGCGTAATTATTCGAGTCTTCATGAATGGAAAAACCAATACTTTAGAACTTCGAGTTTGGTGTAATGAAGCAGGACAACTTACAGGCTTATTGGCAAAAATGATCGAATTACTTTTTGTGGAAGTTAATTTAATGCGCAAGATTAAAAGTGAAGAGCGGTCCAAGACCTTAGATGTTATGGCTATCACCCGAAACTTAATGGAAGTCTCCAATATATGCCTACTTCGCTATAAAGCATCCAGTGCCCGAATAAAATTAGAAGATACATATTCCCGTTTGACTAGAATTTCCAATGAATGTGATGAAAACTGCCAGAAAATTTATAATTGGGTAAAACGATTGGAGCAAGATCCATATACCGATGAGGAAGCTATGCTCTTGGATGATGATGCAGATGCTCTGGATGCTGATCTACAGCAAATTCATACCCAATTGGAAGCAAGTTTAAATGTATAAGAAAATTTAACTTAGCGGGTTTTTTCCTTTCTTTTCCATAATGATAGCCAAAATGTTAAAATGATAATATCCAATTGATTAATTCCAGGAAAAATTTACCATTTGCTTCAACTTCAATCCCGTATTGTGAATTTTGTAGAAAGAAGCATGAGCTCGCTGAAGTAACTACTAAACCCTCATGATACTGTCGAAACACCAATAATGGTTGTCTGCTGGTATATTTCTTTTTTTTAGTAACGTAATCATGAATTTGGGTGGATTCTGGCGAAGTAAGTAGAATTTTTGCAGGATATTCTTCATGCAAAACCAAAATTGTGCTTTTTCCCCAAGCAAGATAGTCATTAGGAGTAAAATCACCAAATGGAAGCGATTGTGAACTTAAATGTAAATGTAGAATGCTTTTTTTGCCAAAATAATCCCTTGGAGAAAGAGAGAAGGTTAAAAAATTGGGGAATAATGCCACCCCTGTCAATTTTTGAAAGATACGAAGACCACCTAACATGGGAGATAGATTAAAATCACCACGATTGCTGGATGTTATCAGCATTTTTCCCCCTCGACGAACATATTGTTTAATATTCCTAAGTTCTTCCTTGTTCCATAGAATTTCGTTGAAATATTTTGGTTTTGGATCTCCAATTAGAAGTAAATCGTATTTTTGTAATTTATCAACAGAGGGAATCTGATCTCCAAAATTGATGAAAGAAAAGAGGTAATCTTTATCTAAAAAAAGTTTATCTGGTAATGAGTGAATTCGTTCGTAGTGTGATAAGTCCATTAAAATGCGATATGCCATTGAATTCCTCCAAAGGATAAGAATCGGCCAAAAAATGCTTGTTCGTCCCGTATTGATAAAATTCGTGAGAGAAAGAAAAAATTAAAAATTGTTTTATGGTTTGAAATTGTTGGAAATTAATGATTTATCGGAAACTTCATAGTGCTTTTCTATAACCGGTTGATCTTTTTGAATAACTACCACATCTATTCCATTTCCAGAAGCAATATCTCGAATGATTGCACTTCTAACCGCTTTTACCGCTAAATGAATTCCTTGATCAACGGTGAGATTTTCTTTCCATTCAGTTTCCAAGACACCTAATGCAAACACACTTCCAGAACCCACCGAAGTATAATGTTCATCCAATTTGGATCCATAACCTTCGATATTATAGATTTTGGGTCCTTCATTGGGAGAAACACCCCCAAGAATGTGACCAACTTGATAGAAACCTTTTTTATTATACAAGATATTTTGAAGTAATTTCGCGGCTGCGCTTACTGAGATATCTTTTTTATTTCTTAATCGATAAATTTCTGTCTCTGCTTTAAGCAAATCAATTAAATATATGGCATCGGCAACTCCACCTGCTATTGTCATGTATATATGAGGTTGGATCTCATGAAGCTTTTTCGCTTGCTTACTTGCTACGAAGATTCCCATAGTAGCACGATTATCAGTAGCTAACACAACTCCATCTTTAATAATCAAACCCACAGTGGTTGTGCCCGTTTTTAATTTATTTTCAATGGATTTTTCTTGCACTTGAAAATCATAGTCAGAATTCGGTGAAATTTCTAAAATTTGAGTCTTAATATTATTTTGTGTCGGTAAGGGGGGCATGTCAAGAACTTCCTTTCAGTTAAAGTAAAGTATTTTTATTCTATCTTCATTAAGAATTCTCACTGTAAAAATTTTCTTCCTTTGATTCAAAGGCAAAGTTTGAAGAATCACAATTATTTATACTATCAATAGGATTCATAAACTATGACAGTGATGACATTTGTGGGGAAATCCTTTGCGAAGAAAGGATTAATATTTTACTTTGAAGAAAAACATGAGAGTTGTCCTTCTAATTGTAGCCTTTATTCTACCTGTCAAGCCAATCTAAAACCCCACACTCTGTATGAAGTTGTGGATGTAAAGCCTAAACAATTTAAGTGTCCTCATAATTTTCACACGGAAGAGATGGTTTTAGTTGAACTGGATGAACCTAAACTGTATATTTCTATGTATACTAAAGATATTTATGAAGGATCACTAACAAATTTTACACCAATTGGATGTAATCACGATGAATGCCCCTTTATTGATAAATGTGCACCGCAAAGTCTGGTAATAAAAGCAGGGGAAAAAATTAAAATTTTGAAAATTGATAAAAAAATTAAAGATTGTCCCAGGGGTTTAAATCTTTCCGTGGTTGAAGCAGAACGGCGTAAATCTTGATTTATGTTTTTATATAGGGACAAAATTCACATTTTTTATGTTTTTTCTTCAACGTCTTCATATTTAACAGATTAAAGAAAATAATAACAAATGAGTTGAAACTTATGGAAAATAATTCTCTGCCAGAACAAAAGAAATTTTCACCTTTACAACAAGAATTGTTATTAATAAGTCAGAAATACTACGAATTGGATAAGCAAGAAACCATAATTAATGTATTACAACGAAATTATTTATCATACTACATTCCCCGATTTGTTCGAGGGGCTATTTTTTTATTGATATATACTCTTCTCCGCTTTCTGATTTTCAGCAAATGGAATCAAACATCTGGGTTATTTGTAACGATTGCAAATTGGATTTTGATAGTGTGGGCTGTTTATTTTGGTATATCCATGATAGTGGGAATTTATTTTGTGAAAGGACATATTTTCATCATCACCGACCATCGAATCATCTTGATTCGTAAATTTCTCGGAATTTTATATCGTGAGATAGAATTTAAGCGAATTACCGATTTGGTATTGCATCAGCCCTTATTCGGGCGCATCTTTAATTATGGCAATCTAATGCCTGTAACTGCTGGAGTTGAAATGGGATCAGTCCGAATGGGAATTTATTCAATTGAGGGTATTTCTAATGTTTTCACTGTTCGGAATGTTGTAATTGCTCAAATTCAACGTATCCAATCATTATTACTCGAAAAATTAAATGCAAAACCCAGTAATGAAACCGATGATTCTCCCCAATCTAAATCACCAGATAGCACAGGAGATTTCCAAATAAAATGAAAAATTCAACCTATCGACCAACTCTAGGTGAAAAAACACAGCAATTAGACAAAATCATGCAAGAATTTAGCGATTTACGCAATTTAAGGGCGGAGAAAAGTTTCTTTGCAAATGAAACCTTTCGAAATGAGGTAACATTTGAGCCGGGTGAAAAGATTTTCTATCTCAATCATCAAAATCTCTGGATTGTGCTCTTAGTCGGAGTATTACCTGTTATATTTATGCTCTCACTTTTTCTAATCGGCTATTACGAGTTAAGAACTGCACTGATTGAAGATGAATTCGTAGCCTTAGTTATTGTGTTGGTTTCAGGATTCATGCTTCTACTGGCTTATGGAATACCTTTAGCCCTGCGTTTGATTCAATCTAAGTCCTTTCGCTATATTATCACCGATCGTCGTATCATTATTGGATATACATTTCTCCAAAGATGGACTCGAATGGTAGAATATGCAAATATTGTAGACATTGTAGTGCATCAACCTATTCTTCTTCGGTTGTTTCACTCTGGACATCTGCTTTTTGTAACTGCCTCAAATGAAGGGCCATATATGGGGGGTGGGACAAGAATGTCCATGAAAAATGTAATGAACATCCGGGGATTCATGAATGTGCCTCACCCATTTCGTTTAAAGAGGATGATTCGGCAGATAATGAAAATTTATACCGAAGAACAAGCGCTTCCGCCACCATTACTCACCCAGCCTATTCCTAATCCACCGTTGCAGCATGCTACCGAAATTAATTTGACACTTGAAGAACACGTGTTTAAGGTATTTGAAAAAAAACGCTCCAGTTCATTAATTAAAGGATTATTTGCTTGGCTCGGTATTCCACTTTATTTTTTGATAAGTTTTGGTGATATACAAGCGATCCTTTCCATTTCCTCCACCGTTATAACTTGGATTGGCATAATTTTACTTGCAGGTGTAGTGATTATCATTATTTTAAGTAAATATCATGCTCAAGGGTTTGAATTTGTAATTACAGACAGAAGGATAATAATGCTAAAAAAATTCTTCGGTATCTCCATTAGAGATGTAATAATGGGAAAAATAACTGATGTTTCCATATTTCAAATGGCGGCAGGTCGGGTAGCAAATTTTGGTGTAATAAATATCAGAACGAAAGGTTTTGAGAAGATTTTTCGCTTTAGAGATCTTTATCATATCCAAGGTGTGCCCAATGTTGTCAAAGAGAAGGAAGATATTCGCAATATGGTGCTTTATTTTCAACGGGGCAGGTTGTATTCGCCTGAATTAGAAATGTTCGATCCAGAATTTTTAAATATCTAACCGTAAAATCATTTTTTGTTAATTTTTAGTATTCTCTCTCAAGATCCACAATATTTTTTAGATCTTTCCGGCCAACGGAAATTCTTTTCAAATTTTCGATCACTTCATCCCACCTTTGGAGATCATCAAAGGGAGAAGCTGCTCGATGGGGTGAAAGAATTACATTCTGCAAATCGTGAAATGGATAATGGTAGGGGAATTTCCGGTTTTGGCTATCTGGCTCAGGCTGATATTCGTACCAAACATCTATCGCCGCACCCGCAATTTTCTTGTGCTTCAAAGCAAGATATAGATCTTTTTCATTTACAATTGGACCTCGAGAGATATTAATCAGAAAACTCTGCTCTCCTAAAAGATTTAATTCCTTTTCTCTAATTAAATTGCGTGTTTGCTTTGTTAAGGGTACAGCAATAATCAAAAAATCGGTAATTTCCAAAAATTTGTCAATTTGAAGAGGTGTAAAATGTTCGATTTCTAAGGGAATATCTTCAAAAAATATCGGTGAATTCCAAAAACGGCGTAAAGCTGCAAATTTAACTGGGAAATTAGACAATAGCTGATGTACTTGTTGATTAATATGTCCATAACCCAAAAATCCAATGGTTTTATTACGAAGAGGAATGCTTTTTGCCTCGGAATCTCCTGTTCGCCATTTTCCTTGTTTCATCCACTCATGATGAGGAATTATATAATTTGTGAGGGATAGAAGCAAGCCTACAGCATGCTGAGCCGTGAAAAAGGTATTTCCGTGGCCATTTATTAGGGTGATATTTCTTTTTTGGGAAAATATCTGAAACATGGGGATTAAATGCTGCACCCCAACCCCTGGATTAATAAATACTAGCAAATTTTCAGCATGTTCCAGTAGTGTTTCTGTCGGGCGCCAACCTACTATAACATCTGCTTCTCGAGCTAAATTGAGCAAGTTCTCTTCGGATACATCTTTTGGAAAAATCAATTTCAAATTTGATAATCTTGACAAATTCGATTGCAGATAAGCTTTTAAAGATGAGGGTACTATCCATTTGAAAAGAACTTTGATTGGTGTCATTTGCAATCACATTATAATTGATGATTAATGTATATTCCAAAAATCTTCCGAATTTATTTTCTCAGGAGTCTTAGAGAATGGACAAACTTGAATACAATTACCACAATCTGTAGAGTGTTTTACCCAAATTCCATAGCAAGCATTGGTATTAACATACCATTTTCTCGTCCCTGGATTGTTTGAAGAACATTTAGATTCATATGACGGCTCATCTTCGAAAGATATCGCTTCAGCCTCGCATGCAACTGCACATCGGCGGCAAGTCTTGCAGTAGGCGTTAATTTTCTTCAAAAATGTTTCATCGGGAGTATCTGGGATTAACGGCATATTGGTGAAAACTTTACATAACCTCACACGTGGACCCCATTTTTTAGTAATCAGCAAGCCATTACGACCTTGAGCGCCCAATCCTGCATCAATGGCTAATGGAATCGATAAACCAGTATCATTTGTGGATGGGATGGCAGTATACCCCAGATTTCGGATGAATTGGGCAATTGTAACGCTTAAAGCAGTCATCATCGAATAACCCCAGCCGACAGATGCTACTTCCAAGAATTTTGGGGCACACTGAATTCCTGCAGGATCCATTTCTATGGCAATGATGATCGCATTGTTGACATCTTCAGGCAATTCAACTGGAGTGGTTTTTAAACGAACCTGCTCTTCACCTTCTACCATTTCTGTTCCTAAAACCTTAGCAGAGTTTTGAAGAAGCCAATTTTGGTCGATATTTGCAATCCCTACAGCGCAAGCTCCGAAAAATTTTCCTGCTCGTTTCACATATTTTGTCAGTTCTTCTGGAGGTATTGGATCGGGAGGGCGAAGCACAATTTCTTTGGGAATATAATCTACATCTGATGGTTTAGGAAACCATTTGGAAGCGAATGGCATGTGTTGATCAATAGTCCAGCTGGCTGCATACAACGCCAAATCCAAGCGGGAATAGCCTTTTTCTCCTGAATCTACTAATTTAGTCATGTTCGTTTTTAAATCTAATCCAAAAGAAGGAAAATTTTTATCATATAATGCCCGTAAAAAGCAGTTATTCTCTTCCGGGAAACGCTGATATTGTTCGGGTTCTAATTTGTATATTTCTGCACACGTTCGAGCCATTAAAGGGATTATACAATCATTGTAAAAAAAGCCTTCGATTCTTAAGAAGCTAGTTGACTTATTTCGGATGAAAACAATAACACTTAAAAAAAATCGAAGAACAGGAAAAATTTTTCCTATTCTTGGTTTTGTTCTTCACTTGATTCTTGTTCTTCTGAATCTTTTGGTTCTTCTTTGTGTTCTGGATCTTCTGTGTGCTCATGATCATGCTCGTGGTCATGAGCTCCTGGAGTAGGTGCTGGAGTTCGTGGGAATACTTCGGAAAACTTAACTACATCGATATCCTTGAAATACTCTTGAATATCCATTGATGCACCCATTTTGAAATAAATACCACCTTGTTGCTGGGCTAATTGGAACATGAGCATTTGGGGAATTTCAATTTCCAAAGTTTTAGTCGTTTCATCGTGGATTATTTTGAATTCATTCCGGAGTGATTCCATACCACCCAAGCGTCGCACTAAAAGGGCTCTGATTTTGTTTTCAAAACCTTCGATTTTATCTATCACCTTAATGCGATATTCCACCTTTTTACCCGCCAATGGATGGTTGAAATCAACGATTAAGCGTCCTTGATTTGCGCGGAGCACGGTACCCGTTCTTCCTTTCTTATCTCGATAGGTTGCGCCGGGATATGGTTTTTCTCCGTTCATATCTTTGATGAATTGCTTCTGATTTACCTTTTCGATTTTCTTTCCTTCACGAATTCCAAAAGCATCCTCTGGTTCGAGTTGAATTACTTTTTCTTCGAAGAATTTGACACCATCAGCAATTGCTTCATCAATTTTATCCATGAGAAAGCCCTTTTCTCCAATAATTGCTAGTTCAGGAGTATATTGGTCCGTTTTTTGAGGATCGTAATTTGGTAATAATTTTGCATCTTCAGGGTTACTGGCTTGAAACACGATATTCCGGGAGGAATCTTCTTCCAGAGTGCGTCCTAAGATATCTACATAAACCATATCTCCCTTTTGGACCGTTTGTTCGGATAATTCTTTTTTTCGGGCTTCTAATACCTCTTTTTTTTCCTTTTCCTCATCGGTTTCTGTTTCAACATCGACGATTTTAGGTTCTTCTACCATATTTTTACACCAAAATGAGTTACATCCGAATAATTGCAAATGAAAAAAAACCTAATTTCACGCGAATTTATTCGTTACTCTCATATGAGCTTACCTTAGTTAGTGAAACATCGCATAATTATTTTTGGGGATCATTAGGTGATCTTTTCCTTGGTAATTTAGAAGAAGTATTATTGGCAAAATTTTGTTGTATTAATATTTTACCATCAGTAGAACGCTTAGCCAAACAGAATTGAATGGGACATTTTTCATGATTCCATTTATCGGGGCATTCATCGCAAATTTTCCGCATACTAAAATAATGCCGTAAAAAAATAGGGGCCATAATGATGGAAAACACTAAAAATATATTTAATGCCTTATAAAACGGAGATAAAGGGAGTAAATGATAAAGAGCGACTAGAAATCCCCCTCCAAATAGTCCCAATCCAACTTTTTGCACAATTTTCGCCATTTTTCGATGGGTCAAATTAAGAACACTTGGAAGAAAAGATATTATAAATCCCACCAATGCTGCATAAAAAAGCAAGGAAATATTCACATTTTGCCTTCTGACCCACAAACTGGTAATAATTATACTCAGAATACCGGAAGGATATCCGATGTAGCACCCGATGCAAAAATGTCTTTTTCCTAGCCTAAATGTGTGTTCTTGAAAATGACCACATGGAGGGTGGTGTGAAAAAAAGGAAATCCATGCTGCTTCTTTTTTTAAAATGGATTGTTCTTTTATATTCAATTTACTCGCTCTTCTAACTCCTTTTTTAAAGGAATACCAAGATTTAAAAATCCCAAGCTAACTTTAAATATTTGGGTCCAAATATTAGAATTATGCTTTTTCAATATGGTATAGATTTTGATTTCAGCCTCCCATCGATAATCATTAGCTTAATTATTAATATTGCTGTGGCATTTATTATAGCTAATGATGCTAAATCACGGGGAATAGACCCAACTGGATATGTTTTGCTCACATGTTGTTGCGGATTTTGCATTGGTGGTATTGTTTATTTGATTGTTAGATCAAATAATCCCCCAGGAAACACTTTTGGAGGTCAAGAACCCGGTTTTTCATCTTATGATGGCTATGGTCAATCAGATCCGAGCAATCTTTACGGCCGACCTGATGGGGAATCTGGCTATACTACACCACCATCAAGCGATTCTTCAACTTCAACCTATCGACCCCAACCGACTGAAATCAAGACTAAAGTTTGCTCATTATGTGGTTCGGAAAATCCTATCGATGCAAGATTCTGTTCTAACTGTGGATCAAACACTTTTAACATATAGGTTTGATGCCTTATTTTTTTTTGATAATTTTGATCAATTAGTATTGATCCATTTTCCCCTAATTTTTGCAAAATCCTTAAAATACTCCAAACGAATTATCTAATATCTATGGAATCACATAACTCCGATGCGAAAAATCTTGCTTTTGATCCCAATCAACCCCATTTTCGAGCTAATTATGACCCAGATACTAATTTGTATGCGGACTATTGCACTTCCAAAGGATTTCCACTGGGAGGTATTGGCACGGGGTGTTTTAGAATATTTACTGATGGTGGTTTTGGTCACTGGCAAACTAACCACAATTGGTTTCAACCGGTAAAAGAAACAAAAGGTACCTTCTTTGCTTTGTGGATGAAAAAAGATGAATTCATGGCAACTCGTATTCTTAGAAAATCATATGAACATGAGCCTTATAAATCCGAATATAAGAACATTGATGCCGTGGAGCACACGCTATTTGAAGGAAAGATTCCGCGTTTTAGACTGAATTTCGGAGATAGTGCCATTCCTTTAAAAGTGGAGATGACAGGATTTTCCCCATTGATTCCTTATAATCCAAAAGATTCAAGCCTTCCTGTAGCCATGTTTCGCTTTAAAATCAGCAATCCGACTTATGAACCAATTTTTACTTCACTTATGTTTAGCTTTCAAAATATCCTCGGTCGGGGTGGAAGTGGAGGTTCGAAAATATTGGTCCCTTTTGATGGACCGGTGAAATATAATAATACTAAAAACAATTTCATTGAGATCTTTGAAGAAAGTTTTGGTTCAGGTTTGAAATACGCAACAAGATTGAATCCCTCTAAAATAGACCCACTAAGGCGTGTGGTGGGAAATTATTATGTTTATTGCCATACTCCAGATATTAGAACTCAATCCAAATTATACATAACCAAATGTATTCAGTGGGATGAAAGTTCCGAACGTGCTTCGGTTTTAGAACAATTTTCAGTAGACGGAACTTTAGAAAAATCCCTTGATCCAAAGGGACAAAGTGGAGCAATTGCTGCCAAACTCATGATTGAACCAGAATCAAATATTTTAATTGATTTTTATGTTGTTTGGTGGATGCCCGACCATGTAATTGAAAAAAAACAACGTATTCGGAAATTACTAAATAAGCATTGGGGTATCAACTACGGGCATTATTTCTTGAATCATTTCCAAACACCTGAGGAACTTATGCTTTATTTGACAGAAGAACGCGACCGTCTTTATATGGATTCATTGGGATTGGAATATATCTTGGCAGATTCAAATATTCCGACTTGGATGCAAAATTATCTCTTGAATTCCTTGGATGTTTTGATAAACAATTCCGTTTTGACTAAAGAGGGAAAATTCTTTACCATAGAAGGAGTCCCATGGGACTGGCCATTTGGTGGATTGACTGGAACAAACGATCAACGTCTGTCCAGCCACATCTTCTTATCGATATTCTATCCCACCTTAAATCTTTCAGAGATGCAGACGTTTTTGGATTTACTGGAAAATGGCCGAATCCCGCATGGAAATGGAAACTGTGATATTGCATTAGGAACAGCCGAAGTACCATATGGAAAACCCATAAAATGGATAAATAAGGGGAAAGAGGAGTGGGTAGATTTGACTATAAGCCAAATTCTACAGATGGGGCGCTATATTCTTGTTGAAGGACAAGAACAGTTTCTTCGTGAAAATTGGGAGGCATTCATTTCCATGTGGGAGTATCTTCAGCGAGTGTCCGTGAATAACATTCCTGAAGGGATAACCACCTATGATGTAATGGATTTTGGAAAGGGTTTTATCTATTCTGCGACACTACATTTGAGCTGTTTACAGATGCTTTATCAACTTTCACTGAAAATGCAAAAAATCGACTCTGACAATTTGGATACCCATCAAGCAACCGCTAAAAAACTCTATGAACAATATTTTAAAGTGTTAAACAAGATTGAATCGGAATTATGGAATGAGAAGGGATATTTTCAAACATCGCTGGAAAAAGACACCATTTTTACCGGAGCATTGGCCGGAGATTGGTTTTCTAGGTATACAGGTTTAAAACCGCTGTTGAAATATGAGCGAAGTTTGAGAA
Source organism: uncultured archaeon (assembly GCA_964426185.1). Taxonomy (GTDB): domain Archaea; phylum Asgardarchaeota; class Lokiarchaeia; order Sigyniarchaeales; family Promethearchaeaceae; genus Harpocratesius. The sequence goes on along the minus strand of CAYRPF010000027.1, from coordinate 23,990 downwards.
CCAGCCGAATTCAATCTGAAACCTTGGTGGATTCTCACAAATATTCATATTTCAAAAAGCTGCCAACAATGCCAGTACCTTATCTTGAAGCAAATATTCGCGGTATTGAAGTCGTTTATGGCCATCTTCAAGGGGAAAATTACCAAGGGAATTATGTGTGGCAATCTATTTCCTACCAAGCTCTTGAAGCGATATATTTGGGAAGAGTTGAAGCGGGTTTACATATCATTAAAATGATTTATGATAAGGGCTTTTTTGAAGGATTTCCATGGGATATGAATCTCTATGGGCGTAGTGGTTTTTCCTATATGACTCGTCCAGTAATTTGGGGTGCCTTAAATGCACTTTCTGGTATATTTTACAACCGTTTGGATAAAACCTTGATAATTTCGCCCAAGGTTTATGCCGAAGAAGATGAACTCCGAATTCCCGTCTTCTTCCCGTATGTCTCTTTCATGATCGATTACAATAAACTGTCCCATGAGGTTAAAATCACTGTAATATTAAGTTATATTCCCGAAGAATCCGTGCATAATTTGATTTATCGGGATGTAACTGGAAAAGATACCCGTCTCCCCCTTGATCAGCCATTTAAATTACAAGAAGGAGAATCTTGGCTGGGAATGCTTCCAGATTAAAGAAATTTTGGGGCATATCTATTTAAAATAAGTTCCATAATCATCTCTATTTAACTCCTCCTTTTTTACCATTCTTTGCACAATTGAACTACAATATTTTTTATTAAACATTCCTTGTTCTCCCTAGTTTATCGTGACATGATACACCTTTCTACATGTTAAAAGGGTTATTAATATGGCTAATAAAGTAAAAACTTGGTTTTCGGATATGGGAGACCGGATTAAAACATCCATGAAAGTCGAAAAGGATGCCCCATTCTTCTATATCTCGATGCTTATTATATTCATCTTGGCCGTCATTGTCCGTTTATCGCCTGTTGTCCAAGGAACTTTCTTGATAAAAGCCTTCGATCCATGGTATCAATTTGATAGCACAAAGAAGTTACTTGAAATGGGTCTTTTTGATTGGTTGCATTTTCATGACTACAAATTTTGGTACCCCGAGGGCGTGGATCGATTCAATCTACGACCCGGCTTGTTGGTGACCAATGCTTTAGTTTACAAGCTGCTTACTGCCTTAGGCTTTAATGTTACATTATTTCAAGTAGCTTACTATTTTCCGGCAGTCATGGGAGGTATAACTTGCATTATAATGTATTATTTAGGCAAGGAAGTGTTAGATCGTCGTGCTGGATTGTTAGCAGCTTTCTTTTTAGCATTTTCACCTGGATTTATGCAGCGGACGGTGGCTGGATTTTATGACAATGAAACAATCGGTGTGTTTGCCATTTTACTCGAGTTCTTATTCTTCATTCGAGCTACCAAATATGGTAAACTTTCAGACGGGATTTTGGCGGGATTAGGTTTAGGATACCTTTCTCTAAGTTGGGGAGGCTTAACGTATGGCTTTTTGCTGCTTCCTCTTATTGTTGGAATTCTTATTTTAACCGATAAATACAACAGTAAATCCTTTATGGCATATACTGCTACAATCGGTATTGGATTTCTAATCGCGACCTTAGAGCCTAAATTTACTTGGGCGAAAGCTTTTACAGAAACAGAATATGTGATTTCGCTGCTATTTATGGTCTTCTTGATACTATATCATTTTCTGTATACATTGCGCGGAACTGAACGATATAAACGCATCTTAACTGGTATAAAATGGGCAATTATCCCGATTTCTGCAGCAGCGGTTATTATTTTATGGATCAATCCTAGCTGGTTGCCCTTCAATTTGGGTGCTCGTTTACAGTCAATCATCAATCCCAATATTCGTGAGCAGATTCATTTAGTGGCATCAGTTGGAGAGCATTCTCCCAGTCCATGGAGTGTATTTTATTTTAATGCTTTAATTCCAGTGTTGCTCGTTATTCCAGGCATTTATTTTGCTATCCGTCGAGGGAATGTCGAAGATATTTTGATGGTTATTTTTGTGTTGAGTTTGTTCTACTTCACTGGAAGTATGGTTCGTATTATTCTTTTGTTTGCACCAGCGGCCGCTTTGATTGGTGGTTATGCTCTATCAAATATTCTCAAATTCTTCGGAACTTTAATGAAAGATCAACCAACCATTAGTCGACGCCGTAAACGTCAACTGAAACGTACTTTAGGAAAATCTGAAGGTATAGTTGTTTATTTCATGATTGGAATTCTTCTGTTTGTGCAGGCAAATCACGCCATTGATATGTCGGCAGACCAACTTGGATATTCTGAATTGACTCCAGGTGGAGCCTTCCACGATTGGGAAGAAACTTTCACTTGGATGAAGTATAATTTAGACAGTAGTACTGTAGTCGTGTCTTGGTGGGACTATGGATATTGGACCACTGCAATTGGTAACGTAACTACAGTTAATGATAACGGAACGTGGAATCAAACCCGCATAGGTTTAACGGGAATGGCTTTCATGCAAACAAATGAAAGATTCAGTGCTGAAGTTTTTCGAGCACTCCATGCCGATTACGTGATGGTTTATTTCGGCCACTTAGTCAGTGGTTTAGGCGGTGATGAAGGTAAATGGCCCTGGATGTTGCGGATTTGCAATGATAATACCAAATTTTATGAAAAATTGAATAATATTCCTAAAGATAATTGGTATGGTGGAGATGGAAGTGTAGATACTGTCTTTAATGAAGATTATTATGTAAACAATTCTGATGGATCTTATTACGAAAGTTGGTTCCAAACCACCTTAGTAAAATTGATGTTTGCAGACGAAATTGTATCTTCATCTCAATTATCCGAAAATTCACCCCAAACGTCCCGGTATTTGGTTTCAGCGTTAGAAGGAACCGATTCCCAACCTGGCAGAACTGATAGTTATGGAAATTCGTGGACAGATTATGATACCGTTAATGGAAATTATCAATTACAGTATTTTGATCCAGCCTATTATTCGATTAACCGTTTGGTAAAGGTGTTTAAAGTAGATTATGCAGCTTTAGATTCTTCCTTTGCAATTTCTGATACATATATTGATACTAATGGGTTGGGTTATGCGGTTGTAAAAAATACTGGAACAACTGAGTTACAACTTAAAACCTTAAGCATTAGTGATAATGTGAATGAATATGGGGTAAACTTCACAGTAGAAGACGGAGATCAAAATTTTGTACCTGGCGATTCTCGGTTTGTATGGTTTGATGCTACCGAAATCAATCGACCGGAGCAATTAGGATTAAACGATGGATATCACCTTAATGCAGAAATGCAAGTGGTCGAAAATTCTGATTATTCGTTTTCCAACGAAAGCTTATCCACAACCGTAGTTTCACCAAAATCTGCAGCGATCTCCGTAGATAAAAGTCAATCCTATTTCGAATCAACAGGAACAGATTTTACAGCATACTTAACATTGGAAAACACGGGAGAACTTCCTTTGAAAGTTGATTATATCTCCATTGCAGGAGAAACCTATAACCAAACTGATCTTGAAACAAAATTGGGTCGAAAATTATTGATAAGCCCCAATTCATCAGAAGATATTGAGTTAACTGGTTTAGATTTACCCATTGCTACCGATTATAATCAAGATGCGATTGTTAAGATTGCCACAATACGTGGACCTTCAGTTGAAAGTATTATTTCACAATCTATACAAGGCTATGCTCTGAGTTTTAATCCGAAATTATTATCTGATCAACCAGAAGCCAGCTATCAATTTGATCAAGGCACATATACAACAATCCAAAGTACTAATTCGAAGGATGTCTATGTAAATTATAATACCGATTCGTACTTGTTGGATAACGGCACACTTTATTTAGAAATCGAGAATACTGGCGATGAACTTTTCGCATTACAAAATATCATCACTCCAGATGAAACTCTCAGTCTCTATGATATTAAAAATGCTGAAGGAAACTATGTGAATCCACTAGAAGGAGATAATTACAACCTTCTTTTTGTGCAGCCTGGTGAGACTCGCAAGATTCGTGCTCAATTATCAAATGTGGTGTTGAATGAACCGAAACTGGTGGCGATGACTGCTTCCATTGATGGTCAGCGGGTTACCCGAAACAGTGCTTTATTCGTGCCTCGGAGTTTCACTCCAAAGGTCGCAATCATCAACGGTACTAACGCACAAAGTTTCGCATTCACAAATGAAACTATAAGGTTAACCGTGAAAAATATCGGATTTGACAACATTACACTGGATCACATCACTGTTAATGGCACAGAAGTAGTAGCGTTAAACGAAACGATGGTTCGAGAAGGTAGTCTTTCACTCCGTCCCGATGAAATTGCTGTTCTAGAATTTCCGATTTCTTCCTTCAAAGTGAATCTAACTGATTCTCTTCTAGTGCGCGTGGATATTGGGGAAGATGTGAGTGGCTTTAGTGTGTCAACTGTAGATGCAATTTTGCCTACTTTGGAAAATGTTTTCAGAATTGTTCCACCTGGTCAAATCTATCCCCATCAAATCGATGAAACATACGCCTCGGTGGCTGATAGTTTAATTCATTTGGTCATCCAAGTAGAAAATGAGCAGAGTGTGGAAATTGATAGTATTATGTATTCACTGACTGGAAATCAGCCAGATGATTATCAATACTTGAATTTGACTGCAGTTAATGGAATCGATTTACGGGATGAAGATAATAATCCTATGACTGGGTTCACCTTAGTGGGTGGTGAAGCGGGTGATACAACCATTCAATTATTCTATTTGAATATTGATCCAAGTGTTTACAGCATTACTTTGACTCAAAGTGAGCCAATTTACTTGAAAATCCGAACTACTGCAGGCTATGAAGCAACTATTGCTTTAACTGTCTCAGCGTAGTTTTTTTTTTCATTCTTTTTTTGCATACCTTTATCAAGTTCTTCTGAATTGTTTTTACTTCCCATTTATGACGAGAATTGTTAGAGAAGAGAAATTTGGAAAAGATAAAGCAAAGCAAAAAAGAATAGCGAAAAAATTCAAAAAAAGAAAATTAGTAATTTTCATCTATCTTTTTAAAAAACGACTTGGGATGCAAGCAAGAAGGGCAAACCTCTGGCGGTTCTTCTCCATAATGCCAATAGCCACATTCCAAGCAAAGCCACCATACTTTTCCATCTTTTTTAAAGAAACTTGCCTTTTCTATTTGCTCCAACAACATTCGATAGCGTTTTTCATGATGTTCCTCCGCTTTGGCAATAGCGCGAATTTGAACTGCTAATTCTGAAAATCCTTCTTCTTCTGCTATTTTTGCAATTTTTGGATAGAGATCCGTGTTTTCATGGTGTTCTCCAGCAATAGATGCTTTGAGATTTTCGGCCAGTGAACCACGAACAACAGGTACTGCGACATTATCTAATTCAAGCATTTCCTCTTGAATATTCAGTTTCTTGAAAACTTTGTGCAACATGCGGTAAAAATTCTTTCCGTGTGTTTTCTCATGATCAGCGGTTTCAAGAAATATATTTCCAATTTGTTCATATCCTTCCTTTTTTGCAATTTTAGCAAATTCGGTGTATCTCATTCTGGCTTGGCTTTCGCCTACATATGCTTGTGCAAGTGCTTCAACTAATCTATGCATTTTATAATATCACCAATTATATCTTAAAATATATCCTTAAAAATATTAATTAAATTGTAGAAATATCTCCAAAAGTGCGCACATGCTGACCCGCCAGTTCTTGTTCAATCATTTCTTCCATAATTCTTTCACCGTTGTCAATGATAATGCTGTAAAATTCGTCTCCCGTTCCGATTTTTGCGTTAATGAGGGCCAATTGGGCGTTTAAAGATGCTTTCCACACCAAATCTAATCCTTTATAAATCAAGTTTGGGCTCCACATTGGCCTCATAGAAGCCCACCAAAGCCAACATGAATGCAATGATTGATCAAAAAAATAGCGAGCGGTTTTATAATAATGAATGAAGTTAGTAAGTTCTTGATAATCAGGCATATAATAATCAAGCAGATCCATTAGTTTGTAAAGTGCTTTAAGTAAGCGATATTGGTATTTATGTACTGGATTAAGCGGATGAACCCATAGAGGGTATGGAACATTTGAAGCTAAATCCGCAGCTTCCGTGCTCCAAGTAGATGCTCGAATTGCATTTTTTGGTTGAACTCGCTTAGGAAAGAGTTTACAAAGTTCTGAAATAAAGATAATTTTGATATTATCTTGATCTTCAAGCAAAGAAAATACTTTTCCAAGGAAACTCGTTTCGTAATATTTGTGGTGGTGGCCGAACGTCTCGGCATCCTGTGCCGTTATAAGGTAATAATCGTGATCTTTATAATCTGGAAACATTGAGTATAGATGTTTAATAAAACCATTTGCATCAATCGTTTTAAAGGAGATCATATTTGAAAGAATAGTATCTCTAAAAAAAGTGCAAATTTCTTTTTCAGGACCATCCTCTCGAGAATATTTTTGGGTTTGAATAAAATTTTGAGGCCATGGTCCAGTATGGGCAATACCATCCATGATTATCCATTTAAACCCGAGTTCTGATACAAGTTCGACAATTCTAGGTGACACTGCCATTTCTGGGGGAAAAAAACCTGTTGGGCTCCAATTACCGTCAAAACTTGCCTTAATTGCTTTAGAATTCATAGATATTTGGCGAACGGCTTCTTTTTCGGGAATAATAGGAAGAATTGGGTGATATTTTGCAGAACCGACTAAATTTATTCGATCAATCTGCATTAGATGAGTCAACCGCTGTCGTACATTCTTTAGATCCAAACCATTTAACAAATCTATCAAGCAACCTTGAATGTTAAGCGTAATCTTGGCATTTTCATGTCGTTCTAACATACTAAGAAGTGGATCGTAACATTCAGTATAAATTTCTTTTAACACACCCACATCTTGCCAAGGGGGTTGATAAGCATGCAGAAATGGTGCCCAATATATTGTCATATCATCACCGCAAAAATCCAGATTAAAAAATAGTAATTCTGCATAGGTATGGTTTTAAAGAATGGATTGCCTAAGAAATTTCGCCGAAAAGATTTTTGAATTTCAAAAGCAATTGGTGATTAGAGATCAATGGAAATTGATTTATCAACCATCCCACTCGATCAGTTAGATCTTACCTTGGTGTTTTGGGACGAGATATTATCTTCAGGCTCATCTGTGGAAGAAGAAATCCGGCTGCAAGTTTGGAGTTATCTCTATAATTCGGTTTTAGATGAGATATGCGAAGAGATTTCTGAAACTGATGATTTAGATTTACAAAACCAAATTGAAAAATATATGGATACTCCCGAAATTCAAGAATGGTTGGCAAAACAAGCTACGAAAATTCACGATTTTTTACAGAAATAATAAAAAGCACAAAAATACCCTATTCGGTGAGATCTTTTCTTAATCGATCTTGGCGTCGAGAAATTAATTTTTCCTTTAATTCTTGGAGTTCTCTTTTCTGTTCTTGTTTTAGCATATGAATGGCACGATTAAGTTCTGCTTTACTTAAATCACCGTCTTTCATGAATTCTTGAAATTTTTCTTTAAATAAGCGAAAATCGCGCCGTAATTCGGTTTTGGCAATCTCTTCCACCACTTCTTCATGGGCTAATTCTCGTTTCAAGGATTTTAATTCCTTTTGATGTTCCTTTTTTAACGCTTTTATAGCTTCACGATATTCTTTTTTGCTTAGATCTCCATCTTTGAGAAATTCCCGAAAGCCTTTTTCAAATATTTTTAAATCCTGTCGTTGTTCTTTCCGTTTTTCTTTAATTGGATTTTCACGCGCTCCAAATCCAAATAATATCAAAGGTAAGAGTAAAGTGGCTCTCTTTTTTGCCCTTCTACGTAAAATTGTCAATTCTTCCTCCGTAAGCCCGAGTTCCCTCTCAATTTGAATTTTACGAACCCTTAATAAGGCGAATATTGCACCAACATACATTATACCTACATAGCAGAACAAACCTTGTAAACCTTCAATATTAAACAGAGATTCAATAATGTCAAATATGACTCCGGCCATCATGGGGCTGAGAATGGCTGCTGAGTGGGCAAATAGGTAATAGTAGCCGGTGAAAGTTGCAATTTTTTTTTCCGAAGCCATATCCCAAACGACTACAAGTAAGTTAATTGATATCACAGTTAAGCTAAATCCCAAAACTAAGACCCAAATTAAGATCAAGAAAAATTGTGCTTCGATGTGGAATTGATTCAATTGGAATACTTTGGCAACTACATCAGGTGATACTAAGCTGAAATAAGCCATCGGAATTATTGTTAATCCAAAAAGAATCAGACCTATCAGGGCTGCATCACGGGCACCTAATTTTCTACCTAATAATCCAGCTGGTATGGCGGAAATAATACCGAATAATCCTAAGGTTCCTAAAACATAATTGGCGTTGGTTTCTGAAAATTTTAATACTGTAGTTGTATATGTGCTTAGGAACGATTCTGCTACTTGATATCCGCATTGATTGAGAAAAACAGCCACCAATGCAAAAATAAGGGCTGAATTTTTCTCATGACGCAAATTGGACAGAATATTCGCCCATCCTTCAGGTGATTCTTTGGACACCACATATTTATTCGGATCTTCCCTTACAGAAAAGAGTAGAATAAGCAAGCAGATCATCATAATGGCTCCAATCGCCCAGAAAGCTAATGGATGGCTAATATTATACAAGTATGCCGATAAAAAAAGCCCCAAAATACTGGCTAAACCTCCTACAACAGAAAGTACCCCAGATCCTTCTGAGCGATAACTGGGGGGGAGTAAGTCTGGAATTAAGGATAAAACTGGAGATTTATAGATGGCAACCGATATATTAAAAAAAGTTATGGAAATTAAAAGCCAAATCAAAGTTTCCTCGAACGTGCCGATTAAGCCAAAGAAAAAGGCTGCTAACGGGATTCCAACAATGATAAATGGCATACGCCTTCCTAAATTTTTTAACCATATTCTGTCAGACAGCGAACCAATAGCCGGTTGCACGAAAAGTGCAATGACATTATCCAAGACCATGACAATTCCCACTATAGAATTTACCAGAGCGCTGTTAGGATAATAAGCTAAAAAATTACGCCGCACAAAAAGAGGAACATAAATAGCGTAGACACTAAGTGCGATATTAATGCTGAAATTTCCAAAACTCAGTAACGTGGTTTTAAGATAAGGAAAATGTAACGCTCGCGGTTCGCGGTTCGCCATATTATTATTATTTTAAATGATGTTAATAATTTATTCCTAAATATTCCTAAATCATAAGAATTCACTTTTTATGGGAGAATGTTGGAAATTAATTTCATAACAAATTTTTTTAAGTTCTAAAAATCAAATTAGAAATATGCAAAGGCAAACGGGAGCGATTAAAGATACACCCAGTAAGAAGCCTAAAGTTAAAATTTACATAGATGGACCAAATTTCTATCATGGATTAAAAGGAATGGGTAAAAAATATCGGGAATTTCAATTTAACTTTTCAAAATTAGGTTTGATATTAAGAACTAAAAATCGAGAACTGATTGGAATTAATTATTACAGTTCCCCCTTAAAACAGCAACGAAATCCTGAAGTTTACCAACAGCAACAGAGATTTTTCGCTCGTTTGAGAAGCAATTGCATTACAGTTATTCTTTGCAAAACCAAATATCGCCTGATTAATCCTAATATATTCATCCAACAATCAAAAGGTACAATTAAGGGCGATGATATTGCAATTGCAGTGGATATGTTGAGTGATGCTTATGA
>CAYRPF010000027.1:3531-14149 GCA_964426185.1 uncultured archaeon | reverse complement strand
AAACAAATAAAGTAGCGATAATATTAATGCGGTAGAGAATGGAAAGAAAAAGAAAAGATCAGCTGGCAGAAAACTGCCTTAAAGGTGAGCTGTTCACCTGAATAATAGTTCATACACCGTTGCTAACCGCAAAGGTGGTAAATTCAGATCAGCTGGTAAATAACTTTACCTCATAGCGCGCTGTTCGCTACTAGTATGATCTTACTGAAGTATTTAAATATATTTCTTTTTCTTCTTCCGATAATTTCGACACTTAACTATTATTTTCTTTGTTAATTTTTTTATGACTCAAAATCTTACACACTATTAAAAAAACAAACACGGGTTAAAATTAAAAAATCACCATCAAAATGCATTTGATAAATTATGGGATACACATTATTTATATATAATACAATATTTGTTTTACTTACTATATTCTAATAGTTGGATGGAAATCAACCATGATTAGTTATGATCGAATTTCTCACAAATCCTTTAATGGATACCTATTTATTTGGATCTCTCAGTTCATTTCATTGTTCGGCTCTAATATTGTTTCCTTCGCAGTTATCTGGTACCTTACAGTGCAGACTGAATCTTCTTTGATCCTTTCTCTCGCCTCAATTGCATCCATTGTCCCTATGATTCTTGTTAGTCCGTTGGCAGGGGTTATTTCTGATAGGGCCAATAAGAATCTGATTTTAATTGTTACAGATTTTACCCAAGCCGCTGCAACCTTCGCATTAATAATTCTCTTTCATTTCAACTTAGCCCAATTGTGGCATATCATTGCACTCTTGGCAATTAGGGGCTCGTGTCAAGGTTTCCAAAATCCCGTCTCTGTAGCAGTTACCTCGCTCATGGTTCCTGAAGAAAAGATTAAAAACATTAATTCCTTTAACCAAATTTTGATGTCTCTGCTAAATATCGCCTCTCCCGCCATTGGAGTGGTAGCAATTTCTCATTTCTCCATTGAACAGATATATTGGCTAGATGTTTTTACTTTTATCCCTGCTGCCATTGTCTTAATGCTCATTCGAATTCCATCGGTTCATAAATTCGCTCAAAAGGAAGAATCTCAGGATAATGGCACTCAAAACGATTCTAAGAGTGGATTTAAACAAGATTTTCAAGAAGGGTTGCATTACATTAAAGAATCAGGGCTTTCTTCGATCTTTACGATGTTTGGAATTGCAAATTTCATAGTTGTTCCGATTTTTTCGCTCTTTCCTCTATTAATCTTAGAATATCACGGCGGTGGGGCTCCCGAATATAGTTGGGTGGAGATTCTATTTCAAGTGGGCTTGATCATAGGAGCTCTTTTATTAATGCTCTCGAAAAAGAAAGGTTCCATGAAATCCGTTATCATTTCAGGAATTATTCTGTCAGTGATACTGCTAGTTTTGGCTTTAGTTCCACGAGGATGGTTTTTGCTCTTTTACATAATTTGCTTCATCATGGGTGTTAATTTAGCTTATATTGATACTCAGTTAATATCCATGCTTCAAACAACTATTCCAAAGGAATTACAAGGGCGGGTGTTTGCAACGATGTTTACCATTATTAAAGCACTAAATCCCATTGGATTAATAATTTGGGGCATTATTGGTGAATCCATTCCGGTATTGTTGATATTTTTCATAGCCCCAGGGTTATCTTTGGTGGTATATTTCATCTTGCTAAAATTTACCAACATGATGCACTATGGGGAAAAATACGGTAATGATGAACAAGTGGCAGAAAATGTTATGCTTGGAGATTCAATGGAGCCAGCCTTTGGAAAAAATGAAGAATCCGAAATCGAACCAGTGGTATTCCCATAATTTTCTTATTTTGATCGTTTTTTTTCCTTTTTCTGGATATTTTTTGTTGTTTTTTATGCTTTTGGGACATTTTTCCCATTATCATCGCTTCGGAATATTAGGTTGAAAAATTTAAATGGAAATCGTTGTTCATTCTTCCATAGGTTGATAATTATGGGTTGGAAAATCCTAGATAAGAAATTTTTAAATTCTGAGCAATCGGTGTTTGAGATGGTAATTGAAGCCCCAGCCATGGCAAAAAAAGCCCACGGTGGTAATTTCGTGATATTAAGGCTCTCAGAACATGGTGAACGCTTCCCTTTAACTGTAGCGGATTACGATCGTGAGAAAGGCACCATCACAATTGTGGTAATGAAAGTGGGGAAAAGCACAAGCGAACTTTCCTTGATGGAAGCTGGAGATGAAATACTAGATTTCATAGGACCTCTGGGCAAAAACGCCCATATTGAGAAATATGAAAATCCGGTGGTTCTGGTGGGCGGTGGTGTGGGTATTGCCCCTATATTTCCTCAAGCCAAGGAATTAAAAGCAGCAGGTAACCATGTTATCGCGATTTTGGGTGCCCGCACTAAGGACCTACTGTTCTGGGAAGATAAGTTCCGCCAGGTAGTGGATGAAGTGATTGTAACCACTGATGACGGCTCCTATGGAAAGAAAGGGTTTGTCACAGATAGGTTGAAGGAACTGATGGAAAGTAGACCGCTATCCCACGTGATTGCCATAGGTCCAATTATTATGATGAAATTCGTGGCCAAATTGACCAACGGAGAAAATGGATTACCCAAAATACCTACGACGGTTTCATTAAATCCGATAATGGTTGACGGAACTGGAATGTGCGGCGGGTGTAGGTTTCTCACCTTAGACAAAAAGACTAAATTTGCTTGCGTCGAGGGGCCGGACGTTGACGGCCACAACGTGGATTTTGACAACTTAATGGCTCGGAACAGCAGATTTCAGAGAATTGAGCATGAAAGACTGGAAAAATTCGAACATGAATGCAAATTGATGAGCATGGCAGATAATGCCGAAGGTAAATGCGAGGAATAATTATTAAAATATTGAAATAAAGGGATGAAAAATGCGAAAATATCAAATTATTAAAACCAGAACACCGATGCCGCAGCAAGATCCTCACGAGCGGGCTCATAATTTTAATGAGGTTGCCTTAGGATATCCAGAAGAATTTGCTCTGAAAGAAGCGCAACGTTGTATCCAGTGCAAAACTCGACCTTGTGTGAAAGGCTGTCCGGTGGAAGTTCCCATACCCGAATTTATCGCAAAATTAGCCAATCACGATTTCGAAGGCGCCATTAATAAAATCAAAGAGAAAAATGTTCTCCCTGCTATTTGCGGGAGAGTATGTCCCCAAGAAAGTCAATGTGAAGCAGTATGCACATTAGGAAAGATTACTGGCTCAGAACCAGTTGCCATTGGGAGATTAGAAAGATTTGTGGCAGATTGGGAGCAGAAAACCAAAAACATTGGAGAATTCGATGAAGGTGCATGCATGAATCTGAGTGGTAATCCGAAAGTCGCCGTAATTGGCGCAGGGCCTGCTGGGCTTACTTGTGCGGGAGAATTGGCTAAAAATAATTATGATGTCACTATTTTTGAAGCCTTTCATAAGACGGGTGGTGTTTTAGTCTATGGAATACCCGAATTCCGATTGCCTAAATCAATTGTTCGCAAAGAAATTGACAACCTGCGCGAATGCGGGGTAAAAATTGAGGTCGATGCAGTGATAGGGAAATTATATTCTCTTCAAGATTTAGAAGAAATGGGATATAAAGCCTTTTTTATCGGTGTTGGTGCAGGACTTCCCATCTTTTTAAATATCCCCGGAATCGAATTTAACGGTGTTTTGTCTGCCAACGAATATTTAACCCGGGTTAATTTAATGAAAGCCTATGATCCATCTTACGACACCATGGTTGATCAAGGTAGGACTATTGCAGTTCTTGGAGGTGGGAACGTGGCCATGGACAGCGCGCGCACAGCTCTTCGCTTAGGAGCGGAAAAAGTAATGGTGGTTTACCGCCGTAGTGAGAAGGAAATTCCCGCCCGTCGTGAAGAATACGAACATGCTGTGGAAGAAGGAATCGAATTTCACTTTTTACGCAACCCCACCAAAATAATCGGCGATGAGAAAGGTTTCGTGAAAGAAATGGAAGTGATTAAAATGGAACTGGGTGAACCGGATGCTTCGGGCAGACGCAGACCAATTCCCATCCCAGGTAGCGAATATACCATATCAGTTGATTTAGTTATCATGGCAATTGGAACTCGAGCTAATCCACTGTTAACCACCAACCTACCTAATCTGAAACTGAATAAAAGGGGTTATATAGAAGTCAATAAGCACATGCAGACCTCCATCCCTAATGTTTTCGCTGGCGGCGATATTGTAACTGGAAGCGCGACTGTTATATCCGCCATGGGAGCAGGAAAAGCAGCGGCTAGAGGTATACACGCATATCTTCAAGGTAAGCTTGATCAAATCACCCAACAGTAATTGGAAATTTTTTAGATTTTTTTTAGAACTATTATTGGATTTTTTTTAAAAAGTATCTATTATTAATATATTATTCCTAATAGATAATGAACATGGCCGAACGTCAACAAAAAAATAATCCAACATCAGCCGCCGATGATGATCCCGATTTATATTCTAATGGAAAACTCATCCGACATCTCAAAAAGAAAGTCTTAGTGCTTGGAGATGGTGGTGTCGGCAAAACCACTCTACTTTACCGATATATAAACAATGTCTTTATTGATTCAACGAAAATGACTATCGGTAGCGACTTTGTTATTAAAAAACTGAAAATAGTGGATGACAATTTTGAAAATAGATTGACGCTCTTATTCTGGGATTTTTCTGGGCAGGAGAGGTTTCGATTTATTTTGAAAGAATATGCCAAAGGTGCAGAGGGTGTGTTGTTAGTTTTTGATTTGACCCGCTTTAATTCATTAAGTGGATTGTATGAATGGGTTAAAGTTCTTAAGGATGGCGGCATTTGGAACGATCCCAAAGTAAAATATATTTTGGTAGGGACGAAAAGCGACTTACTAGTCGATGGGTCCTCTAAAATCGATGATCAAGTGATCCAAGATTTTTGTGATGAATTTAAGATTACGAAATATTTTGAAACGAGTGCGAAAAGTGGTGACGGGGTAGAGGATTTGTTTGCAGAGGTTGCCCACGAGATGATATCTAAAGAAGATTAATTTGGGAAACGACGAACTTGCTTACCAAATTTACGTGCTAAATTTTCCATTTGTATTTTTTTACGTAATTATTCATAATATGATCATGTAAAATGAGAAATTTTTCTGCATCTAAAACATCTAATCAGCATGCTGAAATTCATTTCATGAATTTTCAATAAGCTAAGGCTTTTTTTTTCCCGCACATTATTTATGGTATAATGGAAAAAAATATTCATTCCAATCCAGCAGCATTCTTACGCGAAGAATTCACTGATTCTGAATTGGGTGTTTCTTTAAGTGTATGCTATAATTGCTCTACATGCTCAACTTCGTGTCCTGTGGCTTTAGAAACTCGCGGAAAGTTCAATCCCCGAAGTATCATTCAGCTTGCTAACTTCGGATATGAAGAGCGCTTGATTAAGGATCTTTCACCCAACACTTGGGAATGCTCCATGTGCGAAGTTTGTCAAGAAGTCTGCCCTCAACATGTAGATTTACATGAGATTTTTATTACCATTAAAAATGCTGCGGCAGAATTAGGGAATATTCCAAAATCCTATAGTAGCGAGACGAATCAAGTTTATCTTCATGGGAAAGCGGTGCCTTTGCAACCAGCTATTGCCAAGCGTCGTGCTCAATTAGGATTGCCCATTTCACCTGAAGTATCCATATCTGAAATTCAACATTTAATGAATTTTACCCCCGCCAAGGCAATTTTGGATCAAGCTAATGCCAAATCATCTTCACAGGAGGAATCAGCTTAATGGTCTTAGAATCCGAAAAAACCGAATCTATTCCTTTAAAATATGATATTTTCGTGGGTTGCACCATTCAAAATCGAATTCCATTTATAGAAAAAAGTGCCCGCTATGTATTTGAAAAATTAGGAATTGAGTTACATGACAACAGCGAATTTGCATGCTGTCCCGATCCGGTTGGAGTGCAAAGTACCAGTCATGATGCTTGGTTGACCTTGGGTGCTCGGAATTTAGCATTAGCAGAAGAAGACAAACGTCCAATTGTGAGCTTTTGCAACGGTTGTTCAGAAACATTGAAGGCCGTGAGACAAGAACTTCTCAAAAATCCCGAGGAAAAGAAAGTGGTTCAAGTTCGTTTAGAAGAAATCGGGCGGAGTTTTGCTGGGACCAGTGAAGTTAAGCATTTTATTGAAGTGCTCTATGAAAATGTTGGATCAGATGAAATTAAAAAGTCAATCGTTAAACCGCTGACCGGTATGAAAATTGCCATGCATCCCGGCTGTCATTATTCAAGACCCCATGAGTTGGTTCACACAGATGATGCGTTGTATCCGATATATCCGAGAAAAGTGGTGGAAGCATTAGGAGCGACTGTTGTTGATTATCAAGAAGAATTAATGTGTTGCGGTTCTGGGGTGGCTCGGGTGAATGAAGATGCTGCCAATGGAATGCTCAAACGGAAATATTCCAGCATTCAAGAGGCAGAAGCCGATTTTATTGCAGTTATCTGTCCTTCTTGTTTCCTGCAATTAGAAGTCGGGCAGCGCGCCATGAAAAAAACCTATCAGATGGAAGTGAAAATTCCAGTATTATACGTTACTGAATTAATGGCTCTCGCATTTGGAGCCTCGATGGCGGAAATTGGGCTGAAATTCCATCAAGTTAAGCCAATAAAGGTGTTAAAAGAATTTGGATTTGAATGATTATTTTTTTATTTTATTTTGGCTATCATCAGAAAATATAGCCGCATTGAGTGCATACTAATTTTTTTGCATAAACTATTTGGGGAACGTAAGAAAGTATTGTAGATTTGTCTTCTATTTCCTTCAATTTAGTGCTACCGCAGTGTGGGCATTTAATCCTACTTATATGTAAAGAAACTTCGGCAACCGAATTATCTTCAACTTTCTCCCAAGTCGATTTTTTTGGAATCTTTCGTAGTTTTCTAAGAGGAACCTTGGGAGTACTTACAGAACCCGAGGCTGAAGCTGAAGTTTGGTTGGATGATGTGGATGGCGTGGATGGTGAAGGTTGTTCGGTTGGTTGTCGGATTTCCAATTGGATTCGAAGAGATTCATTTTCATTCAGTAGAATTTCTCGGTTTTTGGCCATTGCTTCATATTTTACAGTTAATTCATTAAACTTCTGTTTTAATTCTTTGAAATCTTTTTTCAGAACTGTAGTTTTTCGTAATTTTTCCAGTTGCCGATCGGATTTTTTCGCGTGTTCTTCCAATTCTCTCAATGCTTTCAGGTTTTTTCTGGCTTTCAATTGATATTCTTGCAATTTCGCATTTGAAAGTCGCAATTTTCGAATTAATTCGGCCAGCTGAGGATCTCCGCTTTTTTTACCTCCCTTCAATAATTCTGCGTTATCTTGAGTAGGCATATTCATCCGTAGAAGTTCAATTTCTTCTTGATGAGCGTTTTTTAGATGCAAGATTTCTTGTTCAAATTGTTCCTCAGCAAGGATTTTTTGCGATTCAATTTCGGAGATTTTAACTTGGGCGATCTCAAATTGTTCTTTAAGAGAATGTTCCATCATCTCATAATTTTGGCGTTCTTGTTCCCAAGCTAATTGTTTCTGTTCCATTTCAGCTTGTAAGGAAAGAATTTGATTTTTTAATTCAGTAATTTGCGGTGAAGTGTCAATATGTTCTAATTGAGATCGAAGATCTTGAACCTCTTTGTCCCTTTCTTTTAATTCTCCTTCTAATCGTATACGAATGCGAGTTAATCCATCAATTTCCTTTTCCCATTTTTTCTGGGATTCGGGAGATATTGAACGGTTTTGGATTGTTTTGATTTTTGTTTCGAGTTCAGTTATCTTATGATCGCGTTCTTCGATTTCTGCGACTTGTTCTTTGATTTTTTTAATAGCTTCATCCATCTTTTGTTTAAATTCTAAAATCAAACGGTCCTTTTTGGTGGACTTGGTCCGATATTGTTCCACTTTGGATTGATATTCTTGGATTTCTTTTTCTAATTCTTTTATCATTTCATTTTGAGTATGTAATTGTTGTTCCATTTTCGAATCAATCGAACTTTTGCTTTGTTGAAGAAGTTCGATTTTTCGATTAAGTTCTTTATTGATCTCGCTTAAGGTTTGGTTTCGATTTTGTGCAGTGCTGATATCATTTTCTAATTCAGTCATTTTAGTGCGTAAGTCGGCTAAATCTTTTACCCTTATTTTAATTTGCTTTTCTAGTTTCCCCTTGCTGAGATTTTCGTCTAATTCAATCCAAAAGTTGGTCAGTTCTACTCACCTAAAAAAATCTATAGTTAACTTTCTTTTTTTTTCTATTTTAAAATTCTTCTTGCCTACTAAATTTTAGAAATTAAGCTAATCACTTTTTTTGAACGATTCATTATATCTCATAATGGAGCAAAAACCAATTGAAATGCAATCTAATTCCAAGCACCCCACAACATCAATTCCCATCACATTCCGCTTCTTTTCTACCTTAAGAAACAGTGCAGGAACCGGAGAAGTTACCCTAACTGTTCAAAAAGGAGAAACACTGAAAAATGCATTAAAAAGTGTGGAAGTTCAATACCTGAAACCAAACAATACTGCTGTCTTAAATGACACGGAAAATCAATTGGAAATTGGAGTTATCTGTTTGATAAATGATGTTGACGTGAATTTGGCTGGCGGCTTATCCAAAAAGTTAAACAATCCTTGCACGATTACCTTAATTTCTTCACTTCATGGGGGTTAAACAATCCCACGATTACCTTAATTTCTTCATTCCTTTCTTTTTTTCCTTCATATCTGAAGTTTTTCTAATGGAATAAACTGTAAATTCTGAATGGTATGGAATGATTGCAGTTTTTGGAGTAAATCGTTAATTCGATGCATTTTTCCCCTTACTGCAATTATAATCATACATTTTTCCTTGCTTGCATGAATATGAGTGGTTGAAATGATTTCATGCAAAAATTGATGCTGCAGTTCATTAATTTGAATAAATTCTGCTTGATCCACTGGAAAATAATACTGATCTGGTGGTTTCGGATGGGAATGTGGATGATGATGGGGCTGATTCAAATCATGAGAATGTGTCTTTTCTATATATGCAATGGTACCTAATACTTCAATATCCTCAGGCTCACTTAGATAGTCTATATTTTGATTAATCAACAATCTCATTCCGCGGCGAATTGCATCGGAACGGCTTAATTGAATTTTATTTCTTAACTGTTCAAATTGGTCATTCAGGTCCCAAGGCACAGTTGCAGAAACGCGCACATAATCTTTCTTTTTTATCGCCATTGATATCCTCTATGTACATTACACATTATAATTTTTAAGGTCATTTTTAATCCATTCAAAAACGCCCCAAAAAGGAGTAAGAATAGTAATAGAAGAAATAAAAAAGTTATTTAAAATACAAATAAACTCGTTCCACCGACTAAAACAAATAAGCCTTGAACGATGCAGTAAGCTGCTAGTACAAGCGCAATTGGGGGCCAAGATAAGAACTTTGCCACAGCTTCAATTCCATCCACCCAAACTTTTAACAAGGCACCGACTATGCTCGTAATTGCTACAAATACAATCACGAGAATCCATTTTACCGTAGAATCGGAAAGGAATCCAGAAGGAATTACCATGGCCAGTAATAATGCCACCGCTGCTCCTGCAATTAATCCTACTATTGTTGCAATCGGAACGTCTTGTAATGGTTTGATAAACATTGCCAGCCCCATGACCAATAAACTGATGCTGGTTAGCAAGTCGTAATGATTGCCCACATTATCTCGATAAGCAAATGAAGGTGGAATATCTAGGGAAATAGTTATTACAGCCGTAATTACGTTAATTAAACCTAAAACAATACCTAGAAAGATCAAGAATTTTAAAAACCTGGAGACTGAGTCCATCTCCCAATCTTCTTTTTTCCTGCGGATCCAACCTCGGCGCATTCCTTCATAAAAGAACCAAACCAAAGCCATTAAACCGCAGAAAATGAGCATCCAAGCTCCAGAGTCACCAAAAATTTTGACCCATAGATCTAATAATCCTTGCGCAAATTGTAAAAATACCATTTTTTTTCACTATCCACATTAAATCTTATATCAAATTCACATTGATATACCTAACTAATATATCAAGCATTTGACTTATTAAAGTTAAGGAGCCCGATCGTTATAATCAGCAACTAATTATTATTCATTCATCCGGCTACAAACCGAAAATAACTGCACTAATCACTCCAACTGCAATACCTACTCCCCAAGGAATTAACAGTGATTCGATTAACGTTTCACGAATTAAAGCTTTAAGGTTTGTTAGGCTGATAGAATCTTGATATAATGCCAAATCAGAAAATACCGTAGAAACTATCAAAATATGCACTGCATAATAAACCCATAATATCCACCTAGGTGCATGCCACACGTTAATTAGCAGTAGAGTTACCCCGCAAACTAAACCCCATCCAGCAAGATCTCCTAAGAAAAATACTTTTGAAATAAAAATATCGTCGAGATTTGCAAATATAAATGCAATTAAATGAGCAATGTGGGCCGCAAGCCAAAAAGTGAACAAAAGGCGGATCAAATTAGCATCGGTAAAGATCATATTTAGTGGACTCCATTTTTATATAAATGTCATGCT
>CAYRPF010000027.1:0-3431 GCA_964426185.1 uncultured archaeon | reverse complement strand
TAGCATCGGTAAAGATCATATTTAGTGGACTCCATTTTTATATAAATGTCATGCTTTAGTAGTGCTTTGGTACTTATTCAAGAATAAATGTTTTTAATGTTTTGGCTAGGTTTTAAATATCCAAGATAAAATTGAAAAAATCGGCTAAATATAGTATGTATCAATTTCAAAAATGATATATTAATTTATTAGCATAGGATTTTTATTGGAGATAGAAAATCAATGGAAAAAAGGATTTCACCACAACTCCAGGCACAATTAAAGCAATGGCTAAAGAAATTCAAATTGGAAGAAATGGATTTAACTCTGGTAATAACCGCTTTTACTCATCCTTCATATAAGGGATTGGTGCCTACAGCGGAGGATTATGAACGTTTAGAATTTCTAGGAGATGCGGTTTTGGATCTCGTTGTCGCCGAAGAACTCATTAAAAGAAGCAATGCTAGAGAAGGAGTGCTAACAGAACAGCGAAAACAAATTGTAAACAACGATTTCTTTGCCCAAATCTTTGTAAAATTGAATATTCAACCATTTATTCGCGCCGCGTTTAGTTATATTCCATCCGTTAAAGACAAAGCCAATTTTATTGAGGCATTTTTTGGCGCCATTTTCCTTGTATTTAATTACGCGAAATGTGTTGAAATTTGGCAGAAATTACAAATGATAATGGGGAAAAAATCGAAAATAAAAGCTGGAACATATTTATCTTCTGAAGAACGTGAAAGTAAAGTGCGTTTCCGGCAATTATATGCAGATTTAGGGCTCACTCCGAAAAATGCAAAATCGGTTTTGCAAGAATTATGCCAAAAACAAGGATTGGAGATTCCTAAGTATACAGTGATTGAACATTCGGGGCCTGATCATAATCCAATCTTTCAAGTCAAAGTTTCGGGGATAATTTTTGCTGATCCACCTCGAAGGGTTCTTTCGGCGATAGGCAATGGATCTAGTAAAAAAGTTGCTGAAATCAAAGCCGCGGAGAATTTATGCAATCAAATCTTCTTAGAGTATATTACTTCTTAGAATATATTACTTCTTAAGATAGATGCCGTTGTTTAATGATTTCCCAGCCAAGTCTCGCCATTCCGTGTAGAAATTCTCCCCGTAAAATTAACTGATCCACTTCTTCCCAAGTTTTTTCTTCAAATTGTAAAAATTCCCCCGGATCCAACTTTTGATGACCTTTTGGTGATACTTCAGCATAAAAGATATGAGCCCAACCAGCACACATAGCAAACGGATGAACTTGCGCTAATTTTTCCAAGGAAACCACTTTATAACCTGTTTCTTCTTCTACTTCTCTCTGGGCAGCTTCTTCTGGGGAGCGGTCTTTATCAGGTTCAATAATTCCAGCAGGTGGTTCCCAAGAGAATTGCTGCCATGGATAGCGGTATTGATATACCATTAAGAATTTTCGATCAGGAGTGCGGCAAAAAACATCCACGAAATCCCGATTTTCAATCACGATGTATTTACCGGATTCACCATCAGGGCGAATAACTTCATCGTTTCTCAAGCCGAGGTATTTATTTTGAAATATTTTCTTTTTTTGGTGGGTTTTCCATAACAATTTGGATTGATCCATTATGATTTCATCAAAATCCCTATTTAATAAATCTTTTTAAGTTTAACCGTTTTACATTATCTTTAATAAAAAAAGAGGGTGAGTCAACAATGGGAAGTCAAAAAAGCCAAATTATCGATGTATTTTGTAAGAAGTTTTTAGAAGTAGAGAAAACTCCAAAATCTTTTTCAGAAATCTTGGATATGGACCCATCCGTTTTGAAATCTTGCACTGTCAAGGATGTGCTGCAACTACAAAATCAGAAAATTAAAACCATTCGTGATTTATCTAAGATCAAAATGGAACAAGTTGAACAAATTGCTCAAAAAGCAAAAGTTGAAGTGGAAGCCCTAAGGAAATGGATTTTAGCCGCTTCACTAGTGGCTCGAGCCTGGGCTAAACGTTCAGCATATCTGGGGAAAAATGAGATTAAAATAAATATTATGGGCTTAGACAATGCCGGAAAATCTACTTTAGTGGATCTACTTAAGGGAAAACCTCTATCGAATGCAAATCTTAATTTAACCCCTACAGTAGGAGTCGATGTGCAAAATTTTGAATCATCAAAATATAATATGTATATTTGGGACTTCGGAGGTCAAGTTTCTCATAGAAATGATTATTTCGAACGGCCTGAAGATTATTTCTTGGATATCGATCTACTCATTTTTGTGATTGATATGCAAGATTCAAACCGGTATGATGAAAGTCTTCAGTATTTGGATGAAATTTTAGATATTCTGATGTTTTTAAATGAAAGTCCCTATGTGCTTGTTTTACTTCATAAGTCTGATCCCGAAATTGTTTCTCAGTCTGATTTCATGATTAACTATGAAACGATTTATGAAATTTTTAGAACCACCTTAGAAGATAAAAAATTCAATTTCGAAATTATTCAAACGAGTATTTTCAATTTTTATGCTAAAGAGCCGGAATATGCTTCCCTATTAAAAAATTTGCTTGGAAAAGATGCAAAAAAAGGCTCAATTGAGGATTCTATATATGAAATAAAAAAAGAATTGGACCAAATGATGGGAATGATTTTGAAACTTAATAACAACATGGAAGGAATGTTATTAAATGAAGGTGCCAGAAAATTTAGTGGAATCAGAGGAATTAGTGGAAGTAGAGAAGTAAAATCTGCATATACTAAACCGAATATCACTTCAAGTAAACCTTCACGCTTGTCACCACCCCCAATAAAGCCTCCTAAAGATAAAGCGGGCATAAGACCTCAAGCTTCAAAAAAGGATATCATGAATGAGCTGAAAGCACTATTCGCTTTACGCAAAATTGCATCAGAATAAAAATAAAAGATAAATTTCAGGGGATAATGAAAATAGAGAAAGAAAGCATCTAAGTGAAAAGGAAACGAAGTGATTTAAGAAGAGAAAAAAAGAAAAAAAATGGAGGAAATCTTTGAAGGATTATATGGGGTAAAGAACTCGCAGGGATATAAGATAATCATCAGTATTTATTTATAATTCATCCATATTTTCTGCTATAATCATTATCATTACTATAATAATTTTACTCTAAAATTTCAGCCAAAATGGTGTAAACTTTGAATCTTGTGCTGTAAATTGCGAATATGTCCTTTAGTGCCAATTTGAAAAACTTTCATTAGATCCAGAGCTTCAAAGTATAATTCTCTGGAAAGTGGGATATCTTCCATGTTTTCACAGTATTTTGCCATCCTAATATAGGCATTTACTAAATCACGAGGATTGTTGAAGTTGCGCACACATTCTATATATGCTTTGAAAGCATTAACTCCTTGCTTATAATAATCCGTGGATTTTTCGTAAAACTTTAACTGTTGCTGTAATGTGGTTATACGGTTAAGCAAAGCTAAAGAACGTACTTG
>CAYRPF010000026.1:16311-36660 GCA_964426185.1 uncultured archaeon | reverse complement strand
ACACACTCAATGATATCACCGTGTAATTTTCCTTTTATTTCCTCGGCGGATTTACTGATTTTCTCAAATAATTGCTTCTGAATCTACAAGAACTACCGGATGATCAAGCGAATCGATGAATTTCTGAACCGAGGTTATTTGGTATTCCAGTTTATAGGAACATTGGTCGCAGATTCCGTGAGAAATCCCCGAATTTTCATCTTCAAGATTATCTTCTTTGATAATTTTTCCGCACCAAGCACAAACAACCTTCATACTTTAAGAAAAATATTAAAAAGAATATTATTAAATTTAAGCTGAAAGTAGCACATAACTGAGCATTTCTAAATCAGAGCGGATCTTCCATCCCAATTTTTCATAAAATGAAATCACCACAGCATTTCGGCGCTCTACAAAGAGATGTAACTTTTCAATTTTATTTCGCCTGAAACGCTGAATCAATTCCTGCATGAGTGCTATGCCATAGCCTTGTCTGCGATATTTTGGATGTACCACCAAATGGTGTACATAGCCTCGCCTTCCATCAAAGCCACCCATTACAACTCCGATAATTTGGTCGTTAAGCATTCCTACCAGAAAAAATTCAGGATTATGGTTGGCGAACCGTTTGATTTGATCTGGTTCATCAGAATAACCCAGGGTTAGGTTTCCCAATTTCCATAGTTTGTATACTTCGGAGTAGTGTTGCATTGAAAAAGGTATAATTTTCATAATTCAATCAAAAACGGCAAAGGTTCCTCCATTTTAAGCTTTTCTTTTTTACTTCAGTGTTTAGAAAAGTGTGAGAAAAAGAAAATTATTAGAAAAATGAACAGGACAAATGAAAATGAAGAAGAACTCTGGAAAAAAGAATAAAAACAAATGACATGGAAAAAAAAATTAGGCACGGGTGGCCCAATTGATATCTTTGGAGGTAATCCGCTTGCGCTTATCATCTTTTACAATTTCTAAGGCTTTTTTAGTGGTTTCTACTGCATGTTTTTCCAAAGTATTGATTAAAAGTGCCAATGCATCATCGCTGATTAGTGACGCTCCTTCTTCGCGCATTAGACGCCGAATGGGTGCCTTTGAGATGAAATTTTTTTTCGCAGTTGATGTGTTGGTTGTTTTAGAAATTTTTCTCTTTCTTACTCCTTTGGTTATTTTTAATCCCTGTGTAGATTTTTTGGCTTTGCCCGTTGAACTTCGCTTTTTATTTGCTGCTTTTTTTTTTGCCATGTAGGTATCCTCCATTTGAAATAAAAACACATCAATTTAAATCAAATTTGAAAAATTAAGTGATCACCTTTAACTCCAACTAGCATACATCCTTCGTGGATATGCCAATTGAAGAGTTCACGTAAAAAGTTGTTTCTTCATCTATTTATATGTTGTTGTATCTTAGTAAAGCGTTATTGCGTTACTTTATTTATATTGTGTTGAATTACATCTTGTGAATTATGCCCCAATCCAATCTTACGCATAATCCCGAATTTATCAATCATCCTCTATTAAAGAAAGATACTGTTATCAAGAGGCAGTACCAGCAGATAATTTTTGCTACCTGTGCGCGTTCCAACTGCTTGGTAGTATTACCGACTGGATTGGGAAAAACTATTATTGCCTTATTGTTGGCAGTTCACCAGTGGAAAGATTCAAATTTAAAAGTGGTGTTTTTAGCCCCTACTCGACCATTAGTTGAGCAGCATCAGCAGAGCTTTCAGAATTTAATCAATATGGATCCAGATTGCTTTGTTTTAATCACTGGGTCGATAACGCCGGAAAAACGTGAAAAAATATATCAAGATCCGCATGTTCGAGCTATGTTCATGACACCTCAAATCGTACAAAACGACTTGATTACGGGTCGTTTTTCTTTTAAAAACATTTCTTTGATCATTTTTGACGAAGCACATCGGGCGGTGGGAGACTATGCTTATACTTTTATTGCCAAAAAATACCACCAAGCCCCGGAGCAAGATTCGCGAAAAATTTTAGCCATGACCGCTTCCCCTGGAAAAAATAAAGAAAAAATCATAGAAGTTATGCAAAATTTATATTTAGATGCAGTGGAAATTAGAACCGAGAGTGATCCCGATGTGCGCCCTTATATTCAAGAAGTGCAGACCAAGTGGATTGAGGTCGAACTGCCGGAAGAATTACAAGACATATTGATTAATTTGGATCAACTCTTAAAATCTATTTTAACTGAATTAAAAAAGAATGGAATAATTGACACCAAAAATATTAAAAAAATCACAAGAAAGGATCTTCTAAATGCGGTAAATGAGTTAGATGGCTTAATATCTCTCCAAAAAACCCAAAGTGACCTTTCTCGTTTGCTTTACTGTAAAAAATTACTTGCAAACGCCATTCGAATTTCCCACATGAAGGAATTAATTGAAGCCCAAGGGATTGTCGCTTTGGCCCAGTTTATTCAGAAAAATTTCCAGAAGGTTCAAGACAGAAAAGGGGGCGTTTCTTTAAGGGAATTGTTTTCATCCCCCCAAATGCAAAAAATTAGTCAGCAAATCCAAAACTTGCAGCAACAGAAAATTTTTCATCCTAAATTGGGTGTTTTACTTTCGCTTCTCCAACAGCAATTCATCCATAATCCAGAATCTCGAGTATTAGTTTTTTGTCAATTTCGTGATACTGTTAAATTTTTAGTGGATCACATCAATCAAGAACATGATATTCGTGCGATGACCTTCGTTGGTCAGCAAAGAAAGGGGAATGAAAAGGGCATGTCTCAGAAAGAGCAGCTACAAATATTGCAAGATTTTAAATCGGGCCGATATAATACTTTGATCGCCACCTCGGTAGCAGAAGAAGGATTAGATATCTCGGAGTGTGATATGGTGGTTTTCTTCGATGTGATTCCAAGCGAGATTCGTTCAATTCAACGCAGAGGGAGAACCGGTCGAAATGCAGCTGGTAAAGTATTCATCCTAAAAACCAAAGGAACCCGGGAGGAATCCTATTTCTGGGCTGAAAAGCATCGTGAGAAGGAGATGAAGCGCGTACTGCGTGAATTACAAAAAGATGTTAACCTACGCGGAAAATCAAATAATTCACATCTGACTGATCGGAAAGGAAATTCCAGCTCAAAATCTTCTAATTTATTAAAATATATGCAAGAATTCTCTCAGAATGCTCCAAAAAACGCCGATCAAGCAAGGAAGCAATCACAAAATCAAAAAAAAATGCAAAATAATATTAAGAACTTAGAACAACAATCTGCTAAAGATGATAACTCCGAGATCACCCTTGAAAATGCTGCACCCTTTCCTTCAGAAATGAATTTGGATGGAAATCCTTATGTTATGGTTGATACTCGAGAAACAGCATCTCCAATCACTCGCATATTATCCGAGATGAATGTAAAAGTGGATTTGCAAACACTTCCCACTGGAGATTATATCGTATCTCAACGCTGTGGTATAGAACGTAAATCCATTCAAGATTTTGTGGATTCAGTAAAGGACGGACGCCTTTTTAACGAGCTTATCCGTCTCCGATCTCAATTTAATCATCCCATTTTATTATTGGAAGGTGATATTCATCGAATTTTGACCTTAACCCGAGCATCCGTTTTGGGGATTTTGACCACAATAATTCTCAAATTTCAAATATTTTTGATTCAAACCCGCGATTCTCATAATTCCGCAGAATTTATCAAAGCCTTGGCAGTAAAAGAGCAAAAAACATTGAAAAAACCATTTTCAATTCGTTTCAAAAAAGTACCCGAACAAATTGATAAGCAGTTAGAACATATTATTGCAGGAATTCCGGGAATTAACTTGGCCCGTGCACAAGATTTACTCCGCGAATTTAGGAATTTACGCGCGATTTTCAATGCTTCACCCCAAGATCTCCAAAAAATTCATCAAATTGGACCTGTGTTGGCTGAGAAGATTCATCGATTTGC
The DNA here is from genome assembly GCA_964426185.1 of uncultured archaeon. Lineage (GTDB taxonomy): Archaea > Asgardarchaeota > Lokiarchaeia > Sigyniarchaeales > Promethearchaeaceae > Harpocratesius. Next base: position 32,750 of record CAYRPF010000026.1, on the reverse strand, counting down.
CACAATTGATTATTTCTTTAAGGAGGAAAAGCCTGATTCCGAGTAAAAATTCACACCGACCGTTTCGTTTATATGAAAAACTTCCTCCATCATGGGATTATGATTTACATATTCACACAAATTGGAGTCAAGATAATTTAGATGGTCCTTATGCTAAAGATTGGTTACAATTAGGGAAAAGGTACAAAATTTGCTTAGGTTTTACGGATCATTTCGAAATTGGAAACATTGACCCGCGTTATCAACGAAATCAAGCCAAAAATTCATGGAAATTGAGTTTTGAAACTATCGATTCGTATTTAGAAGAATTTGACGAACTTAGAAATGAAAAAATACCATTTGTTCTGGGATTAGAGGTAAGTTATCATCCTGATTATACCGATTCCCTTTGGGAATTTTTGGACTCTTATTATTCTCAATTTGATTATATCGTTGGCAGCATTCACGAGCTGGCTTTACACCAAGCAGTGACTGTGAAAGAAACTATTTTCAATCTGCAGCGTAACCAACCTCAAATGGAAGAGTGGGTGGATCTTTATTTCAATCGGGTAAAAGAAATGATAAAAGTTCGTCGCTTTGATGTGATTGCTCATCCAGATGTTATTTTTCGTTTTCTTTCTTATGATTCCTTACCCTTAAATGTTAAATCTCAATATAGGGAAAAAATATTGGAACTTGGATGGCTCTGTGATAAATATAAAACTTTTCTCGAGATAAATTTAAGCGGATACCGCTCTCCTTGGCAAGATTCATTTCCAAAGGATAATGTGGTTACTCAGCTCCTCATGGAAGAAATTCCAATGGTAGTAGGGTCAGATTCTCATCAATTATCAGATTTTCTCTTTCATCTTCCCACAATACGCCGATTGAATCATTTACTATCGAAAAATTGGAAATTTACTTACAAATTTGATCCTTCTATTTTTTCTGGATAATCGCTAGAAGTATCGTTGTTGATTTTTCACTAGTTGTAATAACAAATATTAGGAAGGAAAATTATAATGGTTACTGAACAATGACAGTTCCGCCACCAGCACCTCCACCTTCTGTCAAAAAAAGTCCTAATTCGGAGAAGAAAAAGAAACGCGAAGATAAACAGCAAACTGAGGAATTAAAAGATCTCCTTCATAAAATCGATTCTGATGGTGCTCCAAAATTAAAAGTGTCTACATCTATTCCAGAGTTGACTCAAGAGGAGTTAGAAGAATTAGAAATCAGTAAAATTACAAAATTGCATTTACAAGAATCTCCTCTTAGAAAAGATGAATCTGCGGCCATTTATGAGCAACCGACTGGAAATCTTTGGCGTGATATCGGTATTTTCTTCTCTCAACTTGGTCGTGCTTATGAAAATCGTTATGCTCTTTGGGAAAGCACTTTTGTATCATTGATGAAAATCTTAAAAAAAATGCGAAAATATAATGCATTTCAAACAAAGAAACTTATTACCACAATCAATGAGTTAGAACTTAAGATCACAAAAGGCTTGCAAGATTTTGTTACAAAACGAGATGAAATGGAAAGGTTTACAGATGTAGATTATAAAAGCATCGCCTTTAATTTTAAAAGATCCTTGGAATTATTGCATCTACAAATTCAAGAAATTCAAATACGGCAGGAACTCGATCAGCTTTATCAGATTTACGTTTTATAAAAAAGTTTTCTTTTTTTTGCAACAACCCTTTTTAGGGGCTTAAATCTTAATATTATACAGTATACATTTATGGTATCGTTGAAAATAACTTGTGGATGATAAAACATGTCGATTATTAAAGCAGAAAATATCAGATTAAAAAAAAAAGTGGAAGACTTAGAAAATCGTCTTATCAATCTTGTGGGTGCTATTAAAATTTTTGCCACAGGAACGACCGATAATGAGATGGAAATGAACAATCATTTCGCGGAGATTATAACCAATTCTCAAGAATTAAAAATTGTTGCACCTTACATCTCCGAAGAATATTCCCTAATCCTTCAAGATCGCGCCAAAGCGGGTGTGAAAATCCAAATAGTGGTCAATGATCGCCGTTTATGGCCCAAAAATTATCAAAAAATTTATGATACTCTAAAAGCTGATCGTTCGGTTGATGTAGTTAACAATCCCAATGTGAACTTCTTAATGGTATGGAGTCCAAACACATCCATATTTACGAGTGGGCCTCTTTCTAAAGATCATTTAATGAATTCTATTTTGATTGGGACTATCGTTTCCGATCCTGCCAGAAATCGAGACATGTTAAAAATCTTTAATTTGATGTTACCCACTTTTATGCGCTCATAAAATGGTAAGAAAATGAAACAAAAAAAACATTTATCAGAAAATTCATTCATCTCTGGGAAAAATGAACCTTTGGATAAGGTTTTTAATTTTTTAATGAAAATGTATTTCTATGTTGGTCTAGTGGTGTACATTCCGTTTTTTTTAATTAACAGTCTTTACTTCTTTCCGTTAACTTCATCAGGAAAAACCTTAATGATAATCATTCTATTAACCGTAGGTTTTTTAATTATTCTCTTTAGTATGGATATTTTCGGGATGCAATCAAATTACCTAGATAGGATCAGCCGATTAGTTACCTTAATTGCTGTTTCAATAGGCGCAGTAGCCATAATTTATCAAGCCATTCTCATTTCGCAAGGATGGAATGATAATTATCCAATTATTTTCATTCTCGGTGTTGTAATAATAGGTGTTTTTAGTATTTTAGGTTGGTATTTTATTAGAGAAGAGTATGGGCTAACAAAAATCAATTATTCTCCCGCTTGGAATGAATCGATGACCGCTCTATTGTTTTGCGGGATTTTATTCTTTATGGAATATTTTCTACCGAGAGCGTTATTAATTGGAATCGGGCTTCTTTTTATTTCCTATCCATTTATAATTATTATTTGGGGTCATCCTAAGGTTGTTCCACGGGTTAAACCACGAAAATTGGTAAATCCCTATAAACGGGTTACATTTGCTCATTTTTTATTAGATGTGGTTAAAGCCACAGCCATTGCTGGGACAATTTTGATAGTACTCTATGATGGTTCGGTTTTATTATTCCCAAATGGTATTCCTTCAGAAAATGATGATTGGATTCGTAATTTGGCTTCAGTTGCTTTGTTCGGTGCTTTTGCTATGTATATTTACTGGCATAACTCTGAGAAGTTATACGGTCTTTTTGTGGTTTTTGTGTTATATATTCTAACCTTTATACATTTTTTGTTGGTGATTAGTTTCGCTCTCAATACTTGGTGGATAATCGCACCATTAAGTGGCTTCAGTTTAGCCGGAGTCTATTATTTTATCGAGCAAAAGGTATACAAAAGTGATAATGTAAGGGTAATGTCAGGCTCTTATTACATCTTAATAATAATCTTGGTTATTAGCGCAATTCTGATGCGCAGTGATATTCAAATGGAGACAGTGATTAATTACAGTCGATTAGTGGTTTCGGGAATTGGGATTGCTTATCTATTGGGATATCTTAGAGAATCTCCTAATAATAACAATACAAATGTTGATCACAAAGCTATTGAATTAAATTAGAAGAAGTTGATTTATTTGAGTAAGCAAAGCAAAACCAAAAAACCTGCAGTAGTTTTAATTACTGGTGCATCTCGTGGTATCGGAAATGCGATAGCTCGAAAACTTGCCCAATATCCCGAAAGCTTTCAAGTGAACGGAACATCTCGGCAACCACAATCAGATCTCATAACTGAAAATGGGGGGGTTATCAAATTTCTACAATTGGATCTAACCAAATCAGATTCTATTGCAGATTTAGTCGACCAACTTCCTCAAGTTGACATATTAATTAACAATGCTGGCTGTTCTCACAACGGTCCTGCAGAAGAAATTCCCATTTCTCGGGTGCGGGAATATTTTGAGCTGAATTTCTTTGGAATGACCTTATTAATTCAAGCGTATTTACCATATATGCGAAAACAACGATTCGGTTATATTATTAATATCTCATCTATGGCCAGTGAAAGTCCAGTTCCTTTTTCCAGTTTCTATGCTGCCAGTAAAGCTGCTGTAAATGCATTGACTTATGGATTAGCTAATGAAATTGCACCTTTTAATGTGAAGGCGTTAGTGATCGCCCCATTTGAAGTAAATACTGCATTACCCCAAGATTTTCTAACCATTCCTTCTTCTCCATATTATAATAATTCACTTAAAGTAAAAGAAGCCAGGGATCAAGGTTTAGCCGGTGCTCCATCCCCAGAAATAGTTGCAGAAAAAGTTTTTCATATATTAAGTTCAAAAAGTCCTAAAAATTTCTATCCCACTGGTAAAAATGCCCGGTTTAAATATTTTTTAATCAAACATTTGCCTCGTTCATTTATACAGAAACAAACTCGAAAAATATTTAACCTCTCGTAGTACGAGGTGAATAAATCACTTTTTTTTAATTAATGGAAGTGAAAATAAATGTTCAATACAAAATGGCTGAGTAAATCTGAAATCGAAGATTTAATTTTATCACCCCTTTCAGAAGAGGAAATCAATCAATGTAGGAAAAAGCACTCTTTGGTTCCCGTATTAGAGGATATCATGATTGGAACAACCGAACCAGGCACTGGTGGCACTGCTTATTTTAAGTTCTTAAACCACGACCAACCGATATTAGACTGCACTTCACAAGCATGGTCGCTAAATCTCGGGCATGCTCCTGCCGATGTGAATTATGCCGTGGCTGTTCAAGCCCAACACAGCAATCATGTTCGCTACGGATATCTTACCCCCGTACGAATTAAATTAGTTAATAAACTAGCTTCAATAGCCCCTGGTCAGTTAAAAGGTGGACGAGTTGCTTTGAATAATCTTGGGGGAGGGGGTGCGGTTGAAGCTGCAATTCGTTTGGCATATGTTAACAGCCGAAGTGGGGATCAAATAGTTACATTTTTCCGGGGATATCATGGTTCCAGCCTAGCACTTACTGGTGCAACTCAGCAGCTCGGTATTGCTATTCGTTACCGCCCATTTGGGATTGATAGATGGATGAAAACCTTTTTTCCTTACTGTTATCGCTGCCCGTGGGGATATAAGGAGGGTTTTGATGGCAAAAAAGACCCAGCTTGCCAGATGGAATGTTTGGATTTTGTACGGCAACATATCGAACAGTATCATATAAGTGGAGTAGCTGCAGTATTACTGGAACCAAATCAAGGTGCGGGCGGACAAATTCCCGCTCCGGTTGAGTTTTTACTAGGTTTAAAGAAGATCTGCAAAGAAAATAAAATTCATCTGATCTATGATGAATGCCAAACCGGTTTTGGGCGTAGCGGTAAGATGTGGATCTCGGAATATTATTCAGAAATTGCACAACAAGATGTATCTCCTGATATTTTGGCTGCCACAAAGGGTGCTGGTGGTGGTTTTCCCTTAGGAATTACCCTTGCTAAACCTAAGCTAAAAATGCTTTCGGAGGCAGAGGAACACTCTACATATTCATCCAATCCTGCTTTAATGGCGGCTTCTCTGGTTACCATTAATATATTGGAAAAACAGCGCATCCCAGAAAATGCTGCTAAGCAAGGCGCTAAAATTACCAAATTCTTACATGAGTTGGAGGAAAAATATATCCAGATTGGAGACATTCGAGGACCAGGGTTGTTTATTGGAGTGGAATTGGTAAAGGATCCTGAAACTCGGGAGCCAGATAACGAATTAGTGGAGAAATTTCTGCAAGCAGCGTTAAAGAATAACATCCTTTTTGGTAGAAGTATGCCAATATTAAAGAAGTCGGGCGAAATGATGAGAAATATTGTGAAAATCAAACCTCCTTTGATTATATCCGATGAGGAAACCGAGGAGATATGTCGTCTTTTTGAAAAATCGCTACATGAAGCACTACAATGATTTGGCCAAAGCAATACCAAGAGTGTCGTATATCATTTCCTCGATGGTGAAAAGTAATGATACCTTAATGGGATTTGCCAATTTGCTTAGTTGAAACACGCTGAAGATGGGTTGAAAAAAAATTAAACCTGAAAGGAAGGAATAGATCCAAAAAAATACAAGATTTTTGGAGGAAAACCGATTAATGGGCTAATTTTATGTTTTTTGCTCCAAATGACAAATTTAGGGCAAAAATTTTTATTTTCATAATATGAACAAATACTATTCAAATGCTGAAAATTTTTCAAAGGTATAATTCTGCATTTTGAGTGCGTAAAATTGACCCTAAATTAAATAAAATGTGAAAAAATATGAAGAATTTACGATACTGGCTTGGATTTGGGATTATCGGGCTGATGTTGCTGAATATTCCCTCCATTTCTGCCGCTGGAGAAGTATGGGGGTTTGAAGAAAACGATAAACTCTACTACTATATCCAATCGAAAGAAGGGGATACGGTGTTAGTTAAAGGAAGTTTTAACGTTGTAATTAACGACATTACCGATGGAGATGTCACCCTAACCGTGGATTCATCCTTTGAAGGACAAGATGCTATTGATTACAGGGATAACATCGAAGGAGATGATATACTTTATACCGGTACCGATATATCATTTTGGGGAATTAAAACGTTCACTGGAAGCTCTAGTGTAATTTTTTACAGTGATGTCGGCTTAGAAAGCGGTGCTTCTAACTGGGATTCGTTTTTCGATTTTATTCAGCTGTTTGTAGATGCGGATGACTCTTTAACCATGACCCGAACGGTTTCTGAAACTGGATACACGGTGAAAATTGAAGATAACGATTCATCCTATGAATTTTACGAACAACGGGAATACAGTTCTACTGGTATTTTGCAAAAGGTTAATTTGTATGATATAGATAATGATGGAGTAAAATCGACTTTTACACTGGAAAAAAGCCTACTGCCCCTACCATACCCAAATCTCTATGTCTATATTGCCGGAGGGGCTGCCGCAGTTATTTTAATCCTTGTAGTCAGCTTGTGTTGTTGTAAAAAGAAAAAAAAGTAGTTTCCGAGGAAAATTTTTTTGCATTTTTTTAGCTAAGTGAAAATTTTTAATAGTTCTCCCTAATAAATGCGTATGGTTCAAGAAATAAAATTTACATTTCAGTTGGTGGAGCTTCCAAGAGTTGATGTTTCACTATCTGAGATTCATCATGAAGCAACTTTTAGTGTTCTTTTTCGCAGTATAATAAAGGACGTCTTACAAAAATACCTTCCCCAATTAGATTTATCTGAAATTGGATTGCTTACTCAAGATTCTGATATTTTAACAGCAGAAGATTTGAATAAAACTGTTGAAGATATTTTCTATGAATTTGGAGTTTCATTTCAAATAACCCTGAGATCGAGCATTAACGGACCTGATCTTTCGTTATCACCATCTAAAATGGAGGGTGAGATTTCTGAACCGAAAGCACCAATTTCACCTAAACCTAGTCAATCACCTCCATCTGCTAAAATCAATCAACAGCCCAGTCCAAGTCCCTTGCCGCCCTCTACCGAGACACCGCCACCTTCAGTTCCACGGGCACCTTCAGTTCCACCGCCACCTTCCTATTCACCAATAGCTGAAAAATCAAAGAAGAAAAAAGGAGCTGCATTAAAACGTGCAAAATCAGCAGTTAAAGAGGATATTTTAGAATCGGTTTTATTAGATGAGGAAGTGGCTGAATTGTCTCCATCTGAGGTTTCCATGGAAAAAGAAACGGAAACATTTCCTGAAGCAAAAAAATTTGAAAAATCATGCGCTTTGGATTATTTCGATGTGATGAATCCCGAGAAATATTATCCTCTTCATCTTTTAATATCAGATACTGCTCAAAAATCCGAAGGACCAACCGAAAATCTTCTAACTGGAGAGAGAATTACCAAAAAGGTGGAAAATTTGGCATTCGAAGTGGAATCTAGTTTGATTAAGGTGCGACCGGTTTTTCCCGGCTGTTCTGTTGTACCTCAAGAAATTATAACCGATTTACAATACCCTGAAGATGGAATTACCTTCTATATAACCCCTTTAGTTAAAAGTAAAATTGAAGATTCCCGGATCGAATTCATCGATTACAAAGAAAATCTTATTGGAAAAATTGACTGCCCTTGTGAGGTTAAAGACCCTCGCTATTCCCGAGTGGTTGCTTTATACGGTATATTGGCCAGTTCGGTTCCAAAAATTCTAACATTGTTTGGTTTTGATTATCTTAATGAACTAGAATTAACTAATGTGCTTCCCTTTTTGGTAAATATTTTCAATACCCTTTCTTTAGGTAATTTTGTAGCTATTGCTGGAATTATCCTTTCATTAATTATCAGCATCATTATATATTATAAACGGGGAGATAAATCCACTAAAAAAGAATTTCAATTGGGTGATCTTCGGGAAAATCTCCGATCTAGAAGCAGAGTTAAAAAATAACCTGGTATTTTTAATTTGAAAATTACTTTTTTTAAGAAAGAAGGTGGAATATAGCAAAGATTTGGGGTTTTTCTCTGCTATATTCCGGGGGGTTTTTATTGGTTGTGTATTTTGTTGTTGCGTTTGGTTGTGGGGATTTAGGAGTTAGTCTTTTTGTTTTTTTGGCTTTACGTGGAATTTATTTCGACTTATTTATAATGAATTGATTTATTTCGATTTTTATCGAAATTTTGGAACACGGCAGTATTTTTGCAAGTCACGGCACCTCACTCGTAATGTAACCTCTGTAACATGTGATAATTTTGCAATATCTGTTTGAGTGCGGGGTGTTTTGTGCAAGTGAGAAGAAATATAAATTGCAGCAGCTGCCAAACCCTTTGGATCTTTTCCTCCTACAAGAAGTCCGTTATTTCGGGCTTTTCGAACTAAACGCATTGCATCTTGACGAACTATCATTGGTAAATTTAGGTCTTCTCCAAATTTTTCAATATAACGAACTGGATTGACATTTGAAACTCGAATGTTCATTTTTGGTAAAATTTTAACAATTAATAGTCGATAGCATTTTATTACGTTTTTTTTATTTACATCAACGACTCTTACAATTTCTTCCACCACCCGTGGAATTCCATGGATTTTTAGAGAGACAAATATAGATGCAGCCATCAGTATATCGATCGAACGACCCATAGTTAACTTTGCTTTAACCGCCTTTTGATAAATTTTTATGGCATCTTTAACCACCATTTCTGGAAGTCCCAATTTTTCCTGTAACCTTTGAAAATTAGGCAGAGCAATCCATAGATTTCGTTCATAACTAGAAGTTAATGAACGATGGATTTTTCCTAAGCGTGAAAATTTACTTTGAAATTTAGGGTTAATTAATACACCTCGTGAATCGAATTTTCCTCGAATCACCGTTCGAGGACCAATTGCAGAATATACGGGTTCATGAATTTTTCGTTTCGCTAACTCTTCTTGAGTAAAAGCTCTTCGGGGAGAATTCTCATATATTCTATCAAACACAACACCACATGAAACACATACAGAATAACCATTAACTTTGGTTATTTGTGGATTATCACAGCATTTATCTTCTATATCGTTTTGATTTTTTTTGAAATTAAATCGAGAGGATAAATAAGTAGTTTTTTTCGAAAAATGAGCAGAATAACCTGAGTTAGGTTGGGTATAATTAGAGTTAAGGTGAGAATGATGTATTGCTTCCATTTGAGAATAAATCCCCCTAAAACACTACATTAAGTTTGTAAAGGTAGGAACAAGTTCCTTTCGTAATTATACTTCTGTATAAATTCCACTTAAAAGAAATCTTCAAAAATAATTCCAAAAAAAAATTGGAAAAATTCCAACAATTTGAATTATACTAACGGTTGTAATAAATGTTCAAAAAATTTGCGAAATTCTTCTTTTTTCTCTTTATCTTCTTCATTTTCTTCTAAACGTTTAATATTTTCCAGAATTTCATCTCTTGTAAAATTATTTTTCATCCATTTTTTAATTTCTTCATCGTTAGGATTTTTCATGTAGAGTTTCAAAATTGCTGTTGGAGCTTGTTTACCCAAAGAAAGTAAAGCTTTTTTGGCAAATTTCCGCACTTCATCGTACATATCGGAAATTTTATTAATTAGCTCATCCGCAGCTCGAGGATCACCAATTTTCTTCAAAGCTTTTATTGCATCACGGCGTACGTACCAATATTTTTCTTTTTTTAATAATTCAACTAAGGCAGGAACTGCTTCTTTATCCTTTATTTTACCTAATGCTAAACAAGCAGCACAACGTACATTACCATCATCTTTATCTTCTAAGGCACTTAACAATGCGGGTATTCCTTCGGGATCCCCAATTTCTCCTAAAGCTTTAATTGCACCTACAATGACATCGGAAAATTTTACACCTTCTTCACGTATTTTTTCGGAGGCTTCACTTTCTGAAATTGTATTTTGAGTGAATCCATCTCCTACTGTTGAATAAAATCTTTGATTTGGATCCACCATTTTCATTAAACTTGGAATGGCGCGCTTGTCTTTGAGTTTTCCTAAACTCCAACATGCATTAGCTTTTACGTAATAGTCAGAATCTTCCAATGCTTTTATCAAAGAATCGAAAATTTGGTCATGATATTGTTCTGCATTAATTTTTCCTAATGCGCGGGCTGCAGAATTTCTAATTACAGAATCTGGATCGGATTTAAGCAAATCTAAAAGTATTGGAATGGATTCTACGGTTTTTTTCTCCCCAACGGTAAAAATTGCACGTTTTCTAGCCGCAAGATCTTCTGATTTTAGGTTTCTAAGGATTTCTTCTGGAGTTGACATGGTTCATGCCTACAATACGTGTTATTGAATAATACTTCTACAAATGCTAAAGTAATAAAAAAAGCTATCTATCTTTAATTCTTCAAATAATCCTCATGATTATTGGATCTTATCTTATTTTTCGAATCAAAAAAATAGAAATATCTGCAAGATCAATATAAAATCAGAAACTTATGTCGAAAAAAACTAATATCAAAATTTCAGATTCTTTGGAATCCCTTCTTAATATCAAAACGAAAAGAAAACCAACTATAAACCAGATAAATTCTTCAAAAAAGTCAACCGATTCTGGAACCCCTTTGGAAAAAGAACCATTTTCTCAAATCTTTCTTGAAAAAATGCATCAGATTCAAGTTTCTGATTCTCAGATTATAACTTACATCAATTCTCCTGCAAAAATTAATCGAGTATACATTACTGCAAAAGCTTTTGATGAAATCATTATGCTTGCTACAGCGGTTAATGAAATTAGTAAAGATCGTTGGGGGCCAGACTCTGCTAAATTAGAAGTATATTGTTATGTTTTGGGTGAAAAACAAGAATTTCCTCATGATAAACCACAGATTATTACAGATATTTATATTCCATACCATCAAGCAAGCGAAACAAATGTAGTAGTTCCGGAAGAAGGAATTTTAGAAGTAAAAGATTATATTGAAGAACACCAGAAAGTGGTTTTGGGATGGGCACATAGCCATGGGCATTATGAAGTCTATAGTTCAGAAACAGATGAAGTTAATCATCTCACATTATTACAAGATACATCCAATTTTGCAATAATTGGAGGTTTTAGAATTAAATATATCTATGGAATTACGGTAAACGATAAGGGCACTCATTTAGGTGTTATTTTAACTCAATTTCCTTGCCAACATATTCAAAGAGCAGAAGATCATCAGTTCGAAATTATAGGTGAATCATATACTAAAGAAGAATACATTAAGAAATATAAGGAAATCAAGGCAATGCTTATTGATAGGGTTAATGTGAAACAACCAGAAACGGTATATTCTGAAGCAGAGCAAATTCACCACATTAATGAAGAACTACTTACTAATTTTGCAATCAAAATGAGGAAAGCTAAAAATATACTATTCGAACGTATTCCTGAAGATTTAGATGGAAATTTTAACGAAATTCAGCAAGTTCTCAAAGAATACGATACACTTTTGCTTGATTCTGCCGAAGAGAGTTTTCTTGAATCATCAAAGGAATTAATTCGAACAATTAGAAATCTTAAAGAAATTCGGTAATTTCGTTGATGATATCTGAATCTTACGGGTATCATGGATGTAAATAAATTAGAGAAAAATTTAAGTGAGAAATAACCTCATTTTTACAAATAGAATTATTTTGGATCAACTAACGGTGGGAAAATGAATCAAAAAAAAACATATCAAAAATCCTTTTTCGTTTGTTCAAGTTGCAAATTAAAACAAAATATCGATCAAAGCGTCCATATATTAACAAATTATTGCGTTCGCTGCTATAATAAAGAACAAATTTATCGAGATATGATCCAAAAATTCGAGTTTTATCAGCGCATACTTAAAAAAAATGGAGATTATACGCCTATTCGGAAGAAAAAGTTGCGAGATCTAATTCGCCTAAACGAAATATTACTACCGCAGACTATTTTTGTGTTAGAAGACGGTGAAATTATATCTACTTTGAAGGATATTCATAAGTCTGAGATAAGAAAAGGATTTCAAGAGCTGGAAAAGAAATATCACCTTCAAATAAATTTAGATGCAATTACTTACGAATTACTTGAAAAATTACTGCCCCTTTGGGATCCTTCTCAAAAGTTAACTTCAAAAAAAAGGGAATATTTTATAGAATTTTTAGAACCATTTATAGATAAAAAAGTAGAAGCCCCTGAAAAATTCTTAAAAGATTTGAAGAAATTGTGTAAAATATCCTATTTTACTCACACACCTAATGGTTTCAATGTCAAATATATGCATCCATTTTTACACAACCTAGATTATCTAATGCGAACGGTAAAAACATATCGGAGAAGAATTTTGCAAAATACCGATCAAAAGCATCGTTTTAACTATTTTGTGGAAGAAATTGGCCAAATCTGTCAATTTCGCACGGTTAATGATGCACTTAAGTTTGCAATTGAAAAATATATTATAACAAATGCTGCGGATGCCATGCAACGACTAACTGATCGTATGATGAAAGAGATAAATTCCAGTGAACAAGCCCAACTAATCCCAAATATCGCTAAATATATCATGGATAATCATGAAGTAATTTTCGAAACTTGGTATACAAAAATCCTACCCTTTGATAAAAGTCGTTTTATGGCAAGTCAAGCAAGAACCGGAAGCAGGACGGATTTTATTGTTAGACTACAATATCATTTTCGCCATTATGAAATAAAGAAGATAATGGAAGTCCTTAAAAATACCACTAAATTGATGATAGAAGAAAAATCCAATCTCAAGATAAAGAAAATTCAAAATGATCCCAATATCTCAGATGAAAAAAGGAAAGCTAAATTACTGCGAGTAAAAGAGCGTTTAGAGAAAGATCTTCTATCAGAAAATCTTAAGAATTTGGAACAACAGAATATGAACAGTGCACCGATGGTTGCACGTCTTTTACTGATTAACTCTGAAAAAGCATTTAATCTAGTTTTAAACAAAATTATTCAATATCATTACAAACGGTTAAATATTTCTACTCCTGTGCAGTATATAACCAATGTTTTGGAATCAGGTGCAGAAGAAATTCGAAGAGACTTGAAAGCATATTATGTGATTCATTCACGTGAATGGTAAGACGCTTTTTTTTTGGCTTTTTCTTTAATATTTGTTAATTTCAGTTATTGCAAAGATTATTAGCACAAATATCACAATCATATACATACAAATAAGAGGTTATTTTGTGTTAAATTCACCATCATCGAAACCTGAAGAACTTCTACAAGTTTCTCGTGAAAAACTCGCCCGACAAATTAGTGATCTTACATTTAAATTAAAGGCTATCGAAAAAAAGGAAGAGAAGCTCGAGAAATATTTAGAAGAAAAAAAGATTGAAATTAAAGATGCAAAACAAAAAATCGATGAATTGGTGGATATTGAGCGTAGTTCTAAGAATCAAATCTCTCAGCATATCGAAATGCTTTCATGGTTGATTGATTCAATTGATGAATCTGTGTCTGATCTGAAAATTCGGATGTTAGAGCATTCTAAAAATGCAATTTCAGAAAATCTTCATGATTTTACGGATTATTTGAGAGATTTAAAGGAAATAATTGATCCATTAAACCAATGTAAAGAAATTAAAAATGAACGAGAATTAAAGCAAACTATTTTCAGCATTACCGAAACTTTAACACTATTTTCAAATAACATTAATGATTCGATTTATTCCATGGCGGAAGTAATTCATAAGGCTGCAGTCTATGCAATTGATTTGTCTTCAAGAGAATTTGATGATTTTATTGCAGATATTTATCAGATTTTCGATACATTTAATTCTATTTTACAAAAATTAAAGCTAACTAACTCTATACAAAAATATCTTGAACTTGAAGAGATATATGATGAATCACTCCAATTGCTGGATAATTTTCAGAATTTCTCTGAAGCTAAATCTCAAATATTAATTCAAAGAGAAATTAAAGAAATTCAATTTGAAGCTTTAAATAAATTTGGTATCACCCGCAATATTCAAATTTTGAAGGAAAAACACGATTATTATACAGAAAAAATCCAAAGGGAGTCTGACATCTTCGCAAAATTGCAAGAAGATTACTCAGAATTATTAGAAGAGAAAGAAATTGTTGAATTAGAAAAATCCAACATTCATGATTTCTTTAAGGCAATTAGTGAGGAAATTTTATCCAGCCAAAAGCATTCTGCTGATATTTATAATATTCTTTATTCCACTTTAGATGAAATCCATAGTTCTATTCCATTTATCAAAGTAGCTTTACGTAATTCAACCGAAGATGCAATAAATTCCTTCATTGATGTTTTTGTATCACGTTCTCAAAAATTTGGTAAAATCGTTTCAATCATTTCTAAAGTTAACAAATTACCAGATTTAGAGAAAAAACAGAAAAATTTGCTTTTAATTTATCAAAAATCTCAAAAATACCTTAAAACACTTCGGAGCACCATTACCACTCTTGCAAGATCAGTCACCAAACAAAATGAAAAGGCAATTGAAGATTCGTTCAAAACTTTTCTGGATTTCATTTCAATTTTTAAAGAAAACTTCTATATTATTCAAGATAGTGTCAACCAATTAACCTTATCCATGTCAAACCAATTGATTGCTGATTTACTTAAATATTCTGATGAACAGATTCACTATATTCAAGCAGGTTTCCAATTACAGCAAGATTTAGAAATACATCAAGAAATCATTAATTTTCTGAAACAGGCATTACAAGGAATCGAGAATGATTTAAGGGTTTTCTCAAGAGTCGATGGAAAAAACCGGTTAAAATCTCTTACTTTACAATGCATTAAAAATTACCAAGGTGATTCCCATTTGATTGAGACAAACTGGACTTTAAGCAATTCCGGCATTGTTCCTTTTTCAAATATTAGTTTTTATGATCATTTTCCTTCAGATTTTGTTTTTGTTTCCAGTCAACCAGAGTTTAATTCAGAATCATTTCTGGATTCAATACATTTATTAAACTGGGAGATATTCAGCTTAGAAAAGCAAAAAAAGATGGCAATTTCATATAATGTTTTTGGAATTTCATTTCCTAATCTCTCAGAGTATACAGCAGTAAAGAATATTTCTCTTTTCTCGAAATATCGGTATAAAAAACTTGCCTTACCAATTCAACTAAATCTTTATTACAGCGATAAAATTAATCAAACAATTATTGAATTACTAAACCCCAGCCCAAAAGATTTCTTATGGAATATTATCCTTCAAATATCCTATAAAGATGGCTCTCATGAACCAATTTGCATAAAAATTCCTGTACTATTTCCAAATCAGAAATATGTGCACTCTCCGTTATCCACTGCATGTGAAAATATAATGCCAACTTTATTTCATGCAAGATGTTCGTTTAAATATGGAATTCGTTTGGAACGTGTTCAAAATTCCCTCAATGAATACTTTTTAGAACCATTTGTGCACAATACATCCGATTTTCTCCTTCATCCGTCCTATTTGAAAATTTGTTGCGCGAAAGAACCAGGAAAAACATTGATTGATATCCCTTTTTCCCAATTAGAAAGTTTAACTCCAAATATCAATTTTCAAAAACGTTATAAGGTTTCAACTTTTGAGGATCCGCCTGAAGTAATTATCGACGTGGAAATTTTTCCTCATTTGGTTTATGATTTTCACACACTTTCTCTAACAGAATTTAAGAAGATCTCATCCACACCCGAATTACTTGAATTACCACATCATGATGAAATTTCGAGTTTACGTTCTAAATTAAAATCTACTCAGAAGCAAATTATATCTCCTAAGTTATTGAAGATAAATGGTGAAATTAGGGAATTAGAAGAACAAAAGGCTCTTTATGAGAAGAAGCTTATCGGTATTCGAGAAGAGCTTGATAGGAAATACTCTCGGAGAAGTTCTTTAATAGCTGAAATCGAACAACAACAACGTGAAATGCACAAATCCAAGATTATTACCAAAAAGAATTCCCATAAAAGAAGAACTGCCAAAAAGAGTGCCGCCAAGAAAAAAACTGTGAAGAAAAGCGCTACTAAGAAGAGTACCGCCAAGAAAAAAACTGTGAAGAAGAGCCCTACTAAGAAGAGT